>JAFGFN010000027.1 GCA_016931035.1 Candidatus Sumerlaeota bacterium
CACAAAACGGGAACGTCTTTTCCCTGGGTTTCACCCAGGGCTATTCAAATTGTTCCCCTCCGGGGAACCTGTTTTGGACACTACTGTGTCGAACCGATAAATCGGTTCGTGGGCGAGAGCCGGACCACCGTGGGTGGCCTCGACCTGGCGGTCTCGGCGACCCACGGCTTCGTAGGTCGAACCGCTCGCGCGGTTCCCAGGGAGTACACCTTGAGTTGGCCAATGGGCAGAGCAGGATTTCAAAACCCTGGGACGTACCCGATCGAGTCTTTCGTTCCAAAAACAAGCTGTCATTGCGATTCGTTTGCTGTATCATGATGGTTCGACCCGCGCCGTCCGAGCGGGGCGGGACTCTCGAACAAGGGAAACGATCCATGGAGCTGAGAACTCTTGGCCGGACGGACTTGAAACTCTCGATCATCGGGCTGGGAACATGGGCCATCGGAGGAAGCGGCTATCGGTTTGCCTGGGGGCATCAGGACGACGCGGACTCGATCGCCGCGATCCGCCGCGCGCTCGAGCTGGGCGTGAACTGGATCGACACGGCCGCGGTGTACGGACTGGGGCATTCGGAAGAAGTCGTGGGACAGGCCATTCGACCCCTGAGCGAAAAGCCCTCGATCGCAACCAAGTGCGGCCGAGTCTGGAACGAGAAGGGGGAGATTGCGGCCGATCTGAGTCGGGAGGCCGTTCGGCGTGGCGCCGAGGAGAGCCTCGCTCGGCTCGGGGTCGATACGATCGACCTGTTTCAGATTCACTGGCCTCAACCCGACGGCGACATCGAGGAGGCGTGGGAGACCATCGGCGATCTGATCGACGAGGGCAAGGTTCGGTGCGCGGGCGTGTCGAACTTCAACGTCGAGCAGATGGCGCGTCTCGAAGCGATACGCCCCATCGCCTCTTCTCAACCTCCGTACAGCATGTTGAAGCGTCAGGCCGAAGAGGCGATCCTCCCGTATTGCGGGGAGAAGAGAATCGGCGTGTTGCCCTACAGCCCGATGCAGAAGGGGCTCTTGACCGACAAGTTCACCCGCGAATGGGCGGAGTCGTTGCCCGACGACGACCACCGCTCGAAGGACAAGATGTTCCGCGATCCGCATCTCGCCATCAACCTCGAATGCGTCGAAGGACTGCGCCGCATCGCGTGCGAGGCGGGGCGAAGCGTGGGCGACCTGGCCATCGCGTGGGTTCTTCGCCGCTCGGAGGTCGCGTCGGCCATCGTCGGCGCGCGTAGGCCGTCGCAAATCGAAGAGACCGTTTCCGCGGCGGACTGGACGCTCTCGTCCGACGAAATCGAAGCGGTCGAACAAGTCCTGGATCGCCGTCTGCGCGCGCTCGAAGCCGTATGAGTCGAATACGGAACTCCAACCGCATCCCCAGTCCCGCCGACGAGAACGGCGCACCGGCTCGGCTTCACGAGCCGCGCAACACGTTTTGCGTCATTCTCCTCGGCTCGGGTTTCTTCGCCGCCCTGCTCGGCGCCTTCGGCAGCCGGGATTCGAGCAATAGCCTAACGATGGCCGTATTCATCGTCGCCGGGATCGCCGCGATGCTCGTGGCGGTCGCGGGCGTGGACAATTGGCGCGACCGAACGGTCTTTTTCGTCCTGGCTCTCACCGTGTCCCTCTACTCCGGCTTCACTTTCGCTTCCGCCCGACGCCGAGCCGCCGTCGGAGCGATCCACGAAGACATGCTGGCCACGGCGGCGGCGCTCGCGGTCTATTTCAGGGACCACGGTCGCTATCCGGAGTCGACCGATGGCCCGGAGTCGGTCAACGGCGATGCTTTCCTTTCGTTTCGCGTTGAGACCGAGTCCGATTCCGAACGTCCTCGTTTCCTCCCGACCTATCGCCCAGGTGCCTTCCGCACGAGCGGTCTTCTCCCGAACGGCTTCTTCCGCGATCCTTTCGCCCCGCCCGGGAAGACGTTTCACTACTTCAGCGCGCCCGGGTGCTACCTCCTCTGGAGTCCCGGACCCGACGGCGTGAACCAGCTCGGTCGCGCGGAGGTCGAAGACATGTCGACCTGGAAACCGGGCGAAGGCGCGCGCACGCTCCGCGCGTTCGAGTATGACCCGACCAACGGCGGCCGGAGCGCCGGAGACATCGTCCTGGGCGTCTATCCCTGATTTTCCCCCGCGAGTGTGGCTCAACGCATTCTCCCTCAGCCGACTGCGCACGATTTGCGCACCGGAAGGCGAGGCGAGCGCAGGAAGTGCGCGTCTGGGCGCCGTTTCAGGCCCGAATGCCCATTATTCGCCTGGCACACGGATTGCATCTTCAATTGGTCCGGGACCGTCCGAGGTGGATCGAGACGACTCTGAGTCACGCCTCGACACGGCGCGACGGCCCAAGTCCAAAGAAAGACGACCGGAGGGAAGATCACATGAGACGCAAAGAAATCGGCACCCTGATCGCAGTCTTCGCCTTCGCGCTGGTCGTCCTGCTGACGTTGCCCGTGGCGGCTCAGCAAGACGAGCAGACCGAAGCGAACACGACGCAAGTTGCAGCCCCTGAGGCGCCACCCGCCGACCAGCCTCCCGCTCCGCCAGCTGGAGCGGAACGCGACGGCGGCCGCAGAGACCGTCGAGGCGAGAGAGGGGACCGCGGCATGCGCGATCCCGAACAATGGCGGTCCCGCATGATGGCGCAGTTCAAAGAGAATCTCGAAGCGAGCGACGACGAATGGAAGGTCATCGAGCCCCTGCTCGGCAAGGTTCTCGAGGTTCAGCAAGCGAATCCCGCCATGCGGGGCTTCTTCGGACGCGGCCCGCGCGGCCCGCGCGGTCCCGAAGCGGCGGACACCGAGTCCGAGAGTGGGGCTCTGAGGACGGCGCTGGAGTCCAAGGACACGCCGCCCGACGAGATCAAGACCAAACTCGACGCCTTCCGTGCGGCCGTCGCGAAGAACCAGGAAGATCTCAAGACGGCGCGCGAGGAACTGCGCAAGGTCCTGACGGTTCGCCAAGAGGCCAGCCTGGTCATGCGGGGAATACTGGACTAGCCCCCGGCTATTCTCTCGACGCTAGGAAGCACCAAGAAATCGGGC
The DNA here is from genome assembly GCA_016931035.1 of Candidatus Sumerlaeota bacterium. GTDB lineage: Bacteria > Sumerlaeota > Sumerlaeia > UBA8349 > UBA8349 > JAFGFN01. Next base: position 3,049 of record JAFGFN010000027.1, read on the forward strand.
GGGTGGCCTCGATCGACTCTGAGTCCACCCGCCCGTTGTGCAGCAGGAAGAGGCGACGACCGTGACCGAGATCCTCGACCGAATGATCCAGACGAAACAGATTTCGCCCCTCGATCGCGAGGCGTTCGAGAGCGAGTGGACCGATTCGGGCGCGCAGTCCGAGCCGGGCGAGGAGGATGTTCTGCGGTGGCTGGCGCGCGAGTACTCCCTGAGCTACACCGACCTGAGCGACGTCGAGCCCGACCGCGAAGTCCTGTCGCTCTTTCCCGCGCGAATTCTTCTCAAGCAAGAAATCCTCCCGATCCGCCGTGTGAACGGCGCCGTGGAAGTGGCGGTCAGCCATCTCTTCGCGACCCAAGGGTTGGACACGTTGCGCACGCTGACCGGTCTGAACCTGACGCCCGTTCTGGCTTCAAGCGAAGCGATTCGGCGCGAGATGAAGAAGCGGCTCGGGGTCGGGGCCGACACGCTCGACACCCTGGACGAGGAAGCGCCGCTCCAGGTGATCGACGAAGGGGCGAACGACGACGCCAACCTGGACGAAGGGGTCGAAGACGCCTCGATCATTCGTTTCGTCAACCAGGTCCTGAGCGACGCCATCGCCCTGCGCGCGACCGACATCCACCTCGAGCCGTTCGAGGACGAGCTGCGCATCCGCTACCGGATCGACGGCGTTCTCCAGGATGTGCCCGTTCCGGCTCAGATCAAGCGGTTTCAGCCGGCGATCGTGTCGCGCGTCAAGATTCTCAGCCACCTCGACATCGCCGAGAAACGGCTTCCCCAGGATGGGCGGATCAAGGTCCGCGTGGACGAACACGAGGTAGACGTGCGCGTTTCGCTCATCCCGATGCTTCACGGCGAGGGCGTGGTCATGCGCCTTCTCAAACAAGACGCCGTGTCGATGCGCCTTGCGGACCTTCAGATGGCCGAACGCGAGGAGCGCATGGTCCGCGCCGTACTCGGGATGCCGCACGGAATCGTCCTGGTGACCGGCCCGACGGGCAGCGGCAAGACCACGACGCTGTATTCCGCGCTCAACGAGATCAACGATCTCGAACGCAAGATTATCACGATCGAAGACCCGATCGAGTACCACATGAAGGGCGTCAATCAGATTCAGGTTTCGGAAAAGGCGGGTCTCACCTTCGCTCGCGGGCTGCGGTCGATCCTGCGCCACGACCCCGACGTGATTCTTGTGGGCGAGATCCGCGACTCCGAGACGGCGAGCATCGCCGTCCACGCTTCGCTCACGGGCCACCTCGTGTTCTCTACGCTTCACACGAACGACGCGCCCGGCGCGTTGCCGCGCCTCGTGGACATGGGGGTGGAGCCCTATCTGGTGGCTTCGTCCCTCGAGGGGGTGTTAGCGCAACGTCTCGTTCGCGTCCTTTGCGGGGAGTGCAAGACCGAAGATACGAGCCCCGCCACCCAAGCGATCCGGGTGGAAATCGGCCTCGACCCGGCGGTGCGGGTTTACCGGGCGGTCGGATGTTCGGCGTGCCGCGCGACGGGTTACCACGGGCGTCGGGGCGTGTTCGAATTGATGGGGATGAACGACGAGATACGGCAGCTCATCCTGAGCTCGACTTCCTCCGGGGTCATCCGCGAGGCCGCGCGGCGCAGCGGGCTTCGCACGCTCAGCGAAGACGGGTGGCGTCTGGTCGGCCTGGGCGCGACGACGGTGGACGAAGTGCTGCGCGTCACGAAGGACGCGCGGCTCAACGGCGTTTCCGCCGCCAACGGACATTGAGGTTTGTAGGGAACGAGCATCGCGACCATGCCGAGTTTTCAATACAGAGCCCTTCGCGCCGACGGTTCGATCGATTCCGGAAACCTGGACGCGGGCGGACGCCAGGAGGTCTATCGGCTCTTGGAAGGGCGCGGCCTCAAGCCGGTCGGCGTCGAGGAAGCCGCGGGCAAGTCCACTGTTTCGGGATCGGAGAAGACGCATTTCCTTCCTCGTTCTCGCCGTGTGTCGTTTCGAGCGTTGGAGGGTTTCACCCGCCAGCTCTCGAGTCTTCTCGCGGCGGGAGTCCCCTTGGCTCGGTCGCTTCAGATCCTGGGTCGCGAGACGTCGTCCGCGTCCGCGGCCGAGAAGTGGCGGGAAGTCCACGACCTCGTGGTCGACGGCGCTTCTCTGGCCGACTCCATGGCCCGGTCGCCCGAAACGTTCCCTCGCGTCTACACCGCGATGATCCAGGCGGGCGAGACCGGCGGATTCCTCGACGTGGTCCTCGGTCAGATCGCCGACTTTCAGCTGCGCGAGAAAGACCTGAAGGCCAAGGTCGTCTCGGCGTTGATCTATCCCGCCGTCCTGCTGTGCCTCGCGCTGGCCGTGCTGGTTTTCCTGCTCACGTTCTTCATTCCGCGCTTCCAGGCGATCTTCGCCGGATTCGGCGCTCAACTTCCCCTCATCACGCGTCTCATCGTCAACGCCAGCGATTTGGCCCGCGACTACGGACCTTTCCTCGCGCTGATCGTCGTGGTTCTTTTCGTGGTGATCCGCAACTGGCTGCGATCGGACCAGGGGATGCGAAGCTGGCAGAACCTGGTTCTTCGCCTCCCCGTCGTCGGACCGCTGAACGCCCGTTTTGCGATGACGCGGTTCTGCCGCATGTTGGGAACGCTGATCGGGGCCGGCGTGCCCCTGATCGACGCGCTTCGGGTGGCGCGCGAATCGATCGGCAACCGCACGCTGGTCGACGCGGTCGAACGATCCATCGAGCGGGTGCGACAGGGCGACGGGTTGTCGGTGAGTCTATCGGACTGCCCGCGGCTCTTCCCGGACTCGGTTCTCGAGATGATATCGGTCGCCGAGGAGACGGGAATGCTCGACAAGGAATTGGTGCGGTTGGCCGCAACGACGGACGGCGACCTGGACCGCCAGCTCAAGACGGCGGTTTCGCTCGCCGAGCCGCTGCTTCTTTTCGTCATGGCGGGGTTCATCGGAACGATCTTCATCGGGATGTTGATCCCGATTTTCACGATCCAGGAGTACATCAAGTGAGGCGCAAGCAAGGAGCGTTGAACATGTTCGCACACTATCACACACCGCGAGAGAGACTTCTTCGAGGCCGCTCGAGGATTCGGGGTTTCACCCTGATCGAGATGTTGCTCGTGTTGCTGATTCTCGCGACGCTGGCCGCGATCGTCGTCCCCAAGTTTGCCGGACGAAGCGAGCAAGCCCGCGAAACGGCGGCCAAGACCCAGATCGGCAGCTTCAGCACCGCGCTCGACGCGTTCGAGGTGGACAACGGTTACTACCCCCAAGGCGACGACGGACTGCAGCTTCTTTTGGAGGAACCCAAGAACGCGACCAACTGGCGCGGACCCTACTTGAAACAGGACATCCCGCTCGATCCTTGGAAGGGCGCGTACGTTTACGAGTGCCCGGGGAAGCACAACGAGAAGGGATACGACGTTTCGTCGGCCGGACCCGACGGGAAGCCCGGGACCGACGACGACATCGGGAATTGGTAAGGATCGGGTTCTTCGCTTTCCGGTCCACCATGTCCACCGAGTCCACCTCATGAACCGAAACGCCACACACGCCTTCACGCTGATCGAGCTGATCCTCGTCATGGGGCTCTTGGCTCTGGTTCTGGCGATCTCGGCGCCCGCGCTCTCGGGGTTCGTCAAAGGACGCGCCCTCACCGAGGAGTCGCGCCGGTTTCTGGCGCTCACGCGTTACGGCCGAAGCGAGGCGGCGTCGCGCGCCGTCCCGATGGAACTCTGGATCGAACCCGAGCAAGGGACGTACGGAATCGGTCCCGCCGCGGGATTCGAGAGCGTCGGGGGCGAGTCGCTCGACTATCGAGTCGGCGAGGGACTTCGCCTCGAAGTGCAACGCGAGGCGGCCGACGAAAACGGACGCGCGACGATCGTTTTTCAGCCCGACGGCGCGGTGGGCGAAGGAAGCGTCGAGACGTTGACCATCGCCGAGGGCGCAAGCCATTCCGTGACGATAGCGAGAGCCGAATCGGGGATGGGATATCGAATTCAGGACGCAAGCCATGAGGAATGAGAGATTCCACGCACTCGGGATCGCGTCGCGGCGAGGCTTCACGTTCGCCGAAGTTCTGGCGGCGATGCTTTTCGTCGCGATTGTGATCCCCGTCGCCATCGAGGGGATTCTCGTCGCCAATCGCGCCGGAGTGGTCGCCGAGCGCAAGCGGCGCGCGGCGGAGTTGGCCGACCTGAGACTCACGCGGTTGATCGTGGAGGACGGCTGGCGCGAGAAGTCCGAACAAGAAGGCGATTTCGGAGACGAGTGGCCCGGATACCGGTGGGCGCTGACCACCGAGGCGTGGATGGAAGACACCATGACGGTCGTCAAGGTCGAGGTCTTCTACAAGGTTCAGGAGCGCGAGTACAGCGTCGCCCTTAGTACGCTGGCGTCCGCGGGGGAGGCGACGCAGTGATTCGGCGCGTCGTTTGTCCACTTCCTGTTCCCGCGACGCGGGGCCGCGCCGTTGCGCGCCGCGCCGTCGCGCGCCGCGCCCATCGCGCGTTCACGCTGATCGGCATCCTGATGGCGACCGTCGTGTTCTCCGTTCTGATCGCCGCTCTCTACGGGGTGTTCTACGGTGCGATTCGCTTGCGGGAGACCACGTTCGAGCGCGTCGAGAGCGGCCTTCCTCGCGACCAGATTCTCGCCGTCATTCGGCGCGACCTGACCGCCGTCGTTCCTCCCGTCGGGATCCTGGCCGCGGCGATGACCGGCGAAACGGGAACGCTCGGGTCGGCCCGTTCCGACCATATTACATTCAGCGCCGCTTCGGGGTCCGTGACCGACGCGGAGCCTTGGGGCGACGTCGTCGCGGTCTCCTACTTTCTGGACGAGTCTTCGGGTGGAGACGACGAGAACGGTTACGATCTTGTGAGAGAAGTGTCGCGCAACCTCTTGGCGTCGGTCGAGGAAGAGCCGGAGTCCGAACGCATTTTGGAGGGAGTCGATTCGTTCGAGATCGCCTATTTCGACGGCACGAGTTGGCTCGACTCCTGGGATTCGACGACGCGGGAGAATGAAACTCCCGACGCGATCCGGATGCGGATCGGTCTCGCGACCGGCGGTTTGAAAGCGGGAGAGGAAACGTCGGGACGACAAACGCTCGATCTGATTTGCGAGATCGTTTCCAAGCCTCGCACGACGAGCGCGTCCGCCGCAGCGACCCCATCGGGCGGAGGAAGCGGAACATGAGGTTCGGGTTCCCCCATCCCCTTCGCCTATCGTCCCGCGCGCGCCGGGGCACGGTGCTGGTCGTTGTCCTTTGGATTTCGTTCAGCCTGGTCTCTCTGGCGCTGTACTTCGCCGACGCGATGCGAGTCGAGTACCGCGCCGGAGAAAACGCGGCGGCCAATCGCCAGGCGGCCCAGACCGTCGACGGCGCGCGCCGCTACGTCGAGTTCGTCCTCGAGAACTACGCGACCTCGGGACAAATGCCTTCGACCGAAAACTACGTCTCGGAACAGGTTCCGGTCGGCGACGCCCTGTTCTGGCTCGTCGGACGCTCGACCGATCCCTCCGTGGCCGGCGAGACCCTCACGTACGGATTAGTGAGCGAAGCGGGCAAGATCAACGTGAACATGAGTTTCGACAACAATGTGACTCCCGAGCGGCTGGTCGAGATGCTCTCGGCGCTCCCGGGCATGACGTCCGATATCGCCGCGGCCATCGTCGATTGGCGCGATACGGATTCGGAACCTCTTTCGGGCGGCGCCGAATCCGGCGACTATCTGTTGGGCGATCCGCCCTACATGGCCAAGGACGCGCGTTTCGAAACCCCCGAGGAGCTGCGACTCGTGATGGGAGTCGATATGGCGGTGCTCTACGGCGAAGACACGAATCGCAACGGGGTTCTCGATCCGAACGAAGACGACGGCAGCGTCTCGCCGCCCGACGACGACGGCGACGGCACGCTCGATCCGGGGTTGCTGGAATACATCACGGTCTTCTCGCGCGAACCCAACACGCGGACGGGCGGGCAGGGGGGGACGCAGAACGCTTTCGTCGAAGGACGCGTGAACGTGAACGAGGCGCCGGTCGAGGTTCTGACGTGCATTCCCGGCATCGGCCCCGAATACGCGTCGAAGATCGCGAGCGCGCGCGTGGGCAAGACGTCCTCCGATTTCGAGAACGTCGAGTGGATTCGAGAGATCGTCGGCGAAGACGCGTTTACCCAAGCCCAGCCGTACATCACGACGCGCTCCTATCAGTTTTCGGCCGACGTGACGGCGGTCGGAAGCAACGGACGGGGTTTCGCGCGCGACCTTCTGGTCTTCGACACGACGGGCGACGAGCCCGTCGCGATTTACCGCCGTGATCTGATTTCGCGCGGCTGGCCCCTCGGGGCCCAAGTCCGCGAGGACCTCGAATCGAGGCAGGAACCATGAATATCCGTTTCATCCGAGGCTCCGGCGCGCGCTCGTTGCTCGGTCTGTCCTTCGACGGTCCGACGATGACGGCGTGCGTTGTCCGATTGTCCGCGGGAAGGCCCGAAATCGTTCGCTCCTGCACGGAGACCCTCGCGCTCGATCCCCTGAGCGGCGAGCCCGTTCTGGCCGGGCGCGAGATTCGCAGTCGACTCGACCTGGCGGGCATCCGCGAGCGTCGTTGCGTTGTCTGCATCCCGCTCAAGTGGGCGCTGACGATGCAGACCGACGTTCCCGATCTCTCGAAGGAGGACGAAGAGAGTTTTCTGCGCATCCAGGCCGAACGCGGCTTTCCCTTCGCTCTCGAAGACCTTGTGTTCTCGGTCTCGCGCTGGCGCGCGCCCGACAGGGGAAGCGCCGCGACTCTGGCCGCGCTTCCGGCCAATCGTCTCGCGGCGCTGGAAAGCACCCTCAAGGCCGCGCGGCTGCGTCCGGTCGGCATCACGTTCAGCCTGACTTCGGCGGTCGGCGATGCCCCCGCGACGGGCGGGTCGATCGTCCTTCTGGTCGGCGACAATAACGTGGAACTCGGGGTCCAAGCCGGGGGCGGCGTCGCCGCTCTGCGTTCGATCGACCGGACGGTCGAGCACGATGCGGAGGGAACGCATTTCGACGGCGAGGGGATCGCACGCGAGTTGCGGATCACCCTTGGGCAGATTCCGGAGACCCTGCGAGAATCGATTTCGACCGTTCGAGTTTACGGTCCCGACGGCCCGAGTCGTTTGGCGGGCGAGGCGCTGCGCCGCGCGGCGGCCCGTCTTCGTCTGGACGTCGAGATCGCGCATCCGTTCCGCGACGCGGGACTCGGCGGCGGAGAATCCCTCCCTTCGGGCGTTTCGCCCGCCGCGTCTCTCGCCGCCGCCCGCGCGTTGCTCGGCGCGCGTTCCGAGTTCGAATTCCTGCTTCCTCGCCCGAGCCGTCTTCAGAGACTCACGACCGTCAGCTCGCGCCGGGGCGTCGTCTGGCTCGCCGGAGCGGCGGCGGCACTTGTGGTTTTGGCGGTCTTCTCTTTTGCCGTTCAGGCCGTGCGCCTTTCGTATCTGGAGAGGAAGTGGCGCTCGATGGAATCGCGAGTTCAAGAGATCGAAGACGTTCAACGCAAGGTGAGGGATTTCCGTCCCTGGTTCGACGATTCGGCCCGCACGTTGACGATCGCCCTCCGGTTGACCGAGTCGTTTCCCGAGGAAGGTTCGGTTTGGGCGACCTCGCTCGACATCCGCGAATCCGGCGAGATTTCCTGTACGGGTCAGGCGCGCAGCGATTCCGAACTGCTCGAGATGCTCAAAAGACTCCGCAACACGCAGGGTATTCGCGATCTCAAACTCCAGCAGGTTCAGGGCGCCTCGCCCCTGAAATTCTCTCTGAGCTACCGCGACGCGCTAGGAGAAGGCGATGGCATTTAACCGACGCGAACACCTCCTGCTCCTAGCCGCGATCGTGTGCATCGCCATCCTCGCGGGCGACCGCTTCGTTCTGACCCCGTTGGCGAGCGCCTGGAGCGAACGCAACGCCCGGATCGCCGAGCTCAAGGGCAACCTATCGAAAGGCGCGCTGCTTCTCGATCGCGGCGATTCCTTGGAACGGCGCTGGCGCGAGATGAAAGAGCGCAGTCTGCCGCGCGAGATGTCGGCGACCGAGAGTCGAGTGTTCACCGCCGTGAGCGAATGGGCGAGCGACAGCCGGCTCGACATCACCTCGATCAAGCCCCGCTGGTTCGAGGAAGAGGAAGAATCGAGAACGGTGGAATTCCGCGTCGGCGCCTCGGGATCGCTCGACTCCGTCGCCCGATTCCTCTACGCGCTGGAGACCGATTCCATGTCGCTTAGGACGGAAAAGGTAGAAATCTCTTCGCGCGACCCGAGAGGCAATGCCCTCGCGGTCGATATCCGTTTCACCGGCTCCGTCATCCTGGAGAAGGAGTAGGGCGAATCATGACCGCCGTCCGACAGATCCTCGCCGCTTGTTCGGTTCTTCTCTGGACGACGTCCGTCGCCCCGGCGCAGGACGTCGCGTCGTCCGCCGCGCCCTCGGCCGAGCGCTCGTTCTCGGATTTCCAGCTCGTTGCGCAGCGAAACATCTTCGACTCGCAGCGCGTCGCCCGTCGCGCGAACTCGGAACCGATGGCGCCGACCGTTCGTGTCGACCGGATCGTCGTTCTTGGAACGTTGATCGACGGGGGCGAACGCGTCGCGTTTCTTCAGGGCACCCAAGGCGCCTACTCCGGGACGTTTCGTCCGGGAGACACGATCGCCGATCTCGTCGTGAGCGGGATTTCGACCGAAGGGGTCCGGATTCTCGACGGCGATCGAGCCTTCAACCTGGCCGTCGGACGCGCCCTCGAGAGGCGAGGAGAAGAACCCTGGCAATTGGGGGAAGGCGGAAGCTTCGTCCCCGTTCCGGCTTCGGGGAGCCATTTCGCGCCGAGCGCGGAGAGCGGGAGCGCGTCGAGTTCCTCTCCCTCGGCGTCGGCAAGTCCGTCGTCCGACGCTTCGGCGGGCGGATCGAGCCCGGCCGACGATATTCTCAAGAGAATGATGGAAAGAAGACAAAGGGAGATGCAGAAATGAAACGCCCAACGTACCCCCATACCTATGTGCCTAGTCTCTTTGCGCTCGCGATCCTCCTCGTGCTGTGGGCGGCCTGGCCGCTCCGGGCTCAGGAAGCGGCGGACTCACCCGCGACGGCGGTCGCGCCGAATGCGACCGCCTCGGACGGGGTCTCGACCGAGACGCGGACGATGGAGATCGGCCCCGAGTTTCCCGCCGACGAGGGCGAGGGACTCCGTCTGAACTTCCGCGGGGTGCCGCTCGACACGGTTCTCGAATACCTGAGCAAGGCGGGCGGCTTCACGGTGATCCGCAACGCGAGCGTCTCGGGCACCGTCGACGTTTTCAGCCACCAGCCGCTGAGCAAGGACGAAGCCGTCACTCTCCTCAACACGGTTCTCAACGAGAAAGGATACGCCGCCGTCCGAAACGACCGATTCCTCCTGATCGTGACGCGCGACGAGGCGATCAAGCGCAACATCCCCGTTCGGTCGGGAAACGAGCCCGAGGCGATACCGCGCAACGACGAGATGGTCACGCAGATCATCCCGGTGCTTCACGCCAACGCGAGCCAGCTCCTCGACAATCTCAAGCCCTTGCTTCCGTCCTATGCCGTGGTGTCGGCCAACGAAAGCAGCAACGCCATCATCCTGACCGACACGCAAACCAGCGTGCGCCGCATGACCGAGATCATCAAGACCCTGGATTCGTCCATCTCCGGAATATCGACATTGCGAGTGATCGTCTTGCGATACGCCGACGCGACCGCGACGGCCGAAACGATCAACAACCTGTTCGAGAGCGACTCGTCCGGTTCCAACGCCGTCCTCAACCAGATTCGGCGGTCGCGCCGCGGTTTCGGAGGGCCCTTCGGCCCTCCCCAGTCGGACTCCGAGAACCAGAGCAACGACAGCCCGGCGCGACAGGCGGCTTCGCGTGTCCTGGCCGTGGCCGACGAGCGGATGAACGCCGTGGTCGTCAGCGCGCCCGAAGAGGCGATCCCGACGATCGAGGATCTCGTCCGGCAACTCGACGTCGATACCGACGAAGTCACGGAGGTGCGTGTGTTTCCGCTCCGCTACGCCAACGCCGAAGAGACCGCCGAGATCGTCACCGACATGTTCCAGGACGCGGCGAAGTCTCTTCAGGTCCAGAACCAGTCCGGAGGCCGCCGCAATCCTCTCTTTGGCTTCGGCAACCGTCAACAGTCTTCGACGAGCCAGCGTCAGGTCAGCGAGAACGCCGTCGTCGCCGTGGCCGATACCCGGACCAACTCCGTGATCGTCAGCGCCGGCTCGGAACGGATGAGTCAGGTCGAGCGGATAATCGCGGGTCTCGATGCGAATCCCGCCAAGGCCCAGGGAGTGCGCGTCTACAGTATCCAGCATGCGAATCCCGAGGATGTCGCCGCCATCCTCCAGGAGATGTTTCAGAAACAAGGTGCGACGACCTCGAATACAAACGGCTCGTCCGCATCCGGCTCCTCGTCCTCTACGAGCAGTGGATCGAGCAGCCAGAGCGGCCGCGGCGGATCGTCCTCCAACCAGTCCGGCAACCAGCGGAACTAGCCGGTTCGAGGCAAAACCCGCGCCGTCCCAATCCGGCGGCGCATCGGAAACAAGCGAGGAATGCCCCATGACCAGACGAACCATCCTACAATGCCGGAGAACCCTGCTTTTCGCGGCGATCTTGTTTGCTCTCGTCCCCTTCGCGTTCGCGCAACCCGAAGGCGGCGGGGGAGAAGGCGGACCGCCGATGCCGCCTGGAGCGTCCTTCGCTTCGCCCTCCGACGAAACGGGGACCTCGGAGAGCGATTCGTCGAGCGAGGCCGGAGCGCCCAACGACGCGCACGGCGCCTCGGCCATGGGCGAGGCCGTCATCCAGGTCGATCCCGAGACCGGTTCTCTCGTCGTCATCTGCGACGAGGAGACGCATCGCCGGATCGAGCAGATCGTCGCGAGCCTCGATCGCCCGGTGCCGCAAGTGCTCATCAAGGTTCTGTTTCTCGAAGTGACGCACACGAACGGTCTCGACGTCGGAGTCGAGGGCTCCTTCAAGTACGGTTCCGACGATCGGAAAGACACGATCGAGACGTTGTTCGGCCTCGCGTCGGAGACGCGCGGCGGGTTCTATCGGGTTCTTGGCGACGACTTGGAGATCACCATGCGGGCCATCGCCACCTCGGGGAAGCTCGAAGTCCTGTCGCGCCCCTCCGTCCTGGCTCGCAACAACCAGGAGGCGGTGATCACGGTAGGTCAGGAGGTGCCCTTCATCCGCAACAGCCGAATCACCGACAACGGCCAGACCATCAACACGATCGAATACGAGGACATCGGAATCATTCTCCGCGTCACGCCGCGCATCCGACCCGACCGGATGGTCGAGATGTACGTCGCTCCCGAGATCTCGACCCTGACGGGCGACTCCGTTCAGATCTCGGAGACCGTCAATGCCCAAGTCATCGCCAAGCGCTCGGCCGAAACCCATGTGCTCGTCGCCGACGGCGAGACGGTCGTCATCGGCGGCATGATGGAGGACAACGACGTGGACACCGTCCACAAGGTCCCCCTCCTCGGCGATATCCCGTTCCTCGGCGCCCTGTTCCGTCGAACGCAACACGACAAGTCGAAAACCGAGCTCCTGATCTTCCTCACGCCCCATGTGGTGGAGACGCAGCCCGAGCTCAGGCAGGTATCCTTGACCGAGAAGAACAAGGCGCAACTCGCTCCCCAGGTTTTCTCGCCCGAGCAGATGGACAAGTATATCGACAATCTGGAAGAATGAGACCGTCCGGGAAGGGAACCGACTTGACATGACCGAGAAAAGGAACAAGGCCGTCTACGCGGCGCTCCTGTGTCTATGGGTGCTCATCTGCGCCTGGCAGGGCGGAGAGCATCGGCGCGTCAAGAAGTACGCCCGCGAGGGGCTCACCTCTCGCGCGCGCGACATCTCGAACTCGCTCGGCGTCGTGATTCGTTCCCAAGGGCGGTTCGGAATGATTCGCTACTCGCGCCTTCAGGCCGCGCTCGACGAGTTGGTCAAATCGCAGGAGCTGCTGGCCGTCGTCCTGTTGAATTCCGAGGGCGAGGTTGTCGCCTCGGCCTGCAACCCTCCGGGCGTGGCCGTCGAAGAACTTGCCAAACAACCGAACCGGTGGAGCCGCGACTTCGCCGTGTTCGCCAATCTCGTCGACTTGGGCGCCAACGCCCAGGACGGCGTGACAAGCCGCCCCGCGACCATTATCCTCCCTCCCGAAGAGGCCGGCGGGCGGGGGGCGGACGATTCCACTACGTCCCCCGCCTTGCGCGCGTTTCCTCCTCCGCCTCCCCCCCCGGACGAGGAACACGCTCGACCGCCGGAACCGCCTAGGTACCGGTCGAGTCGGCGCGGCGGGTCCGGAGGAGAGGGAGGGGAAACGTCCCCTTCCCTCTCGCTCCCGGATGGCGATCGCGATCGCGACCGCGACCGGGACGGCCGCCGCAGGCCGCGATGGCTCGGTCGGCCGCCCTGGATGAGCGAAGAGCGCTACAACGATCTCCTGCAGGAGCGGGGCCTTCACGGATTCATCCTCCAGATGTCCACGGCGTCGTATCGGGCCGAGACGGCACGGGACCTGCGCCTGCGTCTGGCGCTGATCGCCGTGGCTTTCGCCGCCTTGTTTGCGATCGCCGTCGGGTGGAACAACGTCCGGCGTTCGAGCGAGTTGCAGATCCGCCTCTTGCGCGCGAGCGAGATGAACCGACACCTCAAGGAAATGAACGTTGCCGCGGCCGGCTTGGCGCACGAGACGCGCAACCCCTTGAATATCGTTCGCGGTCTCGCCCAGATGATCGCCCAGAACCCGACTGAGAGCGAGGAAGTGCGCGAACGTTCGAGACACATCACCGACGAAGTGGACCGCGTCACCGTGCGGCTGAACGAATTCATCAATTACTCCAAACCCCCCGTGCCGCGCCCGGCGCCGACGCGCCTGCGCGCCGTGGCGACCGACGTCGAGCGGGCGCTCGACTCCGATATCGCCGAGAAAGCCGTTCGCTTCGCCGTCGCCGGTCCCGACCTCGCGGTCGTGGCCGATGAATCGCTCCTTCGCCAAGTCTTGTTCAACCTCCTCATCAACGCCGTTCAGGCCGTCTCGCCCGGCGGGCGCATCGAGATCCGGTTCGAGACGCCCGCGCGCGGCGAGGCGGCGATCGAGGTCGTCGACGACGGCCCCGGCGTCGCCCACGACCAGGAGCGCGACATCTTCCAACCCTACTTCACCACGCGCGAAGGGGGCACCGGCCTCGGGCTCGCCGTCGTCCGACAGATCGTCCTCGCGCATCAATGGGACGTGGAGTATATTCGGGGCGAGAGCGGTCTCACGCGGTTCCGCGTCAGCGGGATCAAGATCGCGTGAGGCGGTTCATCTAGGTTCCACGTTCACAGGTTCGCAGGTTGGCGGGTTCCGGGTTCAAAGATTCCGAAGCCGGACCCGTGGTTTTCAGCCCGCAGTCCCCACCTGCGATTCTTGAACCGTCGAACTTGGAACCTTCGAACCTGGAACTCTTGAACTCAGAGCCGCCATGCCCCAGGCCAAGACCGTCCAGTCCAACGATCGCGCGAAAGCGATCCTCGTCGTCGACGACGACGCCGGACAGCGCAGTCTTCTGCGGTCGTTTCTCTCGCGACACGGTTTCGAGATCCTCGTCGCCTCCTCGGCGGAAGAGGCTCTCTCGGCGCTCGAGTCCGCGCCAATCGCCATGATGATTTCCGACGTGCGCATGCCCGGCATGTCGGGCCTCGAAGCCCTGCACCACGTTCGTCGCACCCACCCGGTTCTGCCGGTTCTCCTTATCACGGCCTACGCCGACATCCGCGACGCCGTCGAGGCGATGCGCGACGGCGCGGTGGACTATCTCGAAAAGCCGATCGACCTGGACGAACTGCTTGCCTCGGTTCGCAAGTCGCTCGGCGTCGAGCCGCCGTCCGCGGCGGAGAATCCGATCGCGCCGCCGCTCGACCTGCCTCCCGGGGTCGTGGCCGAGAGTCCCCCGATGCGCGACGTGTTGCGCGAGGCCGCCTTCGTCGCGCCTTCCGAGAGTCGCGTCCTCGTCACGGGGGAGAGCGGCGTCGGCAAAGAGGTCGTCGCCGATTTGATCCACGCCCTCAGCCCCCGCGCCTCGGGACGGCTCGTCAAAGTCAACTGCGCCGCGATTCCCGAAACCCTTCTCGAAAGCGAACTCTTCGGACACGAGAGGGGCGCGTTCACCGGAGCCTCGGCGCAACGCGTCGGACGATTCGAAGAGGCCCGAGGCGGCACGATTCTTCTGGACGAAATCGCCGAGCTCGCTCCCGCGCTCCAGGCCAAGCTCCTCCGCATCGCCCAGGATGGGACCTATCAACGCATCGGATCGAACAAGGTGCTCCACACCGACGCGCGGCTGATCGCCTCGACCAACCGCAACCTCGAAAGCGAAGTGCGGGAGGGTCGCTTTCGCGAAGACCTCTTCTTCCGGCTCAACGTGATCGAGATCTACGTTCCGCCGCTGCGCGAACGTCCGGCCGACATCCTCCCCCTGGCCGAACGATTCGCCGCCGAGTTCTCGGGCGGACGCCCTCGGTTTTCGCCTCCGGTCGTCGCGTGCCTCGAACGCTACGCCTGGCCGGGCAACGTGCGCGAGCTGCGCAACGCCATGGAACGCGCCGTTCTCATGTCGCGCGGCGAGCTCATCGTCCCCGAACACCTTCCCACCCGCGTCCGCGCCGCCGCCGGGGCGGGGTCGGACGATGCGCCGGCCGGTGCCGAGGATGCGGGCGGGGCGGGAACGCCGGTCAGCGGCCGCCGCATGGAGGAGATCGAACGCGACGCCATTCTCCAGTCGTTGCGCGAACACGACTACAACCGCAGCGAGACCGCCCGCGCGCTCGCCATCAGCCGCCGCGCCCTGCTCTACAAGATTCAGCGTTTCCGCGAACAGGGCTACGCCGTCGAGGCGGAGTGACGGCAAGGTTTCCGCAGCGATCGTTGAAGTGGCATGAGCATCTCGCTCATGATGCGCGGCGCTTTGCGCCGCGGAACTCACGGGCGGGACGCCCGTGCCACAATAGGCCTCTCCAGGCGAGAGGCAGGTACCGCCGTTCGATTCTTCTCTTCATCCGTGTCCGTCCGCGTGGATCCGCGGCTGAAAAGAGGATTGAAAAGAATCTTTGCCGCAGATGAACGCGGATCGACACAGATGTCCAGTCAAAAGAGGATGGCGCCCCTCCGTTCCTGCTGATGACCGGTGACTGTTGACTGATCACCGACCCAGCGGCTCCTCACGGATGACCGCTGACAGGTGTGCCGACTGTCTTGACCGAACCCTATCATGAATGACAGGTGTGCCGACTGTCTTGACCGAACCCTATCATGAATGACAGGTGTGCCGACTGTCTTGACCGAACCCTATCATGAATGACCCCGTTCTCCGATTCTGCGAATCGGGGTCACGAATCGTCACGAATCGGGGTCATTCATGATAGGGTTCGGTCAAGACAAAAAAGGAGCTTTGTCTCGTCCGGTGTGAGCGCTCTCCTGGACGTTCGGGTTGTGC
>JAFGFN010000028.1 GCA_016931035.1 Candidatus Sumerlaeota bacterium
CACAAAACGGGAACGTCTTTTCCCTGGGTTTCACCCAGGGCTATTCAAATTGTTCCCCTCCGGGGAACCTGTTTTGGACACTACTGGAATAGATTATGTGGTCCGTCGACTTTGGAGTGAAGAGTTTTGAGTACAACCTTCAGGTTGCTCTTGTGCCGAGAAGAGCAGGCTGCCGGGCTACGGCAGGCTCCGCCCTGACGAGAAGCCTGTACTCAAAGCGGCGCGTAGCCCGTCGCAACAGAGTTGACGGAGCACTGCCCGTGCCGTCGGAGGGGGTGGGCGTCCGGCGGATCGAGGTCACTCTTCGTTCGACTTGTCGGCGAAACGAGTGGTGATGGCGTTGATTTCGTCGAGGCTGTTGAGGAAGCAGTCGAGAATCATCGGGTCGAAGTGAGTTCCCCGGCCTTCGCGCAGAATCTCGATCGCCTTGGCCAGGGGGACGGGATCCTTATAGGGGCGTTTGCTGAGCAGCGCGTCGAACACGTCGGCGACGGCCACGATTCGGGCCTCGAGCGGAATCTTGTCGCCCGCGAGTCCGTCGGGGTATCCCGAACCGTCGTACTTCTCGTGGTGGAAGGTGGCGATGGAGCTGGCCATGTCGAGGAACCCGCGGCGGTTGCGCCCTCTCTTGAGGCGTCTGGCCGCCTCGCCCAGAGCGGCGCCCCCGATCGAGGTGTGAGTCTTCATCACGAGCCACTCTCCCGAGTCGAGCTTGCCGGGCTTGAGAAGAATATTGTCCGGGATTCCGACCTTGCCGATGTCGTGCAGAATGCTCGAGCGGAAGATCGACCGCACGTATTCCTCGTCGATGTCCGCGCCCAGGGTGCCCTGAGCGCCCAGTCTCTGCGTAATCATGCGGCAATAGTGCCTCATTCGCTCTAGGTGCTCGCCCGTCTCGGGATCGCGATACTCGGCCAGCTTCGCCAGGCTGAAGATGGTCACGTCTTGGACCTCTTGGATGATTTCGGTCTGTTCGCGGACCCGTTTCTCCAGGAAGTGACGATACTCGTCGAGCTCGTCGTGCATCCGCTTGGTTTTCAGGAACCCCTTGACGCGCACCTGCATGACGGCGGCGTTGAACGGCTTGTTCATGAAATCGTCGGCCCCGGCCTCTATCGCCATGATATAGTCGTTCACGCTGTTGAGGCCGGTGAGCATGATCACGGGGATATGGTTGGTGCGCGGATCGGTCTTGAGACGTCGGCACGTCTCGAAACCGTCCATCACGGGCATCATGGCGTCGAGCAGGATCACGTCGGGCGAGGACTCGCCCACGCGCTGGATGGCTTCTTCTCCGTTGGCGGCCGTCACGACCTCGAGGCCGATGGAGTGAACCATGTCGGTGGCCAGAAGCAGGTTCTTCGGGTCGTCGTCGACGACCAGAATACGCCCCTGCATCTTGGCAATCGGGGAGGTCTCTATCTCCAGCATCATCGGGCCTTCCCCTCCCGTTCTCGTTCGCGGGAGTGTGCGCCCACTCCGGCCGTCCCGAGCGCCCAAGGCGTCGGGGGAGCCGGAATTCTCCGTCCTCGATGGGGGACTCCGGGTCCGGGCGCGATCAGCCCGCGAGCGACGTAGCGACCGTCGTCCCTTACTAGGCCTATCGGCAAGATTCTCCTTCGGGTTTACCTCTGCCGCGCCAATTCTTCGGGCCGGAACTCCCGGATGGAGCGACGGCCCGTACGGACCGGCGATCTCCGAGCCCACTCACGATTCACGGCCGGGCCGGCCCGCCTGCTCCGGGGACCATATCGCTCTGAAGGCAGGAGAGTTATAGAGCGATTGTCAGAAGTCCGTAGCGATTGGGCACCCCGAATACGACTTGGATCTCGAGTTCGGCTGTCTGCTCCGGCGGCATATCGCTCTGAAGCCACGGCACCTGTCTCTGTGGTCGGGAGCCGTCTCTCCGGAATCGAGGCCCGTCAAGCGATACGGAATTCTGACACGCGCTATAGCGCTTCTCAAGCGATTTTTCCGAATCGGCGCTTACGGAGTGGAGAATGCGCACGCGACCTGGAGCCATAACTCTTCAGGCTTCAGAGCGATACACGATCCCGAACCCGACGCGCGAACTCTCGATCGACTCGCCTGGATTGGCCATGCTTCGGTTCCGAACGACCCGCTTCTCCGGGTCTCTCCCGAGGCGGAGTGCGGTCGTCATTGCTTCTTGGCTCGTGCGGTGCAGTCGATCAGTCGCAGCATCTCGCGCGCGATGCTGTCCCACGACGACTCGCGCACCTTTCGGAGGACGGAGAGCGAGGGCTCCTCCTTCGAGCGCAAGAGGGCCGCTTCGATTCTCTCGATGAATTCCTCGGGCGTCGCGGCGATGGCAACGGCGTCGCCCCAATCCTCGATTACGTCGGGAATCGGCGTCGAGACCACCGGACGGCCACCCGCCAGATATTCGGGCGTTTTGGTGGGACTGATATGATGCGTCAGGTCGCTGCTCACGAAGGGCATGAGGCACACATCGAACGCCTTGAGATAGCCGGGCAGATCGGCGTAGCGGCGCGGACCGAGGAAGTGGAAGTTGGGTCGATCGATCGGAATCGCCTGGTCCGCGATGCGAGGACCGATCAGAACGACCGACCAGTCGGGGCGCTCGGCGCAGACGCGGTCGAGAAGGGCGAAGTCGATCCGTTCGTCGACCGCGCCGAAGTATCCCAGAATCGGGCGTGGAATCGTTTTCATGTCGTCGGGCACGGGGGTTTCGTCGAGCGCGGCACGATGAAAATGATCGTAGTCCACCCCGCTGGGGAGACAGAAGGACCGGGGGTTCACTCCGCCTCGCGCCTTGTGGAGGCTTCTGCCGCCGGTGAAGACCACGTCGGCCCGGTTGAGCAGTCGCGTCTCTTTCTCGGCGATTCCCTTCTCGCCCGCCGCGGTCGCCCGGAACCCCGTGAACAGGTCCATGCAGTCGTACACGAGTCGTTCGAACCGCAAGAGCCCGAGATGATCGACGTAGGCCGGGTAGTAGAGCCAGAGACAAACGCGGCGAAGACGCATCGCGCGCGCAAACACCGCGGCGGTGAGCGCCGTGACGAAGAAGACGATTCGTCTCAAGAGGCGCGAGCGTTTGGCGAGGGGAAGGTAGGGAACGTTGATGTAGAAGAGGTTGGTCCCGCACCGCCCGACGAAGTCGCGCATCCGAGCGCGCAGAAGGCTTTTCGCCGCCTCGCGGGTCGGGAGGTTCGCGACGTAGAGAACGCGCCGGTCCTCGGCGAGCCGCTTCATGAGCTGTTGCGGGCGCTGAAAGAGCGTTTCCTCCCACCGGAGGCCGCTAAGGCAGACGATGTCGAACGAGTTCGATTGTCGGGTCATGGCGAGGCCATCGGTCCGGCGGTCTCTACTGCCTCGGCGGATCGCCGGGTTGTGCGACCAGCATGGCTCAGGCGGGTGGAGTCGTGCAATCTCTTTGTGGCGCGACGCCCATCACTCGATGGCCGTCGGCGTCTCGGCCACCGCGATGGTTTTGTCGCGTCGCGCGAGGAGACTGCGGATCTCGTGGACCACTTCGCGATCTCGCAGAAGAAGGACGGCGGCGAACACCGCCGCGCCGACGGCGATTTCGACGGCTAGGACGAGGACCGTCCCTCTGGGGGTCGAACCGATTCCGGAGAGAATCCTGCCTGAGGCGAGAACGGCGGCCACCATGAGGGCCGAGGCGAGGGTCGGACTCGCCAGGGCTCCCAGCGCGCGAGTCCACCGGCTCTCGACGAGATCGTACGCCTTGCGAGCATACAGCCACGCAAAGAGGACGCGGTCCAGAAGGATCATCCAACAGACGATCGGCGCGCTGTGCCAGGCGATCAGAGCGACCCACAGGGCAAGAGGCCGGACGGCCAGCTGGCGGAGTTGATAGCGCAGACTCAGGTCGGCCCGTCCGAGCGAGAGAAAGCCCACCATCGATATGTTGGCCAGGGCGTGGAAACAGACGCTCAAGCAGAGAAGCCGGATCAAGGGCATCGACTCGTCCCACTTGGCGCCGAAGATGGCGTGGAGCGCGACGGGCGCGACGGCGAAGAGTCCCAGGAAAACGGGGAACATGATGATCGCCTGGAGTTTGTCGAACCGGCACAGGGCTCGGGCCATCTGTTTGAGGTCGTCCTGCATTCGGGCCAGCACGGGCATGGCGACCCGCGTCACGAGCTGTGCCAGTCGAATCGAGGGGGAAATCACCATCGTTCGGGCGAAGGCGTAGTCGCCGCCGATTCGCTCGGGAAGCATCTTTCCCACGAGGAACATGTCGGCGTTCATCACGAGGTAGTTCACGATGCGGCTCCCCGCGGTGTTGAGGCCGAACCGGATCATGGGACGCACCTCGGCGAAGTCGACCTGTCGCAGGTCGGGCACGAAGCGCGCGAACAGGCACAAGGCCGTGGTCTCGACAATCTGTTGGGCCAGCTTCCCGAAGGCCAACGCCCAAACGCCGTATCCCTTCCACGCCATGTAGGTCAACACGACGCAATAGACCACGCACGACGCGGTTTCCGCAATGGCGACCGCGCCGAAGTTGAGGGCGCGGGTGAGCTGCGCCCGTTGAACGACGCCGAACGACAGGACCAGGAAGATCAATCCCATCAAGGCCAGGACGGGCTTGAGAACCGGGGCGTTGAAAACCAAGGGAGACGCCGCAATCGGGCCGATGGCGACACAGTACAAGGCCATCACGACGCCGACGATGAGGTTTACCGCAAAGATCGAGTGAAAATGAACGGGCCGCACTTCGCGCGCCTGAACCAGGGCGATCGACAGGCCCATCTCGCTGAGCAGGTACGGCAGCGTGACGATCGCCGCGACCAGGCCGATGACGCGCATCTCCGTTCGCGCGACGAAGATGCCCAGGACGATGCCTCCGAGGACTTGCGCGACGATCGCGCTCCCGATCGAGAGCGAGTTCCAGACCATCCCGCGAGCGAACTTCGTCTTGAGTTCCGACATGGATCAGACGCCGAGCGCCTTTCCGGTGGATTCGACGATCAGGGAGACCTTCTCCGGCGTCAAGTGAGGCCCCATGGGGAGGGTGACCAGGCGCCTTGCCACGGCCTCAGCGATTGGAAGACGCCGGTCTTCGGACGGGGGAAACAGCTCGCGGCCGACGGTGAAATCGGAAAGGAGCGGATAGTGAATCGACGTTTGAATCCCGTCGTCGGCTAGACGGCGTCGGAACTCGGCGCGGTCGGTCCCCTCGGGAAGCAAGACGGGAAAGAGATGACACACGGGATTGCCGCGCGGATTCTCGAACGGAATGTCCAGTCCCGCGATACCCAGGGCGCGGAGTTCTTGGCGAAGCAGGGCGGAAGACTCGATTCGTTTTCGGTTGCCGGCTTCGAGTTTTTTCATTTGCTCCAGGCCGATGGCGGCGTGGATCTCGTCGGTGCGATAGTTGAAACCGGCTTCGACAACGTCGTATTCCGCGGCGTGGCCTCGATGGCGGTCCCAGGTCAACGTGGTCATTCCGTGCGATCGCAAGCGGCGCAGGCGCGCGTCGATGGCATCGTCGGCGGTGACGATCATGCCGCCTTCGCCCGTGGCCAAGTTCTTGTTGCTGAAGAAGGAGAACATCCCCATGAGACCCCAGGCGCCCATGCAGCGGCCGTCGAGGGCGGCGAGCGGGGCGTGGCTGGCATCCTCGACCACGGGGATGCCGTGCCGCGAGGCGATTTCCATGATGGCGGGCATGTCGGGACAGAAGCCGCCGTAAGGCATCGTGACGATCAGGTGCGTGTTCGGGGTGATCTTGGACTCGATATCGCTCGCGGAAACCGTCAGGTCGTCGAACGACGCGCAGTCGGCGAGAACCGGACGCGCCCCGAGACAGAGTCCCGCGTTCATCGTCGCGACGAACGTGAGTGCGGGAACGATGAATTCGTCGTCGCGGCCCAGTCCGGCGGCGATATAGGCCAGATGCAGCGCCCCCGTGCCGCTCGACACGGCGACGGCGTGGGGGGAGTCCAAAGCCGAGGCGAAGGCGTTCTCGAACGCTTCGACGCGCGCGCCCTGGCTCAGCCATCCCGAGCGCAGCACTTCGCAGGCCGCGGCCGCTTCCTCCTCGCCGATGGTGACGTCGGTCAGCGGGACGATCCAAGTCACTGAGTATTCTCCTCGTTGGCCTTCTCGTAATCCTCGTGGCGGCCGATGTCGAGCCATTTGCCCGGATGCGGGAAGGCTCGGACCGTCTTCTTCGCCGCCAGGAGCGCCAGGACGAGTCGGTCGAACCCGAACGGTTCGCCGCGCGGGATGAAATCGAGACACTCGCGACTGAGCATGTGGATTCCCATCGACACGTCGTATTGCAGGACGGGCTTCTCTTCAAAGCGGCGGATGCGGCGATCGGCCGAGTCGTATTCCAGAACGCCGAAGTCGGTCTGGACCTGCCGACGCGACACGGCGGTGGTCAGGAGGGCGCTCGAGCGACAGTGGTCCTCCCACAAATCGACGAGATGGAGATCCGTGAGAACGTCGCCCATCATCACCAGGAAGTCCTCGCCCAGATCTTCGATGAAGCGAAGCGCGCCCATCGTGTGAAGCGGCCGGTCCTCGATCGCGTAGTCGATCTTGAGGCCCCATCGTTCGCCCGTGCCGAAAAAGGCCTGGATCAGCTCGGCCAAGTGGCCGACCGAAACAGTGACCCGCTCGAATCCGGCCGAGGCAAGGCTCTCGAGAACGTGTTCGAGGATGGGTCGATCGCCCACCGGCATCAGCGGTTTGGGCAGGACGGTGGTATAGGGTCGCAGCCGCGTGCCCCGTCCGCCGGCCATCACCACGACCCGCGCGCCGGAAGGGACCTTGGGATCGGATACTCTCTTGTGGGACATGCGGACAAACCTCTGCCGTTTCTCGCGCCCCCGCCGACTTCACGTCGGTGGGGCGATGATTATGCTCCAGAAACGCTTCCCTCTCGCATCTTCGCCACCGCCGGTTTCACACCGCTATCGGCGGTTTGCGAGCCTGAACGGCTCACCTATTATGCCCAAGGCTTCGCCTTGGGACGGCCAAGGCAACGCCCTGGCAAAGGTGCATTTCCATATTCGTCTCGGCCCTGTAGGGGCGTTCTATCGTCCGAGGAGGCGGAGCGTTTGGCGCCCCCGTTATCTAGGACGCCCCTACAGGGCTCATAGTCCTTATTGAGGCCTCTTTCCCCGGGCGTTGCCCGGGGCTGTAATAGAGCCGCGCCTTCGGCGCTCAGGAGCGATACTTATACGACCGTCGAAAGCGACAACTCCTCGCGGAACAAGCATTCCCATCGGGCAAACCACTGAACGGCAGTGGCTTCACGCCGGTCGGGGCGCAGAGGACAAGAGAGAGAATCTGCGCTTACTCTTCGGTGAAACAATCCGAGTCCACCCTCTCGATTTCATACGTGTTCACGGTCGACACACCAACGTTGCATGCTCTCGACCGTCCGAGTGGAATTCCAGGACGGGCAACATGCACGTCTGGTAATCGGGAATGGCCATGTCGTCCCTTCCTCAAATCCGATACCGGTTCTCGGCCCGTTCGTCGAGGGGGTGTTCGCGGAGCCACTCGGCCGTGTGGAGCAAGCCGTCCTCGAGCGAGGTCGAGGCCGTCCAGCCCACTTCTTCCTTGACCCGCGCGGCGTTCGACACGAGCTGCCGGACCTCGCTCAGGGCGGGTCGGACGCGATTCTCCTCGACGACGACGGGTTTGTCGGTCCCGAGAACCTTCTGAATCTTGTGAATCAGCTTGGCCACCGAGACGCCGACGCCCGTTCCCAGATTGTAGAGCCGTCCGCGGACCTTTTCGAGCGGCGCGAGCGCGATCTCGCAGAATCCCCGCGCCGTGTCCTCGACATAGGTGAGATCGCGGATCGGATCGAGCGCTCCGACGCGAATCTCCTCGCATCGGTCCGACATCGCCTGGACCATGACGGTGGGAATGACGGCGCGCATCGATTGGCGTGGGCCGAACGTGTTGAACGGCCGCACCGTGGTCGCCGGAAGGTCGAACGAGAGGATGTAGGATTCGGCGAGTTTGTCGGCGGCGATCTTGCTCGCCGCGTAGGGCGACTGCGCCTGGAGCGGATGGCGCTCGTCGATCGACGGCGCGCGGGCCGACCCGTAGGTTTCGCTCGTCGAAGTGTGGAGGAGGCGCTCCACCCCGGCGTCGCGGCAGGCCTCGAGAACGTTGAGCGTGCCCCGGACGTTGACCTGGACGTAGGACTCGGGCGCGACGTAGGAGTAGGGAATCCCGATCAGAGCGGCAAGGTGAAACACTCGGCTTGCTCCGCGAACCAAGTCGCGGACGCAACGCGCGTCGCACACGTCGCCCCAGACGATTTCGAGCCGCTTCGAATCGAGTCGCTCGGAGGGGAGGAACGCGAGATTGCCGATCGCGCCGAGAGCGTTGTAGTGGACCAGAGCGCGCACGCGCGCCCCGCGGTCGAGGAGGGCCTCGACCAGATGGCTGCCGATGAACCCGCCGGCGCCGGTCACGACGCAGAGCCGATTCTGGAGCGGCTGATCCGCTTTCGTCATCCTCGAACCTCCGAAAGTAGATCCCGAACTCTAGAGAAGACAGAAGCCCACGAATCGCACGAATCGGCACGAATTCAAAAAGAGAAAGGAACCGTCGTCAACGCGCAAGAATGAGGGCGCAAACCTTCGCGCTTTCTTCATTTGTGTTCATTCGTGCGATTCGTGGGCGCTTCCTCTCTTATTCCCCTAGTATCTTCACAATCACTTCCTTCTCGCGACGACCGTCGAGCTCGAAGTAGTACACGGTCTGGTACGTTCCCAAGTCGAGCCTCCCGTTGGTGATCGGAAGCGTCACGGCGTGGCCGGTCAGAACGGCTTTCAGATGGGCGCTCGCATTCTCTTTGGAGTCGGTCACATTGTGGCGGTAAGGACGCGATTCCGGGACGAGGTCTGAAAGCAGATCCGCCAGATCCTCGGTGAGCGAAGAATCGGAATCGCTCACATAGACCGTCGAGCTCGTGTGCATCGGATAGACGAGGGCAAATCCGTCGGCGACGCCGCTTTCGAAGACGGCGGCCTCGACGGACCGGGTGATGTTGACAACTTCGCTTTCCGATTCGGTGTGGAAGCGGAGTTCTTTGCGCAGATGTTTCACGATGGGCGCGCTTTCCCAGCGAAAATGACCGCTTTGAAGAATCTTGACGAGCCGCCGCGTTTTTGCAAGCGTTCTTTTGGGACTGTCTCGTGGCGGATCGGTTCGGAGCGATCGAGTTGAAAGAGAACGAACGACAATCCTCATTCGTCCGGTGGATTGAGATGGCTCTCGCCTGGGCCGGGATCGCGTGGGTCGCGGGCGCGATGGTTCGCTACTACACGCTTCGTCCGCTACTCGAGTTCGTTTCGTGGCCCTGGAAGTTCACTCCCGCGTGGCGCGTCGATCTTCTCGAACCTTCGATGGGCCCTCAATGGGAGGTCCTTGTCCAAGGCGGACTTCTGATCTGGATCGCCGTCGCCGTCGCCCTCATCGGGTGGGCCGCGATGCGGCGGCTCGATCCCGACGGTCCGCCGTTAGCCCAACTCGCGTGGGGCTCGGGTCTCGTTCTGGGAACGTTGGGGATGGTCGTGTTCTTCGTCGGGGTGTGCGGGGGTTTGTCTCGACCGGTCTTCATCGGCATTCTCGCGGCGTTGACGCTCGGGGCGATTTGGGGTGGCATGGGCATCCTGCCCATGTCCGGAGACCGCGACACGGGCGGGACGCCCGTGCCTCACAAAGAACACGGGCGAGACGCCCCTGCCACTCTTGCCCGTGCCACTCCGAGCGCCGCCGAG
Source organism: Candidatus Sumerlaeota bacterium (assembly GCA_016931035.1). Lineage (GTDB taxonomy): Bacteria > Sumerlaeota > Sumerlaeia > UBA8349 > UBA8349 > JAFGFN01. The sequence goes on from JAFGFN010000028.1 coordinate 9,768, forward strand.
TGGGTCGTCCTGGCGGTGTGCGCGGCGCTCCAATTCGTTACGCTGCTCTACGCGCTGACGCCCTCGACGCAATCCGATGCGTTGCGATATCACATGTCGGCGCCTCAGGAATGGCTCAAGGCCGGGCGGCTCGTCTACCTGCCTTACAACGCATTCAGCAACTTCCCTTCGACGGTCGAGATGCTGTTCTTGTTCGGCCTGGGGTTATCCGGAGATCTTCTGGCCAAGGGATTTCATTTCCTGTTCTTCCCGCTGACGACCGGCGCCGTGGCGCTCCTGACGAGCGAGGCGGTCCGCTGTGGCGCGGGCGTCTCGGGCGTTGTTCCGCAAGATTCTCAAGATTCTGAAGAACAAGAAGAACGGAAAGAACACGGGCAAGATGCCCGTGCCACGATTCTCGGCCTTCGCCCGTCGATCCTGGCCGTCGCAGTGTGGAGTACCTCGCCTATCGTGGTTCCTTTGGCGGGCTGGGATTACATCGACCTGGCCGTCCTCCTTTTCGGATTGGGGATCGTTTACTACCTCATCCGCTGGGCGCGTTCCGGTCGCGCGGCCCATTGGCTTCTCGCCGCGGCGTTTGGCGGCCTGTTGTGCGGGAGCAAGTACACCGGCGTTCTGACCGTCGCGCTCGGCGGCGCGATCCTTCTCGCATTCGGAATCGTGCTGCGAGAGGGGAGAGGACTGGGGGCGGCTGTTTGGACAGGAATTCGCCGCGCCGTCGTGTTCGGTCTTGTCGCGGCGGCGATCGCTTCGCCCTGGTGGATCAAGAACGCCGTCCATACGGGCAATCCGGTCTACCCGATGGCCTGGGGTCTCTTCGGAGGCGGGGAGTGGACCGAGGTCAATACCGAGGTCTACATCGGCAAGACCCGCGAGAAGGGGGAAGGGAGAGACCTGAAGGCGCTCATTCGCCTTCCGTGGGCGACCGCCATGTACCCGCGCACGTTCGAGGATTTCGCCATCGGCCCGTTCTACTGGCTCTTCACGCCGTGGATCCTGGTTTGGGGGATCGCGGGTCTCGCGAGTCCGCGCCGACGTCGGGCCTCGGCGATGACGGCGCTCTGGGGAGTCTTCTTCATCGTTTCGATCTTCTACACGTATCAGAGTAACCGGTTCTTCCTCCCCGTTTGGGCGCTGGGCACGGTCGCGGCGTGCGCCGCGGCGGCGTGGGCGGCGCGTCTCGGGGTCCGGACGGCGTCGGCGATCCTGATCGCGTTCTTCCTCCCGGTCGCCTACAGCGCGGCGGACTCGACCCGGTGGTTGTTCTTCGATACGGGGCAGTTCTTCGTTCGCGGCGGCATCCCGACCAGCGGGACGCATTGGCCCGCCTACACGCTCGGCTACATGACGCGCGACCAGTATCTCGCCACTCAGATCGCTTACTATCCCGCAGCCAAGTACGCCAACGAGCATCTTGGTCCGGGCGACAAGGTCCTCCTGGTGGGAGAGCACCGGAAAATGCACTGGCGGACGCCGGTCGAAGGAAACGACTGGTACGACCTGCCCCGGATACAACCGTTTCTTCGCGAGAGCGGGACCGCGGACGAGGTGCTCGACCGACTGCGCGAGGCGGGGTTCACCCATCTGTTCTTCAACCTCGATGAGTGGGGATGGCCGCGCGATCCGAACCAACAAACGGGCGAAATCCCGCCCGCCGCAGGGTCCGCCTGGAGCTACAACATCCGGTTCCTTTCCCGGGACGACATTCTCAAGATTCGGGGGGTGTTGGCCTCGCCGCGCCTACGGGTCGAGATGTCGGTGACGCCGGGGCGGGTCTTCCTCGCCGCAATCCTCCCGAAGAGCCAAAATGTTGACAACGAATCAAGGGTTTTCTGAGCGCCCAGCCCGACCCTTGCCGCCTCATCCGCCTTTGAACCCAAGAGTCCGAGCCTTTTCGCCTTCCACCAAACCCGCCCGGATACCAAGGATTCCTTCTTCGATTCTCGATGCGGCAAAGTGGGACTCGGAATACGTACATCTCTCATATAACTAAGATTACGCACCTTGCGGTCCCTCGGCCTTGGGTCGCGGTTTCATGCCCCTTCCTCATGAGGTTGGAGGCGAGTGCCCGCCCAGAAGAACATCGGCACCTGTGTTGAGGGTGGCCGACGGGGTCTTGGCACACGGCTTGCACCTCCTGCGCCGAAGGACTCTGTTCGGGGTGCACTGTGATGCTGCGGGAACGGAAATCACTCTGCCTGTGTGGCATGCTGCTTTGGGGAGCTCTCCTCGGGGGAATCCCGTGCGTGTGGGCTCAAGCCCCCGAGAATCGTCGGATTCTTGACGTCCAACTCCAGACTTATCCCGATGAATACCGAATCAACGTTCGCCTTAACGAACTGACTCCATTCGAGTTAACTCCCTCCCGGCCGGGTCGGCCCCTGCGTCTGCGCCTAGCCCGGGCGGAGGTCGATCCCGAGGTGGTTGCTAGGGCGGGCTCCAACGACCTGATCGAACGGGTCTGGATGACGCCGACCGAATCCGGGGTCACGACGCTCGAATTCGCCCTCGTTACCTCCCAGGTCGAGGTCACGCATCACGAAATCGCCAAGCCGCAGCCGACGATTGTCATCAACCTCAAGCTTCGACCGGGCGTCTTGCTTCCGTCGCGCGTCTCGTGGTCTGGATCGCCTACTCCTTCGCCCGCCGTCCCTTCTCCCACGGCGCGTCCGAGGACTTCGCCCACTCCTTTCGTCGTCGCAGTCCGCGGGGCATCCAGCGAAACGTTGCGCGGCTCCGCATCCGCTTTCCTTCCCGCCGGGGGAGGAGCCTCTCCCGCTCTGCCGTACGCCGCGTCGGCTGCGCGAGAAACGCCCGGCCCTGGCCACCCGGCTCTTCCGGTGTCGTCTCGGACCGTCGCCGCTCCTCGCGCGACTCCGCCCCCGCCGGTCCCCACGCCCGACCCGGCGGTGGAGGCACTTCGTCCGTACGATTTCTTTCCCGTGGACCGGCTCGTTCTGGACTTTCCGGGACAGGCGGACTTGATCCAGCTCTACAAAGACAAGAAACACGAAGAGGCTTTGGTTCTGGGGCTAAAGTATATCGAGGCTCCCCAGTCCAAGTTCTCGCTAGCGTCGTTGCTCTTCCTGTTGGCCGAATGTCGCTTTCAGACCGCCGTCTCGCGCTCGGCTGTCGCCTCGGAGATCGAGCCCGACTGGACGTCGGCGCTCAACTACTATAGGCAGGCGCGCCGATTCGTGCCCGATTCGCCGTTCGACGCGATCTCGACTCTGCGCGTCGCCCAAGCGCTCGGACGGCTGGGGCGCGACGAAGAAAAACTGGCCGTTCTCGCGGGCCTGAAACGTCGATCCGGCCTTTCCAACATGCCCGAGATCCTGCTCGAAAGCGGACGGCTCGCCCTGGATCTCTACACACGCTCTCCCAGCGCCGAGCATTTTCTCGACGAGGCGCAACGCGACTTGGAGCGCTACGTCCGCGATTGCCGCGGACACGCGGATTACACTGAAGGCCTCTTTACCCTCGGCGAGATACGCTACCGGGCGGGCGACGACGCCGGAGCGTATCAGGCGATGTTCGAGGCGATACAACGCTTGGCGGGTCAGGAAACCCGGATTCGCAGCAGCGTTCTGGCCCACTTCGGCCTGGTGGCCCACAGTCTGGGAAAGATCGACCTGGCGCACCCGGACCCCGAGGGGAACACCCCGGCTATGCGAGTGGCCATCGACGGCTCTCGCGATTCCGGGGTCAAGATGCGCTACGCCAAGATCCTGGAGTCCGCGGGCGACCGGATCGGGGCCGCGGCGCAGTACGGCGACGTTCTGCACGATCCGCTAGTGTCCCCCTCGCCGGAACAGGTTCTCGAAGCCACGATGCGCCTGACCCGTTTCGCTCTGGACGACGAACGCGCCGGACAGTCCGAGGCGGGCATTCGGGTTGCAGAGTACCGCGACCCCGTCGGTTCGCTTTGGGCCCTATACGACGACACGTACACCCTCGCGGGGCGAGCGGACCTCCTGCGCGAGATCGTCCACCACCTTCTCGCCCAGGGGCGCCCGCTCGAGGTGGTCCGAACCGTCACGCCGTTCCTGGTTAACCGCAAATACCTACCCGAGGAGATCGAGCGCGAGTTGCGCCACAGCGTCTGGGACGTGATGGCCGACGCGATGGAGCAATTCAAGCAGCGCGGCGACTATCTCCTGGCTCTTCGCGCGTTCGAGACGCTCGGGCCGTTCCTGGCCGATCATCCGCGGCGGGTCCCGATTCTCCTGTCCTGCGCGGAAGTGTTCATGGAGGCCGGTCTGCGCGAGGAGGCTCAGAACGTCTTGACTCAACTCCTCGCCGGAACCGCGTTCGGCTCTCTGACTCCGAGCGAACAGGGCCGGTACGCTTTGATCCGGCGCGAGATGAGTCTCGATCCCTCGAAACCCGAGGAATTCAAGGAGAAGGCGCAAGCGCTCCTCGGCCCCGACGTGGACGTTCGCACGCGCGCACGAGTCCTGCGTCGTTTGGCCGAAGTGTGGTCGGCCGAAGGCAAACGGGCCTACGCGGCGCAAGTGTATCTCGAAGGCGCGCTCTACACGGGTCTGCCTTGGCGCGAGCGCCTGGGCTTCTATCTCCAGGCGGCGCAAGAGTACGCCCGCGGATCGCTCCATTCCCAGGCGATCGCCGTACTCGTCCAGGGAATTCGCGACTTCGAATCGACCGGGGTTTCCCCCGCCGAGGCGGAACCGGAGCTGGGAGGGGCCCTGGTCCTCCTGGGCGAGAGTTTCTTCCACCAGGGCGACTACTCGAAGTCGGCCGGGGCCTTTGAGCGCTATGCGATCCTCTATCCTCAAGGCCCGAACGTCGGGGCGGCGCGCTACATGTTGGGCAAGTGCTACGAGCGAATGGGGCGCGACAGCGACGCCGTGAGTCAGTACGACGGATTGGCTCGGATCGCGCCCACCGAACCGTTCTGGGGGAAGTTGGCGCGCCGTTTCTCGGAGCAACTCCGTTGGGAAGAGAAGAATCCGCACTTGATGGAAGGAGTCGCGACGCCATGACCGTGCCGACCGAGTCGAAGACGTCTTCCGTCCCCACGAAGGAACGGGCCGCCGAGATGCTGACCCGGCTGATCGTCTCCGCGGTGGAGAGCGACGTGGGCGAGGGCGACCCGGTGTCCGCGTCCGAGCCGCATGGCTTGGATACGCGAGCCGGGTCCGATCTTCCGCCCCAGGCGGCGGCCCAACTTCAGGAGGCGTTTCGCGTCTTCACCGACGCCTCGACGCGTTTCAGCCAACACTACGCGCTTCTCGAAGGCCGCGTGGCGCAGCTGAATCTGGAACTCGAAGAGGCCAACGCGCGTTTGAGACTCAACCTGATGGAAAAGCAGAAAGTCCAGGAGTACCTGTCCGCCCTGGTCGAGAGTCTGCCGATCGGCGTGATCGGGACGAGTCCCAAGGGCGTTGTCGAGTCGTGCAACCGTCGAGCCGCGGAGATTCTCGAACAAGATGCCGCGCAGGCGTGTCGGCGCTCTCTCGAAGAAGTGCTGCGGGCCGCCGGCGCCTCGGCGGAGTCCGTCGCCGAAGCGCTCGCGGGCGAACGCCGCGGCGTCGGCGCGGTCGAGATCGCAATCGAGCGTCCGAGCGATGGGCGGCGCCGAGTCCTGCGGGTCCGCCTGGTGCCGACGGCCCTGACTTCGGCCGCGGAGCCGCTCGGGTCGGAGTCGCCGGCCGCCGCGCGGGTGGTCCTGATCGAAGACGTGACCGATATTCGGCGTCTCGAGCACCAAGCCGACCGCAACAACCGCCTGACCGCCATGGGCGAGATCGCCATGAACGTCGCGCACGAGATCCGCAATCCTCTGGGCAGTATCGAGCTCTTTGCCTCGATGCTTCAGCGCGAACTCGCGGGCGACCCGTCGCAGGAGTCTCTGGCGGCGCACATCTGCAGCGGGGTGCGGTGCGTGGATCACATCGTGGCCAACATCCTGCAGTTCGCCCGTCCGCAACGTTTGAACGCGAGCGAGTTCGATCTGCGCGAATTGATCGACGAGACGTTGGTTTTCGCCGAACACGCCGTGCGCCACAAACGAATCGCGATCGAACGCGGCTATACGCGTCGGGCGCTCTACATGAAGGCCGACGCGGAACTTCTCAAACAGATGTTTCTCAATCTGTTTCTGAACGCGATACAAGCGACGCCCGAGGGGGGCGCCATCGGCGTCGAATCGATTCCTAACGGGAGGACGGTTGAAATCCGGGTTTGGGACACGGGTTGCGGCCTAGGCCCCGATATCATCGGCCGGATTTTCGATCCCTTCTTCACGACCCGGCGCAAAGGAACGGGCCTGGGGCTGACGATCGTTCACAACATCGTTTCCGCCCACCAGGGCAGCATCGACGTCGAGAACCGGCCCGAGGGCGGGGCGCTCTTCTCGATCGTCTTGCCCAAACGCATTCCCCGCTCGGTGGAGGACGCGCCGGTGTCCGCCTTCGGGTGCAACGACACGCGTCGCTCGGACACGTGGGAGGGGTGAAAGCGGTAGGCGGTAAGCAGTAGGCAGAAAACAGAAGGTCATAAGGAGAGAAAAAGATGAAAGCGCGCGTGTTGGTGGTGGATGACGAACTCGGGATGCAGGTAGCCCTGCGCGAGGTGCTGCAACGTTTGGGACACGAGGCGCGAATCGCGCCCGACGCCATGACGGCGCTGTCGCTTCTCGAGAGCGAGTCCTTCGACCTGGTGTTGAGCGACGTGCGCATGCCCGAGATGTCGGGTCTCGAACTCCTGGGTCGCATCCGTCCGCGCCGGCCGGATCTGCCCGTTTTGATCATGACGGCCTATGGCACGATCGAGGACGCGGTGGACGCGATGAAGAGCGGCGCGGCCGACTATCTGCTCAAGCCGTTCTCGAGCGAGACGCTCGAAGAGATCGTGTGCGAACAGCTGCGCCGCCGGCGCCAGGCGGACGAGAACGTCGAGACCCTGGACGCGGACGACGAGATCGGCGGCGCGCTTTCGTCGGGAAACCCGATCGCGGCCAGCCCGCGCGTGCTTCAGGTCTTGGCGATGGCGGCCGAAGTGGCCGACTCCAAGGCCACGATCCTGATTCAGGGCGAAAGCGGAACGGGCAAGGAGGTCGTCGCGCGCTACATCCACCTGCGCAGCGGGCGAAGCGCGAGACCTTTCGTGGCGCTCAACTGCGCCGCGTTGCCCGAGGGACTTCTCGAAAGCGAGCTGTTCGGTCACGAGAAAGGCGCCTTCACCGGCGCCGTTCTCGCGCGCAAGGGCAAGTTCGAGCTGGCCAACCACGGCACGCTTCTTCTGGACGAGGTGAGCGAGATGCCGCTCTCGCTCCAGGCCAAGCTCCTGCGCGTCCTCCAAGAACGCGAGATCGACCCCCTGGGGGCGCAGCGCAGCGTCCCCCTCGACGTTCGGGTGATCGCGACGACCAACCGCGACCTGACCGCGCACGTCGAGGAAGGGAGTTTCCGCGAGGACTTGTTCTACCGGCTTCAGGTCATCGTGATCGACGTGCCGCCGCTCCGCGAGCGGCGCGAGGACATTCTGCCGCTGGCGGAGTACTTCGTGCGCCGCCATTGTCGGATGAACCGTCGTCCGCGCAAGCGGCTGTCGGCGTCGATGCGGCGCCATCTTCTCGATCATGCCTGGCGCGGCAACGTGCGCGAGCTCGAGAACTTCCTCGAACGGGCCGTTCTATTGTGCAAGGACGAAGAGATCGCGCCCGAGAAGCTGTTCCTCGACCCGGTCCGCCGTGTCCCGGTCGTCGCGTCGATCCCGCAAGAAGAGGTCGTCGGAGAATCCTGGGCGGCGGCGGCTCGACCCGATCCCGACTCGCCGGAGCGATTGGCCGCGCCCAACGCCACTTGCTCGCGCCAGGCCGGAGGCGCCGAACTGATTGCTCCGGGCGAACAGGTGACGCTGGAAGAAATGGAACGACGCCTCATCCTGCGAACTCTCGATCAGGTGGGAGGGAACCGAACCCGCGCCGCGGACCTCCTGGGGATCAGTGTCCGCACGATCCGGAATAAGCTCAACCAGTACGACGCGGCGGAAGAAGAGGCGTCGGCGGCGTGCGCCGACGTGGTGAATGCGTAGTGGGATAGTCATCTTGGTCATGAAGCGACGGGGGCGGGTACTCGACCCCCGAAGAGCCCGGATGAGGGCGCCGTGAGACCATGGGGAGGCGGAAAAAGGTGCCGACCCTTTCGACGCTCGACATGCCGGAGCGTCAGAATGTCGGCGACGGAAAACCCGGAGCGGGGAACGAGGAGCGGATTGCCTGCGGGGAGACGAGGATCGGATCCCGAGACGCGAGGACTGGATCGTTGATTTGACAGGAGATAGATCCTGCTCGGCCTCCGAGGCGACGAGGCCGTCGCGAGTGAGAAAAAAGGGCTATGAAAACAGGCGGGTGGTACTGCATTTGCGGGCAATAGCGTAGCGCGGGAAAGGATTTCCCGGGCGGGTGTATTGCGTGTGCCAGATGGCGCAGGAAGCGGCGCAGGAAGCGGCGGCGAGATGATAGAGAAGATTTTCGGTCGAACCGAGCAGATCGTGGAGAAGGCGATGAGCCTGCGGATGGTCCGCCAGGGGTTCATCGCCTCGAACCTCGCCAATGCCGAAACGCCCGGCTATCGGGCCGTGGACGTGGATTTCAAGGCCACGATGGCCGAGCTGGTGGGGAAAATCGACCATGCCGAGCGGGCCGGACGGCTCGAAATCGTGCAGACCGATCCGCGCCACCTGGCCGAGGAGGGTTCCGTTTCCGATGAGCTTAAGACGGAGCGGATTCACTTCGCCGCGGCGGACGACGTGTCGATCGGCAACGACAGCAACTCGGTCAACCGCGAGCAAGAGCTGGCGCGGCTTCAGATGAACACGACGATGTATCTGACGCTCCTCCAGCTCCTGACGAACAAGCTCAGTGGGCTCAAGAACGTCATCGACAGCAGTTCGAAGGTCTAGAGGCCATGTACGATCTGATTCCCATCGAAATCGCCGGAAGCGGGCTCAACGCCGAGCGCGCCCGCATGGGCGTGATCGCTTCGAACCTGGCCAATGCGAATTCGACCCGCAAGGCGGACGGGACGGGACCCTACCAGCGGCGGACCATCTCGTTCGAGGCCGGCATGACGCCCGCCTTCGCGGACATGCTCGCCGAGATGCAAAAGAAGCCCGCGGAGTTGGGGCTGGAGCCCGACCGCTCGCGTTGGCTCGTCGAGGAGCATCTTCGCGGCGTGGTCGTATCGGATGTCGGCGCGGACCCCTCGACACGCCAAGTGTATATGCCCGAGCACCCCGACGCCGATCCGGCGACGGGAATGGTGACGTATCCCGATATCAGCGTCATGGAGGAGATGGCGGACATGATTTCGGCCTCGCGCAACTACGAGGCGAATCTGGCCGTGATCAAGAACACGCGCGACATGCTGATGAAACTGCTCGAACTGATCAAGGTCTAAGGGGAGATAGCGAACCATGGCCGATGACTTCACGATCCAACAGATCCGGTCCCTGCTGGAATCCCAGGGAGTGGGCCGCACACCCGAGATCCAGCCCGCCATGCCGGGCGCCGCGGGGCCCGCGCAGCCCGGAGGCGTGCCGTCGTTCGCCGAGACCCTGCGGAATTCGATCGAGGAAGTGAACAGTCTGAAGCTCCAGGCCGACAAGGCCATCGAAGATCTGGCCACGGGCCAGAGCGCCGATCTCCAGGGCACGATTCTGGCCCTGGAAAAGGCCGATATTTCCTTTAAGCTCATGATGGAGGTGCGCAACAAGATCGTCTCCGCCTACCAGGAAGTGATGCGCACCCAGGTATAACCGATACGCTCCGGCGTCTCGCGCGGAGCGTGTCCTCGGACCGCCGAACGGAATCGGAAGGAGGACGATTAAGGAGAGCGTCGCGAAGTTTCCCCGGGATCTCTTGTCGCCGCAAGCGATTCCCCGACGCGACGTCGGGCTCTCCGTCATCGTTCCTCGCCGGTCTCTCTTGGCTGGTCTTCTCCGGAAGGGAGGAGCCTTCCATGGCCTCTCCCGCACAACGAATAGGTCCTTCTCCGGACGCGCGACGTTGCCGCGCCGGCGTCGGTTCTTGAGTCTCGCCACGCTCCTTTCGACCGGGGCGGAGGCGTAAGACGATCCCACAATCCGTAGGGAGAGGTGGAGTGCGATGCCTTTCTTTCGCGACTTAGCCACGCAGCTGAACGAGCTTCTGGCCCAACAGACCCTGACGAAGAAGATCGTTGCCGGTTTCATTCTCGTCGCCATCGTTGCGGTGCTGTCGGTCATGATGCTAAACTTCGGAAAGACGATCGACTACGAGGTTCTCTATGCGGGCCTGGACGAAGCGACCGCGAAGCAGATGAAACAGGAACTCACGACGCAGGGGGTGGCGTACCGAGTCACGCAAACCGACCGGGGGTGGACGATCCAGGTTCCCTCGAACGTGGTTCTCAACACCCGTCTCGATTTGGCGGGCACAGTCGATCTCAAAGGAGAGCGTTACGGTTGGGAGCTGTTCGAGAGTCCGAAGTTCGGGATGACGGATTTCGCCATGCGGGTGAACCGCCAGATGGCGATTCAGGGCGAGCTGGCCCGGACGATCTCCTCGTTCGACGCCATCAGCCGCGCGACCGTCAATCTGGCGCAGCCCGAGAAAAGTCCGTTTGTCGTCGAGGAGAAGCGGCCGACCGCTTCGGTTCTGGTCGACCTCTACCCAGGCTTCGCTCTTTCGCCCGACCAGGTGGCGACGATCCAAGCGATCGTGGCGGGGAGCGTCGAGGGGCTCGACCGAAAGGACGTGACGGTGGCCGATACGCTCGGCAACGAGCTGAGCCGCGCGACCACTCAGAACGAGGAAGGGAAGAGACTCGACGAGCGCGAGCGCTTGTTGACGATGCAGGAACGCCAACGCAAGGAGTACGAGAAACATCTCGAGTCGAAGATTCTGTCGGCCTTCTCGAAAGTATTCGGACAGGGTCACGTCGAGGCTCGGGTGAACGTCGATTTCGATTTCACGGTTCGCGAGGAGAACACGCTCCAGTACAGTCCGAAGAACGTGGTTCGCAGCGAGCAGACGCTCAAGGCCGTCTCCGCGGAGCAGGGGGGCGCGTACGCCGAAGGGCTGATCGGGGCGACCAAACAGGTGGGACCCGAAATACTCGATTCGGGCGCCGGAGCGGCGGCCGGGGGAAAAGGGCCGGAGTATCGCGACGAAAAGACGGTCAACTACGAAGTCGGCCGGACCGAAACGAAGACGCAGTACGCTCCGTATCAGATCAACAAGATCACGGCCGCCGTGCTCGTGGACCACATCCCGGTGCGCGAGACGTCGGGTGACGGAGGCGTTACGGAGAAGCGCGAGGAGCTGACCGAGGAGCAGATCGCCGCGCTCGAAGACCAGGTGAAGCAGATCATCGGCTACAGCGAGGATCGTCCGGGTGGAGTGACCGACCGGGTCAGCGTGACGAGCATGTTGTTCAACCTCGAAGGCATGCCGAGCGCCGTCGAAACGATGAGCGAGCTTCAGAAACGCCAGTGGATACTGCTCTCCCTGAAATGGGGAGTGTGGCTGTTGGTGGCTGTCCTTGTCGCCCTGTTCCTGTTGCGGCCATTGGCTCGGATCGTCGCCGCTCAACCGGTGCTTCAACCGGCCCTGGCGGGTCCGTCGGAAGGGATCGGCCTTCCCCCGATGGTGGAACGAACCGTACTCGAGGGACCCGAGGAGGCAGGTCTCGCGATGGGCGAGCCCGAGGGCGTACCCGCGCTGGGCATGATGGCGCCCGGCGAAGCGATCGGGTCGGGGGAACTGCGACAGCAGTCCTTGGACAACGAGATTCTGGAACTGGCCCGCCAGAATCCCAAGAAGGTCTCGCTTGTGTTGAGGTCGTGGATGGAGTCTTGACGAGGGGAGGTGAACAGGCATGCCGGTCGAACGCCGACTTTCCGGGACGGAAAAGGTCGCGGTCCTGCTTCTCACCGTGCGCGAGGAAGTGGCGCAGGAGTTGATGAAGTTGGTTCCGACGAATATCCTTCAGCGGGTGACGAATCTAGCCAACATGCTCCGCGACGTTCCATCCGAGTCGATCTGCGAGATCAAGGAAGAGTTCTGCACGGCCATGCGCAGGGCCAACGCTCTTCAGCTCGGCAGTTCGCGCGAGGTGATTCGCGAGCTCCTGGCGAGCTTCATGACGCCCGAAGAGGTGGAGAAGCTGACCCTGGATCTGGAAAGCGGGGACGGCCAGAGCGAGGGTCTCGACGCGCTCAAGTGGATGGCGCCCGATACCATCTCCTCGTTCCTGCGCAATGAGCATCCCCAAACGATCGCCCTGGTCTTGTCTCATCTCGAAGCGGCCCAGGCCGCGCAGGTTCTTCAGCGCCTCAAGCCGCAGGTTCAACCCGAGGTCGTCATGCGTTTGTCCACTCTCGATCGGGTGGCCCCGAAAGTGCTCAAAGACCTGAACCAGGTTCTGAGGGAGGAATTGATATCCTCGGCCGCCGCGACCACGGAAACGCTCGGCGGAACGCAAGCCGCGGCCGAAATCATGAACAATGTGGACAAGAACACGGAGACGTCGATATTCGAGGCGATCGAGGAGTTGAACCCTTCGCTCATCGAGGAAATCCGCGAGCTGATGTTCACGTTCGAGGACCTGGCAATGGTCGACAACCGCGGCATGCAGGAACTGACCAAACAGATCAGCCAAGACCAGTTGGTGTTGTCCCTGAAGACGGCGTCGCCCGAAATCAAGGAGAAGTTCTTCACCAACATCTCCTCGCGCGCCGCCGAGCTCATCAAGGAGGAGCTCGAAGTCATGGGGCCCGTCAAGCTGAGCGACGTCGAGCACGCTCAGCAGGAGATTGTCAAGGTGGCTCGACGCCTCGAAGAGGAAGGCAAGATCGTTCTGGCCGGCAAGGGCGGCTCGGAGTCGCTGGTCTAGCCGTGGCCTGTTCCCTTCGGGGAGTTCGGAGCGCAACCCTTGAATTGTCGGCTGAAGGAAGAAGGGGGGAGTCGGAGGTCGAGGATCTGAAGTGCCGAGCGAGCCGAGCGCTGCGAGGCCCGCGGACTTCATTCTCCCCTTTTACCCTTCATCCCTCATCCTTCCTCCTTCATCCTTTGCCCTTGAGGATGGTGCCGCGATGCAAAACCGGGACCCGAAAACTCGTCGCTTCACGGGATTCGAAGCGAACGTCTTCCCGCCTCCCGCGTCTTCGGAAGAGCCGGTTTGGGATATCCAATTCGACTCGTCCGGCTCGGACGAGAATGAGCCGGAGGAGGAGAGCGAAGTCGAGCGGGCGCGCAAGGAGATCGAAAGACAGCTGGAGATGGCCCGCGAGGCGCTGTCCGAAGCCAACCGCGACGCCGAGCGCATCGTCGAGGACGCCCGTCGTCGGTCCGAGGAGATTGAAGCCGTCGCGTATCAAGCCGGTTTCCAGCAGGGTGAGGAAGCCGGCCAACGACTCAGCGACCAGAAGACCGAGACCGCGATGCGAAGTCTTCGCGAACTGCTCGAGGAGATCGAGAAGCAACGGTCCGAGTACGTTCAATCGTGTGAAGAAAACCTGGTCCGATTGGCGCTGCTGATCGCGTTGCGCCTGATTCACCGCGAGATCCGCCAAGATCCGTCCGTCGTCTTCGACGTGGTCCGCGAAGCGGTCACGCGCGTCCGGCGCGCTTCGCGTCTCACGGTTTTCGTTTCGCCGCACGATTTCAAGTTTATCGAAGGTCACCTGGACGACCTGACCGGCCTGACGAGCCGCGAGACGCGGATCTCGATCGAGCCCGATTCCGACATCGGCCGCGGCGGGTGCCGAGTGACGAGCAACGCGGGCGAAGTCGACGCGACGATCGACTCGATGATCCACAATATCCAGAAACGGCTCTGGGAAGCCGAGACACAAAACGAGGAGTGAGCCGTCTGCCGCGGTGCGGCACGAGAGCGAACGCCGAGATGGTCGTCCGAGTCCGCACTCTCTCCGATCTCGAAACGGCCGTCCGCGATGCCGACACCATCCGTATTTCGGGCCGCGTCACGCGGGTTGTGGGTACGGTGATCGAGGGGGTGATGCCCGATTGCGCGGTGGGGCAGATGTGTCTTGCCGTGCCCGCCGAGGATCGCTCGCCCGTGCTGTGTCAGATCGTCGGATTCCAGGATCAGCGCGTGATCCTGATGCCGCTGGGCGAGATGCACGGGTTGCATCCGGGAAGCCGAATCGAGGTGGTTCGTTCCTCGCCGAGCGTCAAAGTGGGCGAGGGACTCCTGGGACGCGTTCTCGACGGAATGGGAGAACCGATCGACGGCGGCCCGGAGATCGACTTCGAGACGGAACGCCCGATCTATTCCGACCCGCCGAATCCGTTCGAGCGACGGCGGATTCACGAGCCCCTCGACGTGGGCATCCGGGCCATCAACGCCCTGATGACGATCTGCGTGGGGCAGCGCATGGCGATCATGGCGGGCTCGGGCGTGGGCAAGAGCGTTCTGCTGGGCATGATCGCTCAACATACGTCGGCCGACGTCAACGTGATCGGCTTGGTGGGGGAACGCGGACGCGAACTCAAGGATTTCATCGAACGCGACCTAGGCCCGGAGGGTCTCAAGCGTTCGGTCGTTGTGGCCGCAACGAGCGAGGTGCCGCCGCTCATCCGGGTTCGGGCGGCTTTCATTGCCACGGCCATCGCGGAGCATTTCCGGGCGAGAGGGGCCAAAGTCCTCCTGATGATGGACTCGGTGACTCGTTTCGCCATGGCGCAACGAGAAGTGGGGCTGGCGGCGGGCGAGCCGCCCACGAGCAAGGGCTACACTCCCTCGGTTTTCGCTCTGTTGCCGCGTCTTCTCGAGCGCGCGGGTATGGGGAGCCGCGAGGGCGAGGGGAGTATCACGGGACTCTACAACGTGCTCGTCGAGGGCGACGATCTCTCGGAACCGATCGCCGACGCGGTGCGATCGATTCTGGACGGCCATATCGTTCTCTCGCGCGAGTTGGTCGAGAGGGGGCACTATCCGGCGATCGACGTTCTGGCCAGCGTGAGCCGCCTGATGCCGGACGTGGTGGACCCGGACCACGTGAGGTGGGCCACGAAGATCGTCGGCTACTTGGCGGCGTATCGCCAGGCTCAGACGCTGATCAACATCGGCGCGTATGCCCGAGGGTCGAACCCGGAGATCGACGGCGCGATCCAGATGATCGGCCCGGTGAATGAGTTTCTGAGACAGGGGATGCGGGAGAAATGGACGTACGAGGAAAGCGTGGCCGATCTGAAGAGTCTGGCCGAGCGACCCATCGAGATGCTTCCGGCGAGGGTGCCGGGCGGCGCGGGTAGGACTCGCTAGGGGACGAGGGTCATGGCGCGATTTCGTTTTTCCTTGGAGGATGTGCTGGATTACCGGCGGAGAATCGAGGAGTACCGCCAGAGGGAGATGAATGAGGTTCAACGCAACATCGACTATGTGGAGGATTTGATGGCCCAAGCGCGCGATCAGCGCGATCGATGCCGTCGGGATCTCAACGCGGTGGCCGCGGGGGGCGGGTCGTTCGCGCGTCAGGAGTTGTACCTGAACTACCTGCGGGGAGTCGATGCGTTGATTCGTCGAAGCGAGGAGCACCTGGACCAGCTGCGCATCGAGCTCGAGCGGCGGCGCGAGCGCTTGGCCCAAGCCTCGCGCGCGAGACGCGTTCTCGACGAACTCCGGCGCGATGAGTTGCGCTCGTACCTGACCGCGGAACGGCGAGCGGAGGACAAGGAATACGGCGAGATAGCCATTCGGAACTTCCTGGCGGCGCGTCGGGAAGAAAATGCCTAGGCATCGGAGAGAGACGATGACCAGAACAGACGGTTCGGCAAAGCACGGAGGACGACGGTCCCGAATCTGGGTTGTTGCGATGATTGGACTTACGATGTTCGTCGCATTGGCAACAGGCGGATTGACGGGGGTTGGTACTGTCCATGCGACTTCCGATCCTCAGCAGAACGGCGAGGAAGAATCTGCCGGGCCTCAGGGCGCGTCGGACAAGCCGTCCACGGTGGGAACGGAATCCCTGGGCGACCTTCTCGATGGCCAGCCGGTTTCGAAGGATTTTCTCGAAACCTTGGCCAAGGAACGAAAGGCCGTCGAAATCCGGGAAAAGGAGCTGGACCGTCGGGAACAAGAGCTGACCATCGTCGCGAACGATATCCAGCTCAAGCTCGACCGTCTGGAAAAGCTTCGGAAAGACCTCGAGGATCTGTATGGCAAGATCACCGAGGTTCACGACAAGGAGTTGGCCGAAGCGGTCAAACGATTCCGGGCCATGGACAGCGATTTGGCCGCCAGAGTATTCAACCAGATGGATCTGGAGTACGTCACGAAGGTTCTGAAGCGGATGGATCCGCAAACGGCCGGCACGATTCTCAACGCGATGGTCGAGGATGCTGAAAAGGGAACGGACGCCACCGAGAGAGAACGGAAGTTGACCAACGTCCGCAATGTCGGAGAAACGTTGGTCGGCTCGGGCACCGGCTTGGCCGAGACCGCGCCCTGACTCTCTCGTCGGGCCGTCATCGCTTCCCTCCCCCTTCTGCCCCAGCCCCGCCGGTGCGCATTGTCGCGCGATGGCGAGGCAGAGAATCCGTCTTACGGATCGGGGCGCCTCATGAGTGCTTTTCCCATTTCTATCCTTCAAGCCTTGATGGGGATGCCCGGCGCCGGGCGAGGTCAGAGCGTTTCCGGCGCGCAGGGAGGAATCGGGGTCGAACGCGCCCTGACCTCGGTCGCGGCTCGGACCGGCGGGTCGGTCCCGCAAGGAAGCGGTTTCCTCTCCCTTCTCGAACAGGCGTTGTCTCGATCCGTTGCGCAAGCGGCCGCGCCGGAAGGCGGCAAGAAGGTCTCCTCGTCGCCCAGCTCGGACTCGTCGAGCGGTCTGGAGAGTTGGCTGGAGTCTCTGTCGTCGGATGGCGAGTCGAAGTTCGACGTCGAATGGCTCGCTTCTCTTCGCCAGCTCTTGCCCCAGCTGATGGAGTGGCTTTCCTTGCTTCGGGGTGAAGCGGGCGAGGGCTCTTCTTGGTCGATCGAGGGATTGGCCGCGATGTTGAAGGATCTCAAAAGCGACGGGGCCGCGAAGCCGGAATCCGATCCCTCCGACGAGCTCAAGAGCGCCGTCGCGGGGGTCGTCCAATCTCTTGTCGCGGTGGCACAGACATCGGAGGTCGAGCCCACCGGATCGGACAAAACGTCGGACTCGGACGCAGAGAGCGATTCGATGGCGTCCACCCCCATTGGCGCCGCTCAAGGCGGATTCGGGGGCCTTGTGCAATTCCTCCGCCGTCTGGACTACATTCTGCATCTGATCCAACGATGCGCTCTGGCGCTCGACAGAGGTTCTTCTGCCGGTTCCCTCACGGATCTGACCGACGTTGCGCCGACGTCGTCCCCCTTGGACGGCGCGTCCGGCAAGACCGGTGGAACTCAGAGCACGGATGAGAACACCGTCCAATTGCTGGGCGAGATCCTCGCGAATCGAGGAGCCACCCTGGAAGAAACGGGCGGGCGGCCTCTCACTCTCGGAGATCGGATCTACTACTCCGCCAACGCACTGCCGGGCGAGAACACCGAGACACTGGACGCGGGCAGAATCCGACTGGTCTCGCTTCCGGCCGGCGAGGGCGAGGACCCGATAGCGGCGCTTCAGTCTCTGATCGACGACATCCGCGGATGGAAACGACAGGAGGCGGGAGATCCGGCGGGGGAAAGACCCTCGGCGCCCGCGCAACAAAACGTCTGGAGCTCCTCGGGGTTGCCCGACGCCGCGCGCTTCCTGTCCGAGGTTCGCTATCGAGCGATGGACCCGGCGCTCGCCTCGCGAGTGGATACGAAAGACGCGATCGAAGCCGTGCGGCAAGCTCAGGCGGCGATTTCGGACATGGTCGAGCGGATGAAAGGCGACGTGAATCTCGATCCGCGCGCCATGCGCGCGGTGATTCATCTCGAACCTCCATCGCTCGGACGGCTTCACGTCCGACTCGCGATCGAGGACGGCCAGGGCGTCCAGGCGCGGTTCGATTCCGATCAGTCGGGGACGATGAACTTCCTTCGACAGAACCAGGAAGACCTGCGCCAGGAGCTCGCGCATCAAGGATTCGAGGAGCAGCGGATACGTCTGGAATTCGGACCGGGCGGGGAATTTGCGGAGACCCTAGACCGTTCGACGGTAGCAGCGTGATTCGGCGGCAAGCCCCGCCAAGAGGAGGGAGAGCAAGATCATGTCATCGACTGTCCAGGCCATCGATTCTTTGGCAAGCGCCGAAACATCGCCCTACACCACGACCTCGAACGAGCTCGGGAGCACGGAGTTTCTGAGCCTTCTCATCACCCAGCTTCAATACCAAGACCCGCTCGACCCGCAGGACCCGACTGAGTTTACGGCGCAGCTCGCGCAGTTCAGTTCTCTCGAGCAACTGACCAATCTCAACGACGCGGTCCTGAACCTGCAACTCCTTCAAGTGTCGGCCAACAATACGATGGCCACGAATCTCATAGGCAAGGACGTGCTCTACGAGGGAGCCACCCTCGAGATCGAGTCGGGAACGCCCGCCGAGATTCGGTTCAGCGCCGCCTACGGGGTCGAGAATCTGACCGTGACGATCAAGAACGCGAACGGGACGGTGGTGCGAACTATCGGTCTCGGCGAATACACGTCGGGCGCGCACACCGTGGCGTGGGACGGCAACGACGGCAACGGCAACGCGCTGGCCGACGGAGACTACTCGGTTTCATTCACCGGAACCGACACCGATGGCAACACGGTCGAGATCGTTCCGCTCACCTTGGGCAGGGTGGGCGGGGTCACGTTCGAAAACGGGGTGGCGTATCTCGAAATTGCCGGAGAACGAGTCGCGCTCAGCGACATCTTCAGTGTGCTGGCCGCCGAATAGGGACGGCCGATCACGGCTCATGGATCGGAGAGGATTCTACGTCGGGAGCGCGTTCCCGGCGAGAGGTTGACGGAGAACCAGGGAGTTTTCGCTGAAAATCGCGACGGAGTATCGGCACAGGCCGCAGAATGCTGGACGAAAGGAAGTAACGAATCATGTCTATTCTCAGTGCACTGTATTGCGGGGCCAGCGGAATCGCGGCGATGAGCAAGAGCATGCAGGTGATCGGCAACAACATCGCTAACGTAAGCACCGTGGGCTTCAAGGGAAGCCGCGCCGAATTCGCGGACCTGCTAAGCCAGTCCATCAACACCCCCGCGGGCAAGAAACAAATCGGCCGCGGCGTGAAAGTCGAAGCGGTGCAGAGCCTCTTCCACCAGGGATCTTTCGAAAGCACGTCCGTCGTCACCGACGTCGCGCTCAACGGCTCGGGATTCTTCGTCCTGACGGACGGGAACGAAACCTACTTCACTCGCGCAGGCCAGTTCCGAGTCGACAGCGAGGGCTATCTGACCAACGCCCTGGGCATGTACGTCGACGGTTTCCTGTACGACGCGAGCGGCCTTCCCACCGGCACGCGGGGCCCCATCAACCTCTCTTCCGCCACGGCCCTTCCCAACTCGACGGGCGACGGCACGACCGCCGGGACCGGGGTGTTCCTCAGCGTCAACCTGGACTCGCGCGAAGCCGTTCCCGGCGCCGCTTTCAACGCGTTGGACCCGGCCGCGACGAGCAATTTCTCCACTTCGCTGACGGTGTACGATTCGCTCGGAGCCCCCCATACGACGACGGTTTACTTCAACAAGACGGCCGACAACGCCTGGGAATGGCACGCCTTGGTAGACGGCGGCGAAATCGTCGGAGGCACCGCGGGAACCGGCGTCGAGTGCGCGGGCGGAACGCTCAGCTTCGATACTACGGGCGCTATGACGGGCTTCACGGTGACGTCCTCGGATTTCGACTTTGTCGGCGGCGCGACGGCGAATCAAGTTATTGGATTCGATTTCACCGGCACCAGCCAGGTCGCGGTCTCTTCGGTCGTCAACTCCCTAACGCAAGACGGCTACGGCCCAGGCGCCCTCCAGGCGATCGACATCGACAGCGACGGCGTCATCACGGGCGTCTTCACCAACGGCGTGGCTCGGCCTCTGGCACAGTTTACGATCGCTTCCTTCCCGGCCGAGTCGAATCTGTTCCGCATCGGCGACAGTCTGTTCGAGGAAAGCGTCGCATCGGGCCAGGCGGTCTATTCCACCGCGGGCGCGGGCACCAATGGGAGCGTTGCGGCCAGCACGCTCGAGCTGTCGAACGTCGATCTGACAACCGAGTTCATCACGTTGATCGCGCATCAGAGAGCGTTCCAGGCCAACAGCAAGATCATCACGGCCGGCGACGAGTTGCTTCAGGACGTGATCAACATGAAGCGCTGATCGCCCTCCTAACCGCCTTCGGTCGGCTCACGCGCTTTCGCGGACCCCGGGCGCGGGCGCCGTTGCATAGAGCGCCCGCCCGGTTGTGCTCCCGACCCCGGTGGAGATCGAGAACGGGCCGGAAAACGTCCCGCCTCGAACGGCTCGCACCGGGGTTTCGCGCTAGGTAGCCCGGAGGATGGCGCAGGACGGGCAATCGCGTTTCGTCGCTCCTCCACGGCCGCTCAAGTCCTCACGCCAGAATGTCGAAAAGCGTAGGGAAGGAATGTCGGACACGCAGGACGTCCCCCGGCGTTCCGGCGCGTTCTCGACGCTCTCTTGCGAGTGGCGGGCGAGGGCCGAGTCTTGCAGATTGAACGGGCGCGGGCCCGAAGTCGGTGGACCGGAGCAGGCCGTCGCTATTCTCCGATAGGATGGTTCCATGGATCGTTCCGAGATCAACGACAGTCCTTATGTCGTCCCTTCGGAGGAGGCGAGTCCCGTCGTTCTCATTGTGGACGAGAACCCGCAGTCGGCCGACCTGACGGCGACGTGCCTCAAGGCGGCGGGTTTCGAGCCTACGGTGGCCACCTCCTTGAAGGCGGCCCGCGAGCCGATCGCCGACGCGTACGATCGGATCGGCGCGCTTGTCGTCTCCACCACGCTTCCAGGCGTCACGGGCCGGGAGGTGTCGGATGAACTGATCGGTCTATTTCCGCTGGTTCCGACCGTCCTGTTAGGCGAACAGATGCCCGAGGTGGACGACCGCCCGGTCGGTTCGAGGCTGGTTTTCGCCCGGCTCGAACGCCCGATTTCCGCCGAGGCCGTTGCGGCCGTCGGGCGGCGTTGTCTGGAGTGTTGCGCGGCCTTGGGCGAAATCGTCCATCGCCGGATGTTTCTCGAGCAGAGCGCCTATTTCGAGGAGCCGATCGCGCGGGTCCTGCACGACCTGAACAACCAGATCACGGGACTCAAGGGAGGGATCGATCTGATGGTCTACGCCGTCGATATGGTGCGCGACCCGGAGACTCAAGCCAAGTTCAGCCGCTATATGGGCCAGTTCATTCAGCCCAGCCTCGCGCAAGTCGAGACGATGATCCGCAACTGGCGTCAGATGCGCGAAAGCCGGTTGCGCCGCGCGTCCAGGACCGATCTGGTCGACGTGGCGCGGCGCGCGGTCGCCATGGCGGCCAATCCCGCGGAGCGGACGCGGATAGCCCTGTCGGTCCGCGGCAAAGAGGCGTCGCTCTTGCGCGACGCCGATTGCGGCGCGAGCTTCTATGCCGTTGTGTACGTGGACCAGCTCGCCACGGGCTTGGCCCACGTGGTGCGCAACGCCGTCGAATCCATCGAAGACCGCGCCGACGGCCGGGTGCTGATCGAGATCGGTCCTGGAAACGACAACATGTGCGTCATCCGGATTCTCGACAACGGTCCCGGCATCCCGCAAGAGAACCGGATGCAAGTCTGGCGCGCGTTTTTCACGACCAAGGAACACGGCAAGATCGGACTCGGACTGTCGATGGCAAAGCAGATTGTGGACAAGCAACAAGGACAGATCGAGTGTATCGACTCTTCCCTGGGCGGCGCCGGGATTCAGATCCTCATCCCTCTGGCCGAAGACAAGAAATCCTGACTCGTCCTACTCCTCCGAAACGCGAGCGCGGTAACCCGCTTCGTCGACCGCGGCAAGGATCGCGGGGCGGCTGAGTCCGTTTCCGGCAACGGTGGCCTTTCCCTCGCGCAGGCCGACGGCGACCGAGGCGACGCCGGGCGCGTTTTCGAGCGCTTGACGGACGTGGCGGACGCAGTTCGCGCACGTCATGCCTTCGACGTCCAACACGATTGTTTCCAGGGGGCCCGACGCAGCGCCGGATTCGACGGACGGACGCGCGCGTCGGCTCAGCCCGAAGTTTCGTAACATGCCCCCAATCGCCATGACAGCGAGTCCCACCCCGCCCAGAACACGCAGCCACCCGCCGTCGGAATGGCGGTGCAGCATCGTTGAGGGAACGGCGAGGGAGTGGGTGAGAGCGTACGCTTCCAGAAGCCAACCGAACAGGAAAGCGCACGCGACGATAGAGGCCACGTACAAGACGGCGCTTCTCTTTCCGATGGATCGCGCGATAGGAACCAACCCCGCGGTGTTGGTAGCGGGTCCGGTTATCAGAAAGACCAACGCGGCTCCCGCGCCCAGACCCTTGGTCATGAGCACCGCCACCAGGGGCACTGAAGCGGTCGCGCAGATATAGAGCGGAACGCCGACAACCGCCATCGCGGCCATCGAGAGAAGCCCGTGGCCGAGATGGCGTTCGAGCACGTCGTCGGGTAGGAAGTGGCCGATCAGGGCGGCCAATACGATCCCGATCACCAGCCAGTTGACGATTTCGGCCGGGAACTCGACGCAACCGTAGTAAGCGGCGCGCCTGATATGTTCCATGAGTGTAACGCGCTCGGAAGCAGGCGCGTCCGTGGCGGTCGAAGCGGCGCGGCTATCGGGCTCGATCGCCTGCGGTCCGGAGGTCGGCGCGCGTTCGCCGAACCATGTCACCAGGACGCCCCCCAGGAGGCCGTTGAGAAAAGCCGCGACGGGTCGGACGACGGCGAACACCGGCCCCAAGAAGGCCCAAGTCACCACAATACTATCCACTCCCGTCTGGGGAGTCGAGATCAAGAACGACGTGGTGGCTCCGCGGCTGGCTCCCCGGCGAAACAGCGATAGGGCGACGGGTATGACGCCGCACGAACAGAGCGGAAGCGGCACGCCAAAAAGGGAGGCCTTGGCCACCGAGCCGACGGAGTCGGCCCCGAGGTGTCGGGCGATCGTCTCCTTGCGCAAGAGTCGGCTCAGGATAGCGGCGACGGCGAATCCGAAAACAAGATAGATCCCCATGTCGAACCACAGGGTCCAAATCTCCAGGGCGATTCCTTTGACATGAAACCAGACGGCCACGACGCGCCCTCCTTCCTTCCGGAGGTCCGCGAACCGAACATCGCGGAACCGCATACAAGGATATTCTAACACGTTTGCGCGGGTTATGGGGGACAAGACGACATGTACGGATTGCGGGAGACCGCGGAATGCGGACCGGCGAGCGTTCAGCCAGGACTTCTAGTCGGCCAACGGGTCTCGAATTCACGGCCCGTTCGATAGAGGGCCATCATGGGGACGTCGGGCAAACCGAACGCGGCCAGGGGGGTATAGTCCCGATAGAGGGTCCACTCGGGTCGCTGAAAGAGCCCGAAACGGTATTGCAGCAAATGATAATCGGCGGGACCTCTTCCGGCCGGAACCAAGCGGATTCCCGGTTTGAGCCAGCCCCATTGGCGGTAGTATCTCAGAATGTCCTCGTTCATCGCCAGCGGCATCAGGCTCTCGCCGTCGCGGACGATGCCGTTGATCCGGTCGAGCGCCTTGCGGTTGAGCGCCTCGCACCAGTACGCGACTTCCATGCCCTTTCTCATCGCACCTTTCGGGCCGCCCGACAGGGCGTTGTAGTAGGACAGGTAATAGGGATTGACCTTGAGCATTCCCCATCCGCCATCGAGCGCGATCAGAACGGTGATGATGGAAAGAACGATTCCGCCGAACGACAGGCGTCGAATCCCGCGATCGAAAAAGGCCGCGACGCGCACCCAGACCGCCCCTCCTATTCCGGCCAGGATCGCGATGAAAGGAAACGCGGGAAGGAAGAGGCGGATTCCGTCGTACGTGGGCGCCAGGCCGAGCGTCAGGGCCAGACAAGGCGCGACGGCGGCCCAGAGGAAAAGAACGGCGAAATGGTAGCGCCGGGGAGACCGGACCGTTCGCGCAAGCCCGAAAACGAAGAGGAGAAGAGTGAGGACGGGAACCGTCATCGCGATCATGGCCAGCGTGTAGTGACACGGAACGGGTCCGAGCGGGGAATTGTAGTTGTAGGCGGCGCCCATGTAGTAGGTTCCCGTGGGGCTGTGGCTCGCGTTCCAAACGAGGTACTTGAGAAAGTTCTGGACTCCGTTTCTCCACATCCACGGCCACACCGCCACCATCGACACGGGAGCGAGAAACAGAAGCGAGTAGACGTTGCGGAGCGACCGTTCTCGATGATACACGAAGGCCCACGGGAGGAGAACGGGCAAGAGCATCGCGGCGTTGATCTTCGTGGCCAGGGCGATCCCGAAGAGGATCCCGGTCGCGACCGCCCAGGATAGGCTCTCCAGTCCCAGGACAAAGGCGTAGACGACGGCGACCGTCATGAGCGTTGTCGGGGTGTCGGTGACCGCGAAATGGGCTTGGCCGAAGATTCGCGGCATGAAGAAATACGCCATGACGGAAATCCACGCCGTGACGCGACCGAAGCAATGGCGCGCCAGGAGATAGATGAGCACGAGGGTCAGGCCGAAACAGGCCGCAATCGGAATCCGCATCGCGTGCAACGGCGATTCGTCGGGAGACGAAAACGCCATGCCGAGCGCGACGAGAAAACGAGTGACCGACGGATGGCCGCGCGGCTCGGCGTCGTAGGCGTCCCAATAGTCTTGGAGACTGGCGGTCGAAACGGCGGCCAGGCCGTCTCGTGCGACGAGGTTTGTCCAGGCTATAGTCCGGCGCGCCGCCTCGACGTAGTAGGCCTCGTCCCAACACATTCCCACGTTCTCCGAGGTGAGAATGATGGTCAGGGCCGAAAGGACGAACAGGAGGAAGATGAAGAACGGTTCGAATCGGTCGCCCTTGAATTCGCGGCGGCGAACGGAGACTTGTTCGGCGGGGCGAATGAGCGCTTCCTCGTTGTCCTCCTCCTCTTCCGCCACCTCGGGAACCACCGCTTTCTCCATCATGCTCGATCGGGGCGTTGGCTCGGGCGTGGCGAAACGGCTTGGGGAGAGCCCTGGATGCCCGGCTCCGGGTTCGACGGCGGGGCGCTCGGGCGAACCGGCCAGGGGCTTGAGGGCGGGTCTGCGCGGAGAGGAGGCGGTCTTCTCTCCCGAGGTTTTATCCTTGGGAGAAGGCTGACCGGGGACGAACGGCCGAATGGGAGGCGTCGGATCGTCCATACGGATCATCCCTTCTGTTTCGAGAGCGGCGCCGCCGGGAAATTGGCGAAGAAGAGCGAGGCGGTCAAGAGCATCGCGAAGCAGCACGAGATGAAAAGTCCGAGCCTGAAGCTGAACGGCTCGAATCGGAATTCCAGACGTTCGACGTCTTGCGGCACGGCGCAGCTCATCATGAGCGGGTTGACTCGATCCATCGGGAGGCGTTTGTTCTTCCACTTGCACACCCAGCCGGGATACGCCGTTTCGAGCATGACCACCTCGCCCGAGAGATCCTTGGACTTGTCGACAAGATACGCGTTGGGCGACCCGTTGGGATGGGCGGGTTCGCCGAGAGCGACGGTGACGGGTTCAACAAGCGGGCTCCGGCGGCGGCTCGTGACAATGTACTCCAAGTCCGGCTCGAGTCGATCTCTGGAGATCAGGCCCGTCTCGTCGTACTCGTCGACCTCGAGTTCCGCGAGGTTGTACGCCCGGCGCAGGGCCTTGCCCCAAACGAAACGGGGAAGATAGTCCAGGTTCTCGTAGAGGGTGTAGCGAGAGGTGCGCGGAAGGCTCCAGTATTCATCCGGTTCTCGAGGCTCTCTGAATCCGAACGCATCCGTGTCGACGTCCTCGAACAGCACGGCGCGCAGGATGGGCTTGAGTCGGGGACTCTCGATGACCCAGTCGGCAATCACGTACTTGACGTTGAGCAATCCGAGAAGCTCGGTGTCGGGCGCCGGGCTGTAGACGTTGCGGCTGAACCGTCCCATCAGATGGCGCGGAACGTCTTGCCCGATCAACATGCGGTGCGACAGAGGCGGGAGCAAGCCTTCCTCGTATCCGGAGAGGCTCTGAATCTTGCCGAGCATGTTCAGGTTGGGCTGGAAACGAACCAACTGAAGGCGTGCCACCGCCCTCCTGCCCCACATGATGAATTTGATCTTCTCCGTCTCGATGTCGGCGTTCACGTCATAGTCGGTCGGCGCGGCGGACTGGTTCGGGTCCGTCGCGCCGGCTCCGAACAGGTTGTAGGGTATCTCGGCCATCAGGCGCAGGGTGCGATGGTCGCCGTTGTTCTTTTCCAGGAAGGTCCACGCGGGTCCCTGCCGCTTGTTGTCGAGGATCGAAGCGTCGTCGTGGTAGCGGAAGACCTGGTGCTTTCTGTAGAGAGCCAATTCGCCGAGAACCAAGACCACGATCAGAATCCTCAGCACCGCCAGTGTGGAGAACCGGACTCGGCGACGCTCCTTGAGGTAGAACACGACCTGGTTGAAACCAATGGCGGCAAGGACGGCGACCGAAAGGTCGAAGAACACGAGGAATCGCGCGGGAACTCGCAGGTGTTGCGTGCCCGGATACCAGAGCATTGCGAACTGGTAGGGCGCTCCGTTGACCGCGTAGCCTCCGAAGGCGAGGAGCACGGAAGCCAGAGCGAGGAAGGAGAACACGCGGACGACGAATTCCTTGCCGACCGTGAACACGGCGATCAAGGCAAGCGCCACGGTCAGGACGCCGATGTAGCAGCTGTATTCGCTGAAGTTGTAGAGGTATTCCTGGCCCATCAGGTCGCGCAGGCCGTGGAACGGGTCGCCGTAGGCGGTGGGCCAGATCAGGGTGATGAGGTGCTTGGGAGGAAAGGAGTCGACGACCATGTACTCGGGAGGGTCGAAATGGCGCAACGATCGGCCCGCGAGTTCCGCCGCGGGCAGGAGTTGCGCGGCCCCCAAGCCCAGTCCGGCCGCGATCGCCAGCCCGAGCATGGCGAGTCCGAACCAAGCGGGCGAATCCTCGCGTTTGCGCCGGTGGTAGTAGTATACGAAGTAGCAGGCCGAGAGCATGGCCACGTAGGTGAGAGTATAGACCACGTATTGGGGATGTCCGGCGAGGATCTGCATGCAAAGACAGAGGGAAATGACGAGAGCATGTCGCACCCGTGGGTAGCGGAGGAGCATCAATGTCTCGACGAGGATCCAGGGGATCCAGCTGATCGCCGCAATCTGGTTAACGTGATCCGTATGCGCCCCGACGAAGGCCGAGCAGCTCACGGCAACCGCGATCAGGAGAGCGGGCGATCGCTCGAGTTCGAGCGCCCGGACGGCGAAGAGATAGCACCCGTAGCTCAGCCACAGCAGGCTGAGAAAAACGCCGAAGTTCAATGCCATGGCCGGCGTATCGAAGATGAGCGAAAGAAGCTGGGGCGGGTAGAGGACCGCTCCTTGAAACGACGCCAGGAAGGGCGCGCCGCCCCACGTGCAATTGTTCCAGAGCGGGATCACCCCTTCGTACATCGCGTCGCGGTAGTAATGGAGCGACGGCAGAAAGAGACTCATTCCGTCTCCCCCATACGAGATGCGAGTGGGGTTCAGGAAAGGTTGGGCATAGAAGAGACACATGACGCCGAAGAGCGCCAGAAGGTCGACGCTGGTCTTGGACAGGGTGGGGCGTTTCGTCTCGAACAAAGACCAGGGCATACGCGAACCGCCTGTACCGGAGTGGCCGACACCGCCGTCGCGACACGAATCCCGCATTCCGCCGCCCTGCGTCCCGTCGTGCCTCAGGGGCGCATTCGAGCGCTCGGTCGCGCGTTCCTAAGACCATACCACTTCCCCGAGCGAGAATTCATTCAAAAAGTGGGGAGCGCCGAGTCGGGGCGTCGCGCGTTGCGGGTTGCGGATCCTGACCGGTCGCAATTCGCGCCTGTCGTCCGAATACCGTTCTTGATTTCCCGTCCCTACGGCTCTAATCTATCTGGAATCTTATCCCCAAGCAGTGGGGCTCAAGGAAGAAGGAGATCGGAGTGGAAACGGTTGCGCGCGTCAGGCCCTTGGAGGCCATTCCCGTGGAGATCGAAGGCGAGCAGATGGTCCTTCTGCGCGATCCGCACCGCTTTGTCTCCGGCGCTATGACGGTCTCGATTCCGGTCTATCTTCTCATGTGTTTGATAGACGGCGCCCGAACCCCCCTTCAGATTCACGAGGAGTTCCGGCGTCGTTTCGGCATCGAGATCGCCGAGGCGCGCATCAGCGAGCTCGTCTCGGAACTCGATGAGCTCGGACTGCTTGAAACCGAACGCTTCGAGGCGCTGCGCGCCGAGGCTCTCGCCGATTTCGAGAGGAATCCGTTTCGTCCCGCCGCTCACGCGGGAACCGCCTACGAAGAGTCCGCCGAGCCGCTGGTCGCCCAGATCGACGGCTTCTATGAGAGCGTCGATCCCGACGCGACCGTCGAGAACGCGGGCGAGAACCTGGTCGGACTCGTCGCTCCCCACATCGATCCGCGCGTAGGCGGTCCGTGCGCCGCTCGGGCCTACCGTCTCCTTCGCGGGTGCGATTCCCCACCCGATCTGTTTGTCATACTGGGCACGGCCCACCAATACGCCGACAACCTGTTCGTCATGACCGAGAAGACGTTCGAGACGCCTCTGGGCGCCGTCGAGGTCGATCTGGAGGTCTCGCGCGCCCTGACCAACGCCTGTCCCCTCGATCTCAAGGAAGACGAGTACCTTCACCGTTTCGAGCATTCCATCGAGTTTCAGGCGATCTTTCTTCAACACCTCTTTGCCGGACACCGCACGTTCAAGATTCTCCCGATCCTGGTGGGTTCGTTCGCACCCTACATCGCCGAGAATACCCTGCCGTCGGAGGCCGAGCCGGTCCGGCTGTTCACCGACGCCCTCCGCCAGGTTCTTTCGCAGTCGGGGCGGCGCGTGTGCCTGGTCGCGGGGGCGGACCTGAGCCATGTCGGCCGCAAATTCGGGGATGAGATGGACTTGAGCGAATCGCTCGTCGACGAGATTCGGCTCAAGGACCTCGAGATGCTCGCTCATATCCAAGCGGGACGGCGCGAGGACTTCTTCCGTCACTTGCAGCGCGACCAGGATCGGCAGAAGGTGTGCGGACTGCCGCCGATCTACACGCTGATGAGCGTTCTGGGCGACGGCTGCACGGCGCAACTGCTCGACTACGATGTGTCGATCGAGGAGCCGACCCAGAGTTTCGTGACTTTTGCCAGCCTAGGATTCTACAAGGACGGAGCCGCGTGATTCGCGCGGATCGATGCAATCCCGGCTTGACCGCCGGGCAGAGAGACATGGTGGAGAAGAGGAGACTCGAACTCCCGACCCCAGCGTTGCGAACGCTGTGCTCTCCCAACTGAGCTACTTCCCCACGACTCGGAAGCAAGTCCTTTGAAATCAACGCGGATAGACGCCGTAGCCGGATGCATTTCCCGGTGTCGCGCCGACCCGAACACTCCTTCTGCTCTAGACGCCTCGATTTGTCAAGGATGAACTTGTTTCTCGGATTTCCCGTCGTTCGCCTCGGATTCCAGTCGTTTCTTGACACGGCCTCCCTGTGCGGGTATTTTCCAGCTCAGATCAGGCGGCCCCGGCAGAACGGGGTGCGGCCGGGCCCGGCGAGCGGCAATCGGGCAGCAGGTTTCGGCCCTGTGGGACTGTTCAACTGCATCCTGCGGGGCTTCTGTTTTTTCTCGATCAACGGGGTGCGCGGAACGGTATTCGAACCATGAACGTTCAGAAGCGCAAGACCGCCGTCGCGACTCTCTCGGTTGTTTCGAACTCGTTTCTGGTCGTCTCGAAACTCGTCGTGGGCGTCGCCATCGGGTCGGTCTCGGTGATCTCCGAGGCGATTCACTCGGGCGTGGACCTTCTCGCCGCGGGCATCGCCCTGTTCGCGGTCAAGACCTCGGGCAAGCCTTCCGACGAGAGCCACCCTTACGGACACGGCAAGATCGAGAACCTATCGGGAACGATCGAGGCGCTTCTGATTTTCCTGGCCGCGGCGTGGATCGTGTGGGAAGCGGTGAAGAAACTCATCCATCCTCACGCGCTCGACAACTCGGCGTGGGGTGTCGGCGTCATGTTCGTTTCGTCGGTCGTGAACGTCGTCGTCTCTCGAATGCTTTTCAAGGTCGGGAAGGAGACGGACTCGATGGCATTGCAGGCGGATGCGTGGCATCTGCGGACCGACGTGTGGACGTCGGCGGGAGTCATGGGGGGGCTGGCGCTGATCTGGCTCGGCGAGGAGGTGTTCGAGGGGGTTCATTTCCACTGGATCGATCCCTTGGCTGCCATCTGCGTCGCCCTGCTCATCGTCCGCGCGGCGTGGAAACTGACGCTCCAATCGGGTCGCGATCTTCTCGACTACACGTTGCCCGCCGGCGAAGAGAAGTGGATTCGCGACTATCTCGACGGTCTGGTTCCCAAGATTCGCGGGTTTCACGATCTCAAGACGCGCAAGTCGGGCGCCGACCGTTTCGTCGAGGTCCATCTCGTCATGGAGCCGCGGATGACCGTGCTCGAATCGCACGCGATGGGCGATGAGATCAGCGACGCGATCCGCTCGCGCCTGGACAACGCCCAAGTCACCGTTCATGTGGATCCCTACGACGATTCCGAGGCCGACCACGCCTCGATCCACGCGTCAAACGCGTCCTGACCGGTCCTCCCAAGACGACGTCGGGTCTCTCGATATGTCCCCATCGACGTTTTCGCGCAGACATTCCTCCAGGCAATCGCCGTACGCCTCCGCCTCGAACCCGGCGCGGCGCAGGGCCTGAACCAGTTTGCGGCGACGCGCGTCGGGCGCCTCGCTTCTCAGACGGGCCAGGCGCCGTTCGACGAAACGCCGCGCCGACTCGACCTGAGCGTCGGTCCTCGCCGCCGGCTCCTCCTCGAGCGCCGCCTCGATCGCGTCGTTCGCCACCCCGAGTCGACGAAGGCGTTCGCGGGCGCGCCGCGCCCCGACTCCCCCCTTGCCCAGCTGACGCCGCGCGAAATCGCGAGCGAAGCGCTCGTCGTCCAGACCTCCCACCTCGTTCAGGTGGATGAGGGTCCGCTCGACCGTCGCGAGCGAGAACTTGCGCTCGAAGAGCAGACGCCGCATCTCGGCGACCGACCGCGAGCGCGTGTGCAGAAGGATCGCGGCCGCGCGCCGGGCGCGCAGGAACTCGTCGTCGGCCAGTATCTCCTCGCACTCTTTCTCATCGAGCGTCTGACCGCGGACTAGATTGCGTCGCAGGACGATCTCCGAATCGATCTCGACCCACGGTTCGCCGTCGATCTCGATCGCCATCCGGCGCGCGCGGCGGTCCGCGGCCCGCAGCCGCGTCACGACCCCGCCGCGGCCTTCCGCAGGGTTGGTCTCAGCGGTCTTCGTGGTTCGAATTCGTTTCATCCGCGCGCCCTCCGAATTCACGCACCCGACGACGTTTCTTACCGGGAATCCCGCTCCCGCGCAAGAGTCATGACCCCCGTCTCGCCCTAATACCCCGGTGTAACGAAACAGAGAGCGGGTTTTCGCTTGACGCAGGGGGGGGGTAGTGTATGAATCGATTCGGAAGCGCAAAGGTTTTTCAAGTGTCTTAGTCTGTTAGAAGGGGACATTCGTCGTACCGCAGGGAGGGCCGACCGAAATGAACCGCTGTCCACGACCGGGAATCGTCCGCGACGGGCGAAGAATCAGGGTGTTGGTGTCGATCTTGTCGGTGGGGGCCGTCGGGCTCGCCGTCGCCTTTTGCGTCGGCGGTCCGGGGACATTCCTGTCGGCGGCGACCGCGGACACGGCGCTCGCCGAAAACCTCGACGTCGCCCGAGCGCTCGTCAAGGCCTACCGGTTCGACGAGGCCCAAATCGCGCTCGACGCGCTCGTGGGCGCGTACCCGAACGATCCTCAGGTCGCCCATGAGTTCTGGTGGCTCGGGATCAAGCGACGCATGGCCCGGGCCGAGGTTCTGGGCCGCGAGGGCCGCAACGTCGAGGCCGAGGCCCTGTACAAGGGGATCGTGGCCGACGCGGGCGACAGTCACCTGGCCCGCGCCAAGGCGCGCAAGGACCTGATGATTCTCTATCTCAACTGGGGACGCCTCGACGCGATTCCGCCCGTCTGGGCCGACTTCGCGGCCGACCCGGGAAACCACCGAACGCCCTACGCGCTCAGTCTGGGCGAGAAACTGCGCGAAGAGGGCGCGTTCGACCTGGCGCGCACGGCGTATCGTCTTGCCGCCGACGGCCTGGCGACGGCGACGCTCGAATCGGACATCGAGTCGCTTCGCGAGGCGCGTCTTGGGGATCTGATTTCGGCACTCGCCGTCGGCGCTTCCGGCAAGACGCCGGCCGACGTCGTCGCTTTGGCTTCGCAAGTCCCCGAAGGAACCAAGCGCCGCGATTTCTGCCGCAAGGCGGGCGATTGGCTTCTCAGAGCGGGACGCCCCGACGAGGCCTTGGCCCTTTACGACCGTGCGGGCACCTCTCCCGAATGCGCTCGCAGGCGAGTCCGGGCGCTCATCGCGGCGCGGAGGTGGGACGAGGCGCAGGCCGCCGCCCTCGATGTGCTGCGCGGCCAACCGTCGAGCACGCCTGCGGCGAAAGTCGCGGGCGAAGTCTTGCGAGCCCTCTCCGCGCCGGATTCGGTCTCGGACCGAGTCGAACGGGGTCGCGCGTTCGGTGCCCAGTGCGCCGCGATCGCCCAGGGCGACGCGGCGGCGCACGTGCGCGCGTCGTCGGTTCTGTTTCTTGCCGCGGCGGACGATCGCGTGGGCGCTCTCGATGCGCTCGAGTCGCTCGAGCGAGACTTCGCGACCCAGAACCCGAAGGCGACCCTGACCGAACTGAACCGAATCGTGACCGATTGGCGCGTCTCGGGCCGCTTCCTCATGGCGGCGCGCGTGTACGACCGCTTGGCGGCGCTCTCGGACGGCGAGGCGCGAGTCGAAGCCCTGCGCGAGGCCGTGAAGACCCGCGCCTACGTCGAGACCGACGACGCGACGACCTCGCGCTCGCTTTGCGCTCTTCTCGCCTTCGATCATCCTTCGCGAAACGAGGCCGCAGTGGACGCGTGCAAGAGCCTCGCGGCGCGCGGATTCCCCGATTTGGCGCAATGCGGCTACGAGTTCGTCCTCGGCAATTCTCCGTCGGAGAAAGAGAGGAGCCATGCCCAGGCGGGTTTTGCCTTCGCCGAGATGGCCCGGAAGGGTCCGGCGTGGATACCCGACGCCGAACGTCCCGTCATCGTGACCGAGGCGCCGCCCTCGTCGGCCCGGCGCTTCGCCGTCGAGACGACCGAGTGGCGCGACTTCCCGTCGGCGCGCCGGGCGTGGCGCGAAATCCTCGCGCAACGCCCCGACGATAAGGAGGCGCGGCTGGGTCTCGTCGAGTCGAGCCTCTCGTGCGGCGACGGCGACGAGGCGCTCAACGCCGCGCTCGGGCTGGACCCGGCCGATCCCGACTGGGCGCTGGGTGTCTATCGGGCCACTCTTGGCGCGGCTTCGCGCGGCGAGGGCGACACAGCGGGCCGCTTCTGCGAGAATCTCAAGGCGCTCCGCGTCGGCGACGACGTCGATCTCCTGGTCCGGACCTCTTGGGCGGTGGCCGCCCTGCGCCGCGATCCGGCCGCCGACGTCCGGACGCTCGCTTCCGACCTCTTGGCGCGTCCCGGCGCGGGCCACGAGGCGACGGCGATGACGGCGCTCGCCGACGCGCTCCGTCTCGCCAAGCGCTACGCCGACGCGCGTCCGCTCTACAAGCGTCTGGCCGCGCTCGGGGGCGAGAGGACGGCGCCGGGCGTCTGGGCGCTCGCCGCCCTCGCCGTGCTCGATAGCGAAGAGGGGGATCTCACCACCGCCCCGCTCGCCTCGCGACCCGAGGTGGCCGAAGCGATCGCGCATCGCGCGCTCGAGATGGCGTGGTACTACGCCGAGGAGCGAATGCGGCTCGACGTCCCCAACGCCACCGCCGAAGAGAAGCAACGCCAACGCGACTATACCTTTGTTCGCTTGAGGATCTGCGAGATGGTCGCGCGGCGCGCCCGCGGATGCGTCGCCGTCGAACCGCACGCGCTCCTCGCAATGGGCGCTGGGGACTATTATCTCGAACGATACGACGAAGCCAACCAGGCCTTCGAAGCCTTCGTCTCGCGCTACCCGGACCACTACTATGCCCCCCGCGCCGTCCGTTGGATCGGCTCGGTGTATTTGCGCCAGGCCGGGCTGGCCCACGAGGCGGGCGACGCCGCGACGGAACGCGTCGCTCTCGACAAGGCTCGAGACGTGGCCGACGCCTGCGCGCGGCTCTACCCCGGCACCCGCGCCACTCAGGTCCTCGGACCCTGGGTGGGGAGCTGGCAGCCCCTGG
>JAFGFN010000005.1 GCA_016931035.1 Candidatus Sumerlaeota bacterium
AGCAAAACCATCGCCCCACCGACGTGAAGTCGGCGGTGGCGAAGAGCGACATCGAACGGGTTCTTCCTGAAATGATGGGTTGCACCCGTCCACGGGCAGGCGGTGTTTTTCGGTTGTGCGGGGCTCGGGGCCGGAGCTATCATGGTTTGTTTGTCGCACAGGTATCTGGAAGAGCCATCTTGCGGGGGGGTGAGGCATGGCCGACGTCGGAGCGAGCGCCCACGAGGCGGGCGGGAAACGTCGGGTCTTCGCGAGCATGGAAGCGGAGGCCTCGAGGCGCGACGTCGTCTTCGAGGATCTTGCCGAGACCGTGCCGTGCGCGATTCTTCTCGTGCGCGACGGGCGAATCGTGTCGGCCAACTCGTGGGCCGAGCGCCTGACCGGCCGCTGTCGTCCCGATCTCGTGGGAACGGCTTTCGACGATCTATTCGATCCCGATACCCCTTGTCCTCTCGACCCGCCGCGGGTGGGTTCTTCGGGGCCTTCCACGGCGCGCGAGTGGCGTCAGTGCCGGCTTGTCGACCCGGACGGGCGCCAGCGTACCGTAGACGTCTCTCAGGGAGTCGTCGCTTACGAGGGCCTTCCCACCACGGTGGTCTCCCTGGTGGACGTGACCGAGCACGAGCGGGCCAGAACCGCCGTGCGCGCGGGCGAGGATTTCTTGCGCAACATTTTCGACGCGATCCAGGACGGCATCACCGTTTTGGACCGAGACCTGAATATCGTTCGTGTGAACCGGACGATGGAGACGTGGTTCAAGGACCGTCTTCCTCTGATCGGCAAGAAATGCTACGAGGTCTATCACGCGTGCGATTCGCCGTGTCCGCGTTGTCCGACTCTGCGCACCTTCGAGAAGAAGGAGCTCCAGATGGAGGTCATGGCGCGAGCGGGTCACGGTCCGGGTGGATGGCTCGAGCTCTACGCCTTCCCTCTCCTCGCCGCGTCGGGCGACGTGACGGGGGTGGTGGAGTACAGCCGCGACATCACGAGGCGCAAAGAGTACGAGAACGAACTTCTCGATCTCAACGCGCGACTGGCCGAGGCGCGGGACCAGGCGCTGGCGGCGAGCCGGGCCAAGTCGAACTTCCTGGCGAACATGTCGCACGAGTTGCGCACGCCGCTCAACGCGATCATCGGTTTTTCGCGGATTCTGCTGCGCAAGTCGGCCGGCGTTTTGCCCGAAAAACAGACGCGGAACCTCGAGACGATTCTGCGCAACGCCGACGATCTGCTCGATATGATCAACGGTCTTCTGGACCTCTCCAAGATCGAAGCCGGACGGATGGACGTCGTTTCCGAAACGTTCGATCTGCGCGAGGTGGTCCATGAGGCGGCGCTCACCATCGAGCCTCTGATCGAATCGAACGGCACCCGGTTCGCAACCGAACTGTCGCCCGATCTTCCGCTATTGCGCAGCGATCGGACCCGGGTGCGTCAGATACTGGTGAATCTTCTTAGCAATGCGGCCAAGTTCACGAAAGGGGGCCGCGTGACGGTCGAAGCCTCTCTGCTCGAGCGCGACGCGGCGCCTGCTCGCGGCGGTCCCTTCGTCTCGATCGAGGTGGCGGACACCGGAATCGGGATGACAAGCGAGCAGCTGTCGCTCGCTTTCCAGGAGTTTCGCCAGGCCGATCAATCCACGACCAGTCGCTACGGAGGGACCGGCCTGGGATTGCCGATCGTTCGGAGCTTGACGCGACTGCTGGGCGGCGAGGTCCGCGCCCGAAGCGAAGTCGGCAAAGGTTCCGTCTTCACCGTGGATTTGCCGGTTCATCTCAAGAAACGCGAAGCGGTCGATCGTCGGAAGTAGTCCTCGGGCCGCGATTCATGGTTTCGGAGCCGCATGGGCGCCGCGCGCCGACGGCATTCGCGGGCGGGGTCGCGATCGATGCCGTAGGGACCCGTTCGATTGCGATTTCGGTCCCGATCCCGATGGCGATTCTGATCCCGAGCGA
Source organism: Candidatus Sumerlaeota bacterium (assembly GCA_016931035.1). Taxonomy (GTDB): domain Bacteria; phylum Sumerlaeota; class Sumerlaeia; order UBA8349; family UBA8349; genus JAFGFN01. The sequence goes on from JAFGFN010000005.1 coordinate 1,956, forward strand.
GAGGACGAGAACGAGTAGGGCAGGAGGACGAGTACGAGTCAGAGTGGGCGCGTGGGGGCGCGAGGACGCGGTATTCTTCGCCTCGCGGGTCGAGAAGGGTAAAGTATTGGCGGGAACGTGTAGATAAGTAAGGGGTAGGGGACAAGTCTCCGCGGCAGTCTGTTTTCTTCCCGCTTCGCTCCCGGCGGATGGGGGATCGAGGCGCGATGCGAGGCCGCGCGGGCGTTTTCCGGATGGATGGTCGCGCCGATGGAGCGAATCCTGGTCGTCGACGATACGCACTTCAACCGCGATCTGCTCGAGCAGATCCTGACGGAAGAAGGATACCGCGTCGAGTTGGCCTCTTCCGCCGCCGAAGCCCTCGAAGCGGTGGGACGCGGCGACGTCGATTTGGTTCTTCTCGACATCATGATGCCGGGCGTGAGCGGGACCGACGCCCTGGTGGAACTGCGACGCGACTACACGGCGACGGAGCTGCCCGTCATCATGGTGACGGCCAAGGACCAGAGCGACGACGTCGTCGATTCCTTCGCGCGAGGGGCCAACGACTACGTCGTCAAACCGATCGACATTCCGGTCTTGCTCGCGCGGATGAGGACGCAGCTCGATCTGCGCCACCTGATCCACCTCAAAGACGAGTTTCTGACCATCGCTAGCCACGACCTGAAGGGGATGTTGATGAAGGTGCACGGCTACGCCTCGCTCGCGCAGGGCGCCGTGCCGCCCGGGGCGACGATGACGCGCGAGACGCATGAGATGCTCAAGAAGCTCAACCTCTGCGCGTGGCGAATGCAGCGCGTCGTGGTCGATTTTCTCGATTTCCAGGCACTCAGCGAGCATCGCCTCGAGATCGAACCCGGGCTCATCGATATCGATCTCATCGCTCGCGAGATTGTGGATCTGCACGCCCCTTGCGCCGAGGAAAAGAACCTCGATCTCCATTTCGAACCGGGATGCGGACACGTCTCGCTCAGCGCCGACGCCAAGCGGGTGCGGCAAGTGATCGAGAACCTGGTGGACAACGCCATCAAGTTCAGCTTGCCCGACGGGCGGATCGAAGTGCGCACCGCGCGGCGCGAGAAGGACGTTTTCTGCGAGGTCCGCGACGAAGGACCGGGCCTGACCGACAACGACTTGAAATGGGCGTTCTCGCGCTACACGAAGCTCAGCAGTCGCCCCACGGGTCACGAAACCAGCCACGGCATCGGTCTGGCGATCTGCAAACACCTCGTCGGTCTCCACGGCGGGGAGATCGGCGTCCGGAACAATGAAGGCGCGGGCGCCACCTTCTGGTTTTCCCTTCCGCTCAAGTGAAGCGATTTCGATTCGGTGCGCTCTCGCGGCTCTTCAGAGCGGCGACACCGCGCTAGGTACAAGGACGTCTCCTCGCCTTGTCCGCCCCCGAAAGCTCGCTGTCTGCCGCTTGCAGTCCCAAGCCTGCCTCCCTTCAGCGAGGGGAGTTCGAGATCTCCATGTCGCAACTCCAACCTTTGTTGTTTCAACAATCCATCCGAGCGGAGTGGCGTCCCTCGGCCGGCGTTTCCTGTTGACAGTGGGGTTGGGGTCTGGTTTAATGCGATGCTGCTGGTGGACGGACCGGCGCAAGGGAGGGGCTTTCGAGAACCTCCCGACTATTCCGCTCCCCGGAGGTAACCGGACCATGTCGATTACGGCTGTGAAGAAGAAGGAGCTGATCGAAGGCTACAAGACTCATCCGACGGACACGGGTTCGCCCGAGGTGCAGGTGGCGATTCTGACCGAGCGGATCAATCAACTCACCGAGCATCTCAAGACCCACAAGAAAGATCATCACTCGCGACGGGGTCTCCTGATGCTCGTGAGCCGGCGCAAGCGGTTGCTGACCTTCCTGTCCAAGACCGAGATCGGGCGCTACCGCGCTCTGATCGGCCGTCTCGGCCTGCGGCGGTAGCCGATGCAATGAGTGACTGACGGGGAGAGTTCCGGGCGGTTCTTCTGCTTCTCCCCTCAGATCGCGACCTGGAGTCCAAGGTCTCGAGACATTGTAAGGAAGGACCGCATCCGCAAACCCTCGCTTGAGAGAGGGTCCCTCGCCTGGGCGAGGGGAACTTACATTTCGAAGTGCGCTTCGCAAGCGCACAACCAGATCCTGCGCGTGTTGCCGAGGTCTTTTCGGGATTTTAAAACCGAGTGCCCGAGTATCGCCCCCAAGCGGGCTATTCGGACCCTGAGTTTTAAAACCCCGGAAAAATCCAACGACTCTTCGGCATCGGTCCGGATCGCGTCCGGTTCCTGTCTCGCGTCTGAGACGGGCGGGCCCCGTCGGCGTTCCGCGTCGAGTCGCCTTCCCGCCGATCGACGTTTCCGAAGAGTGGAGCCAGAGCCGCGCGGCCGGTCGGCACGCCTCCGATCTGTGTGGAAAGGTATTGGAACATGAAGCACACAGTCAGCATTCCCTTTGGAGAGAACGGAGATCTTGTCCTGGAAACGGGACAGGTGGCGCGTCAAGCCCACGGATCGGCGTTGGCCCGGATCGGCAACACGATCGTCATGGCGAACGCCGTTCGTTCGAACAAGCAGCTTGAAGGGATGGATTTCTTCCCTCTTCAGGTGGATTATCGCGAGAAGCACTACGCCGTCGGGCGTATCCCCGGCAATTTCTTTCGACGCGAGGGGCGTCCCGGCACTCCCGAGACGATCAACGCGCGCCTGGTGGACCGCTCGATTCGCCCGTTATTCCCCAAGGGCTTTCGCTACGAGGTGCAGGTCTATCTTACCGTCTTGTCGATGGATCAGATCAACCCGCCCGCCGTTCCGGCCCTGATTGCCGCGTCGGCCGCGTTGTCGATGAGCGACATTCCGTTCAACGGCCCGGTCGGCGCCGTTCGAGTCGGTTATATCGACGGTCACTATGTGTTCAATCCGACGTTCCCGCAGCGCGACCAGAGCGCGCTCGATCTCGTCGTCACGGGCACGTCTTCGGCGATCAACATGGTCGAGAGCGGCTCGAAGGGACTGAGCGAGCAGGTGATTCTCGGGGCGCTCAACGTGGCGCAGGAGCAGACGGCGAAGGTCGTCGCCGGGATCGAGGAGTTGGTTCGTCTCTGCGGTAAGGAGAAGATCGCCTTCGAGGAATCCGTGGTCGACGCCGACGTGGCCGCCGCGGTCAAGGAGACCGCTTCGCCTCGTCTCGCCGACGCGATCCGGATTCAGGAAAAGAAGGAACGCGAGGACGCGGTCGACGCTCTGAGAGAAGAAGTCGTTGTCCAAATCGTCGAGCGTTTCGCCCCGGCGGAGGGCGAGGAGTCGAACGCGCCTCAAGTGCGCAAACAGGCCGTCGAGGCGTACGACGATACGTTTAAGAAGGCCGTTCGCGAGATGATTCTCTCTACGGGAGTTCGCGCCGACGGGCGCGGCGCCAAAGACATTCGTCCGATCACGAGCGACATCGGGTTCCTTCCGATGGCCCACGGCTCGGCGGTGTTCACGCGAGGTCAGACCCAGTCGCTTGGCGTCACCACCCTCGGCACGGTGGGCGATCAGCAGAAGATCGACGACCTGATGGGGATTTCGACCGAGCGATTTCTTTTGCACTACAACTTCCCGTCGTATTGCGTGGGCGAGACGCGCCGGATCATGGGTCCGGGGCGTCGCGAACTGGGCCACGGGATGCTTGCCCAGAAGGCGCTCGAGCCGATCCTGCCCGGGGCCGACACCTTCCCCTACACGGTTCGGATCGTGTCGGAGATTCTCGAGAGCAACGGTTCGTCGTCGATGGCGAGCGTGTGCAGCGGATGCCTCTCGCTGATGGACGCCGGCGTTCCTATCTCTTCGCCGGTGGCCGGCATCGCGATGGGTTTGATCAAGGACGGGGACCGCGTGGCGGTTCTGAGCGACATCATGGGAATGGAAGACCACCTGGGCGACATGGATTTCAAGGTCGCCGGGACGCGCGAGGGCATCACGGCGCTTCAGATGGACATCAAGATCTCGGGCATCGGGTTCGACGTTCTGGAACAGGCGCTGGCCCAAGCGCTCGAAGGGCGGTGCCACATTCTCGATTGCATGGCCGAGGCGCTGCCCGCGCCGCGTCCCGAGCTTTCGCCGCTGGCTCCGCGGATCGAGATCATGAAGATCGATCCTCAGCGCATCGGCGATCTGATCGGTCCGTCGGGCAAACATATTCGCAACATCGTCGAGACGACCGGCGCTCAGATCGACGTGGAGGACGACGGGACGGTTTTCATCGCCACGAACGACGGCGAAGCCATGGCCAATGCCAGACAGATGGTCCTGGATTTGACCGCCGACGTCGAGCTCCACAAGATCTACACGGGCAAAGTGGTTCGGATCACCGATTTCGGCGCGTTCGTCGAGATTCTACCCAAGAAAGACGGCCTGGTGCACGTGAGCGAGCTCGACACCTCGCGTGTGGAGGCGGTCACCGACATCTGTCGCCAAGGCGACATGATGAAGGTCAAGGTCATCGGTATCGACCCCGATTCGGGCAAGGTTCGGCTGAGCCGCAAACAGGCGATTATGCAAGAGCAGGGCATCGATATGACCGAACTCGAGAATGAGAACGTCTTCGCCCGCAAGACCGAGGGTGGGCGCGGGAGCGGGCGCGAGCGAGGAGGCGGGCGCCAGCACGACCGCGACCGGGGCAGCGGCGGACGCGACCGGGGTGGGCGGTATCAAGACCGCGACCGGGGCGGGCGAGACCGGGGCGGGCGCGAGGGGGGGAGATAGTACTTCGCCGTCGAGCGGCCTGAAGGCCGCAATTCCGGTGCGGCGCGATCTCCAGAGCGAGTCGCCGACTCGTGAGTTCTCTTGAATCTTCAGGCGTTCCCCTTGTGGGAGCGCCTTGTTTTTTCCGTCGGCGCGGACGCCGGGGTCGCACGTTCCAGAGCACCACCGTTCGGCGGTTTGCGAGCCTGAAAGGCTCACCTACTATGCCCAAGGCTTCGCCTGGGGACGGCCAGGGCAACGCCCTGGTGCAGACACATTTCCATATCCCTCTTAGCCCTGTAAGGGCGTTCTACCGCAAGGACGGCAACGCCTGGCGCACTCCATTAGAACGCCCTTACAGGGCTCGCCATCTTGTTGCGGCCTCTTTCCCTGGGCGTTGCCCAGGGCTCGAATAGGGCCGCGCCTTCGGCGCTCAGGATCGAAACCGGCAAGAGCCTTGGAAGGCGACGACTCCTCGCGGAACAAGCATTTGCATCGGGCAAACCGCCGAACGGTGGTGGTTCCAGAAGGGTGGAACGTCCTAGGGGAATGCTCTCTCTGGCGAGGGTCCAAGGGGTGCACCGCGAGGTGGCGGAGCGAGAAAGTCTGTGGCATAATGCCTCGGCCTATCGGCGTTCAGGGCCTTCTCGTGCCGATGCGACGAACGAAGACGGTCGAGAAGGACATCGAGTTTCATCCGCGGCGTCCCGAGCGCCCAATCAGGAGTCGCTTATGCAATTCTCGCTCCTCTCCATTCTCCAGAGGGCGCTTCTTTTCTCTCTGATCTTGTCCGTATGGATGGCCGGCTGCACCGGACCAGTGGAGAACGCGAGCCCGGGTGGGGGCTCGTCCGCGTCGCGCGCGGACGAGAGCGTCGCGAAGGCGGCGAGCCGTCTTCCCGAGGAGGTGACGCTGGAGTCGTCGCCCGACGCCTTGACGATGACCTTCGACCTGACGACCACGGGGACGACGGACCACATCGACTTCTACGCCATATTCCCCGCCGACGCTCCCCTCGTGCCGGAAATCGTGGATTTCTCGATAACGACCGGCGGTCTCCAGGCTCAGGACGGATCGGCGATCGCTCCGATCGACCGCCGCGCCTGCGAGAAGGTTGCGGGGCTGAGCGATGTCGTTCGGAAAGAAATCAAGGGGCGTTTGAGCGTTTCGGAAGAGGGAATCGTCCGGTTCTGGCGGCTCGTACACGTGGATTTCGATTCCGCGTCCCTTCGCGCCGGGACCTCCGGGCCGTTTCGTCTTCTGGGGCTGACGGCGAGATTTCCGTGCGAGAAGGGCGGGACCCAGGACGTCGGCTCGACGGACGGCGATCGCGGTTTTCCCGCCGTACTGCGTTCCCTGGTGGTCAATCCCGAGGCTCTCTCCCTTTACGCCGACCGAGGCCGGAAGGCGGGTGCCGCTCCGAAGGGACCGGACCGTTGGTCTCCGCTCCACGCCGCCTCGGGACGTTGGCTGCGTGTCCCGGTATCGACGAGCGGTTTGTACCGCATCGGGCCCGAGTATCTGGAGCGGGCGGGAATGGACGCGGCGCAGGTCGACATGGCGGGCTTGCGCGTTTTCAGCCGAGGGCGCGAAGTGGCCACGCATCTCGTCCAAGATTCCCCTCGGGAAAAGGAGATTGTCTTCTATGGCCTCGGCTCCGATTCGGCCTTCTCCACGGAACGGGCGTACTGGCTCCATGTTCCCTCGGAGTCGCCTTCGAGTCCATCTTTGCGAATGCGCTCCAGGGCCAATCCCGCCGCGTATCCCGACGGGGTGGAGGCGACGGTCGATACGGTGCAGGAGCGGTCCGTCGAGGAGGACTGGCAGCTGCTCGTGTCGAGCGACCAGTTCCTGAACACGAAAGAGAAGAACTGGGTTTGGAGAGAAATCGATCCGGTCTACGTGACTTCCGTGCGTTTCGACCTTCCCGACTTGCGCCCGGAGTCGGGAGACGCGGTGTCGTTCGACATGACTTTCTACGAGACGCCCCTCGAGCGACTCATGGACCCCGAAAAGAGCGACGAGGGATTCTTTACGATCTATTTCCGCGACGAGAGTGTCTATCGAGCGCGGTTGACCCAAGCGCCGCCGATCAAGTTGAGCCTGAACGATTCGCTCACGACCTCCGTGCGGCCTTTTGTGGGCGGCCAACGGGGGAAGGTGCATCTGGACGTGGCGTTCGATCATCTGAAGCGCGAGGGGAACGAGTTGACGCTCCGGTTCGAGACCCCGTTCGCGATCGCCCCGGACGCCACGTGCTCGAACATCTTCTTCGACGGCATGGTTGTCCGGTATCGACGTTGGCTTTACGCAAGAGGCGGACAGATCCAGATTCGCACTACGGGCGAACATCCTTGGCATCGAACGACGGGTTTCGGCGAGACTCGGCCGCTCCTGTTCGACCTGACCGACCCCGAGACCCCCTCGATGATCGAGGTGGAGGCCCTGCCTCAGGAGGTTTTTGCGTTCCACGAACAAAGGGCCTCGCGCGACCTGCTGGCGACGCTTCTGACGGCGATTCCTCCAGCGCCCGATCCGATCCCCGCGATCGAGACCGACATCGCCTCGCCGGAGAACGAGGCGGACTACCTGCTGGTCTACCATCCGATGTTCGAAGAGGAGATTCGTCCGCTCCTCGATCATCAGGGGCGCAGAGGACTGAAGACCCGCGCGGTGAGTGTGGAGGCGATTTACCAGGAATACGGCGCCGGGGAATCCTCTCCTCAAGCGATCAAGGACTTTCTGACCGACGCGGTGAGAGGGTGGAAGACGCCTCCGACCTACGTCTGTCTCTTCGGCGACTCGAGCAGCGACTACCGGGGCGAGCTGCGCACGGGCGTGCCCAACCTTGTCCCGGCCTATACCGCCACGGGACGCAACGGCGACAGTTGGGCCTCGGAACTCTGGTACGCCTGTCTGGTCGGGACGGACTGTCTGCCCGACGCGATGATCGGCCGCCTGTCGGTCCAGAACCTGGAAGACGCGCGCGAGGTCGTGCGCAAGACGGTCGAATACAACGCCCAGGCGCCGCTCGGCCCTTGGCGCGCGCGGATCGGGTACTGTTCCGACGACGGCGAAGGGTTCGCGAACACGATGGACCGCGTGCGCACCGAAAGTCAGTCTCCCGCGTTTTTGCCCGAGCGGATCTACCTCGAGGAGTTCTCCTATGAGGACAACTTCTACGTCGCGGGCAAGAAGCTCGTCAAGGAGCTGAACCTCAAGGTCAGCACCGAGGCGACTCTGGCCCTGCACGAGGCGTATCGGCGCGGGCTGGGGATGATGATCTTCTTCGGCCACGGTTCGCCCAACATCTGGACCGACGAGCGGATCTGGTTCGGAGGCGACAGCGCGAACAGCGACAACCTGAACCTTCGCAACGGCGACCGCCTTCCCTTCCTCGCCACCTTCACGTGCAATCACGGAGCGATCGACTACGCCCTGGCCAAGTGGAACATCTGCATCAGCGAGGACATGATGCGAGTGACGCAGGGCGGGGCCATCGGGCTTTTCGTTCCCTCGGGTCCGGGCCACACTCCCGCGCACGAGGGGGTCGCGAAAGCGTTGTTCCGAGGCATCATGAAGAACGGATTCCGTCGGCTGGGCGAGATCACGGCGTGGACGACGATCGACTATCTTCTCCACAAGGGCGACGAGGAGATGATGCGGATGTTCGTCCTCCTGGGCGATCCCTCGCTCGATCTGGTCCTCCCCGAGATCGCGGCGACCGGACGCGTGGAGCCCGATCGGATCGACCTCGACGCGCTCGCCGGCGGTCGCGCGCGAGTGCGTTTCGAGGAGGCGGCGCCGCAAGGACTGAGAACGGGGCGGTTTGTCGCCGCTTTGTTCGATCCCGACGGAAACGAAGCGTTGAACTCGGGCCCGCTTTCGTTCTCGAAGGGGAAGACGGTTTGGGCGTTCGACATGCCCGAGTCTCCGAAACCGGGCGATTGGACCGTCCGGGCGTACCTGGGCGACTCGGAGGGTCGTCGCGATGCGGTGGCGTTCTCGCTTCTTCCGGTGGGACGCCCCAGGGTGGAAATCGCCTCGTTCGAGTTCAACAAAAAGCCCGAGAAGGCGGACGAGGACGGGGAACTCGAGATCCGGATCGCGAACGGTTCCGAGTTCGAGTCTTCGGCAGTGCCCGTGATCCTCACGCGGAGCGGCCCAACGGGCGGCGAGAAGACCCTTGGAGAGTGGATGGCGGTCTTGGCGCCCGGCGAAGAGAAGCGCCTCCTGCAGCCGTTCAAGTCTCTCGCCGGTCTTCAAGGGTTTCGGGTCCGGCTTGGGAAACCCGGTACGGCTCTCGGCGACACGGGCGGTTCCGTAGGGGAGAAGAACCTCGACCTGTGCGTTTCTCTCTCGGAGGGCGGCGCGTATCTCGCCACTTTGCCCTCGCTCGCCCGGATCGACTGGAAAACGGCCGTTCCGGCCGCCAATCTGAGCGTGGACGTTCGATTCTTCTACTCCGGGCTGACGACGCAGACCGCGCTCACGGCGGTTCTGTCCACTCCCGACGGGGCGACGTCTCGCGCGATCACGCGGTCCCTCCAGCCGAGCGATTCTCTTGTCAAGGAGACGCCCGTTGTGTTTTCGATCGTCCTTCCCGCGGGAGCGCGTCCCTCGGATCTTCGCCTTCGGGCTTCCCTGAAAGACGTGGACGCTCCGCCGGTGGACCTGTCCATCCCGCTTGGCGCCCCCAACCTCTGCGACATTGCGATCATGCCCGAATCGGTTCGATTCACCCCCGAACAACCGGCGGAAGGAGAGACGGTGTTCGTTCGCGCCGAGGTGGAGAACTTGGGACGCGAAGCCACTCCGAATTTCGATCTTCGCCTGTCGTCGGTCGAGGAAAACGGACGCGAGAAGGAGCTCCAGTCGCGCCCGCACTGCGTCGGGTTCAGGCAGGATCCTCTCGGCCCGGGCAGGAAACGCGAGGTGAACGTGCGGTTCGACTACGACGCGGGACTCGAGTATGCCGGGGAGAAAACGATTCGCCTCAAAGCCGATCCCTCGAACCGTGTGCGGGAATCCGACGAGTCGAACAACCAGGTCGACGTTCCGTTGACCATTCTGTCGCGCGCGGAAACGACGTTTACCCTCCAGGTGGCGCTCCGAGACATCGACGACACGCACAAGGAGGCGGACGTCGCCGTCTGGCTCAAGAATCTCGGGGAAGCTCCCGCCAAGGGACGGCGGGTCGGGTTTATGAACAAGGTGCCGAAGAACGGTCGTATCTCGGACAAGAAGGACCTGGTCGAGGAAATCGTGTTGCCGCCCCTTCTCGGCGGCGAGGAGAAAACGTTCTCGCACAAGTGGATCGTGGACTTCTCCGATCGAGATACTTCTCCCACCGCCCTGGTGTACCGTCCGTCGAAAGCGTTGCGAACCGAGAAAGATGGAGAGGCGCCGCCTCAAGCCGAGGAGTGGTGACCCGCGCGCGAACGGTCCGGAGGATGCGATGGAACGCGAGCACTTCCTGGTGAGGATGGTTCGCCTGCTGGGTCTTCTCGCCCTGGCGGTGTCGGCCCTCGTGTATCCGCTCCAGCTCGACAACGAGTGGACCGCGGCGCTCTACTTCCGGTTGCAGAGCGTGCCGTACGGTCCGCTGCTCTTCGCGAATCTCGAGCCGACGCTGCGGTTCGGCTACTCGCCGTTGGTCGTGAAGGAAACGCTCGCGTCGTGGGTGCTTCTTCCTCTTCTGGCGTGTTGGCTCACGTGGCGCCTGGCGTTGTCGGGCCGTCCTCTGCGCCGTCGCGCCGAGGGAGTGGCGCTCGTGGCGTTTCTTCTCTGGGGACTCCTCGCCACGCTGCGCGCGCCGCACTTGGGCTACGACAGCGAATGCTTCTACACGGTCTTCGATTTCATTCTGTGGATTCTCGTATTCCTCGCCGTTTCCGATCTCCCCGCGTCGGAACGTTTCGGACGGACCCTGGTTCGCTGTTTCCTTCTGATCGGTCTCGTGTTGATGCTCATCAGCCTGGCGGAATCGTTCGAGTCCACGTCGCGCTGCGTGTTCAAGGTCCTGTTGAAAAACGATACGGACCGATACCAGCGCAACCTCTACGGGTCTCTGATCGGTCACAACACGGGTGTGGCGTCGATCGCGATGGGGCCGTTCTTCTTCGCCCTGGGCGCGTTCTTCGCGGCTCGCCGCCCGTCGGTCCGTTTGGGGCTCGGGCTCTATGTCCTGATCGCCCTGTGGTTCTTCCAGATCACGAAAAGCCGCGCCGTCTGGCTCCTCATCCCTCCGCTCACGGTCGTTTATCTTCTCGGGCTCGGCTCGATCCTGGGATTCCGGGTTCGCCTACGCCACTTCCTTGCCGGAATCCTGATCGTCGCGACGATGGTTCTCGCCCTGATCGCGGGGTCGCGGGCGGGCATCATGCAGGGGCATGTGTCGGACTACATGGCGCGTTTGCGCGCCATGGCCCCCGAAACGCTCGTCAAGGGGACCCGAGTGCGCATCGTTCGAATCGGATACGACTTGGTGAAGGCCAGGCCGTTCGCCGGTCACGGACTGGCCGCCTTCGTCCCGTTGTATCCTCAAGCGCAGGCCGACTATTTCGAGAGACACCCCGACTCGCCGTTTCAGCCGACCGATCTGCTCACCCTCGAAGCGCACAACGACTATCTTCAGCTCTTGATCGAGACCGGCTTCATCGGGGTGGGGCTCGCTCTGGCGGCGATCGTCCTGCATCTGCGTCGCGGATTGGGGCGGTGGCGCCGGCTCGATCCGGCGCGACGCGAGGAGCGCCTCCGGCGCTACAGCGCCTTCTTCGCGGTGTGCGCGACGATGCTCCACGCGTTCGTCGATTTTCCCTTTCACCTCGCCCCCCTGACGACGTCTTTCCTCTTCGCCGTCGCTTTGGCGCTCGGCTCGCCCGATGAGGACGAAGACGAACCGTCGGCCGAATCTCCCGCCGTCGGGCCCGATGTTTCCGAACCCTCGTCGGGACGAGGAGAGCTCTTCCAGCCGCTCTTGAGGGTACGGAAGGTCGCCGTGTTGTCGATCATCCTTGTCGGTTGGGGACTCGTCGTTCCGGGCGCGATGTTCACGGGCCGTCGGCTTCTGGCCGACATGCACGCCCTCCGGGCGAACGGGAATCTCGAATACGCGGTGACGCTCAGCGATGAGGATGAGCGGCGTCGCGCTCTCTCCGAGGCCTATCGCGAGTTCTCCTTGAGCCTGCGGATCGATCCGCTTCAGTACATCCCGCGGATCCAGATGGGACAATTGCGGTTTCGCCTGGCGCTGTTGTTCGACCAGGACTTCGGCCGGGCGCTCAAAGCGGGGAACCGGCGACGCGCGGCGCTCGAACGCCAAGGCGCGATCACGTACCTCGAGGACGGAATCCGCGATCTTCAACGCGCGAGTTTCATGATCGACTCGGGACCCGCGGACGGACCGACCAGCCGCCCGCTCGAAGTCGTCGGGCCTCGGGTCAACCGCGTCTTGACTTATGCGCTGGCGCGATCTTGGGCGCTCTACGCCGAGCTCGACCCCATGCGGACCGACGCTTCGGGAAACGCGTTTCGCGCCTATCAGGAGACGGTGCGACAAGCGCCGAACCTGGCCTCGGCCATCGTCGAAACCCTGGGTTACATGGAATCGAAAGGATTGGGCGACAAGGCCTACCGCCACCGCCTGTACGATCTTCTCGCCCGCTATGAACCCGAGGAACTCGCCGCGTACGCGACGAATCGATCCAGGGCCTTCCTGGATTGCGAGGCGGACGACCGGGCCGCGCGGGATCTCGAAGACATTCTGGAAGCCGTGGGCGACCGGAAGAACGTGTTCGAAGTGCCTCTGGCTCTGGCCGGGGTCTATATGGTGTCGGGCGAAAAGGAGAAGTACCGCGAACTCGTCGAGAGAATCGCGCGGGAATTCCCCGATCGCGAGGCCGCGCGTTTCCTTGTCGCCTCGGACTCGGTCCTTCGCGGACGCTACGCCGAGGCGGAGACGATGCTGCGGGAATCGGAACCGGGCGATCCCAACGTTCGCGAGCGATGGACCCTGTTGCACGCCGAGGTGTTGCGGGTCCTCGGTCGCGCCGACGAGGCCGAGGCGCTCGACGCGCGGGTCCTGCGCGGGACTCCGTCTCCGGGGAACGCTTACTTCACTCGCGCCGAAGGGCGGCGCTATCTTCTCGACCGGGCGGACGAGGCGCTCGACGACTACGAGCGGGCGATTCGATGCTATCCGCCCGGCGGATCGGCGTCGGCCTATCTCGTTCTTCTGAGGGCCTATTCCGACCGAGAGAATTGGGGCGGGTTCGACCGCGTGCTCGCGCTGGCGAAACTCAGCATCCGCGACAATCCGATCCTCGAATCGATCGAGCGCGAGACGGCCGCGCGTCGCGGCCGGGAGTCGTCGCCGTGAAGACCCGCGATTTCGACTACGCGCTGCCCGAAGCGTCGATCGCGCGTCGTCCGGCTTCGCATCGCGAGGATTCGCGCCTGATGGTTCTCGACCGCGCGTCGGGATCGCGCGATCATCGCCGTTTCGCCGAACTCCCCGAGATTCTGCGCGAGGGCGACCTGTTGACGATGAACGACACGCGTGTCCTCCCGGCGCGTCTGTTGGGGCGTCGCGCGCCCGATGGAGGCAAGATCGAGGCGCTTCTGCTTCGGCGCGAGGACGAACGCCGATGGTGGGCGCTGGTGCGTCCGGGAAAGAAGATCCAGGTAGGCGATCGTCTGATCTTCGCCCCCCAGCGTCTCGAAGCGCGCGTCGCCGCCTATGGAGAGCGCGGGGGAGGCGAGCGGCTCCTCGAATTCCGCTACTCGGGAGATTGGTGGACGATTCTGTCGGACATCGCCCACACGCCTCTGCCGCCCTATATCCTGCGCGCGAGGAAACGCGACGCGGAAGCGGCGGGACACGGGAGCGACGCCTTCGTCCCCGAGGAACCCGAGGACCGCGAACGCTATCAGACGGTTTTTGCCCACGGCGAGCCGGCGAGCGTGGCCGCGCCGACGGCGGGACTCCACTTCTCGGAAAGCGTTCTGAAAGCCCTCGAATCTCGAGGGATCGAGCGTTGTTTCGTTCAACTCGACGTCGGGGCGGCGACGTTCCAGCCGATCAAGACCGAAACCGTCGAAGAGCATCCGATGCACGAGGAGCGTTTCCGAATCCCGGAGGAGACCGCGGCCCTCGTCAACCGGGCGAAAGCCGAGGGACGCCGCGTCGTCGCGGTGGGGACGACGGTCGTGCGCGCGCTCGAAACCGCGGCGCTAGTGGGCGCGGGAGAGGCCGAAGGGATCTTTCGCGCCGAATCGCAGAGTGGTTGCGAGGTCGGAGCGATCTTCCCCGAATCGCTCGATGGTTGGACCCGGCTGATGATCGCGCCGGGGTTTCGCTTTCGCGCGACGGACGTTCTCCTCACGAATTTCCATCTGCCTCGTTCTTCGCTGATTCTTCTCGTAAGCGCGTTGACAGGACGCGAGGAACTGCTCGACGCGTACCGAGAGGCGATCGAAAAGAAATATCGATTCTATAGCTACGGGGATTGTATGTTGATCCGGTGAATCCGCGGCGGCGAGGGGCGGAACGCCCGCATCGCCTCGAAAGAGCGTGAAACATGACGATTTTCCAGGGACTTCTCTTGAGTCTGTTGCAGGGGGTGACCGAGTTTCTCCCGGTGAGCAGCTCGGGCCATCTCGTCCTGGCCCAGACCCTTTGGCCCGGTCGCCTCAGCGCGGCCGACAACGTCGTGTTCGTCGTTCTCGTCCACGTCGCCACCCTGGTCTCGGTGTGCATCGTGTTTCGCGAACGTCTGGTCGTGCTGATCGCGTTTCTTTTCCGCGACGGGTGGCGCCCGTCCGAGGGGACCGGGTTGGGCGCGACCTGGATGTCGGACGCGCGGGGACGGATGATTCTCGCCGTCATCCTCGGGACGCTCCCGACGGTTGTCATCGGGCTCGGGGCGAAAGACTTTTTCGAGGGACTCTTCGAACGACCCGACAGGACCGGTTACGCTCTCTGTTTCACGGCGCTTCTCTTGGCGGCGACCTTCCTCAGGCGCGGCGCCGGACGGACGTCCGAGGCGCCCGCCTCGAACGAGCCGGACGTGTTTCCTTTCTGGATGGCGTTCGTCATCGGGATCGCCCAGGGACTGGCGATCACGCCGGGCGTGTCGCGTTCGGGCGCGACCATCGCCGTCGCGATCCTCATCGGGATGAACCGTCGGACGGCGGGCGAGTTCTCGTTCTTGCTAGCGATCCCGGCGATCGTCGGAGCGTTGATCCTCGAGATGAAGGACTTCGACCTGGCCGCGAGCGCTCTGCCCTTGGCGACGGGGGCGATCGCGTTCGTTGTGGCCGCGGTCTCGGGATACGTCTCTCTCAGGGTTCTTCTGCGATTCGTGCGAGGCGGCAAGATCGGCTGGTTCTCGATCTACTGCCTGATCGTCGGGATCTGGGCGATTGCCCGGTTCAACTGAGCGACGAGACGAACCGCGAGACAAGCCGGATCGAGATTCGGGAACCACGAAACACACGAAATACGCGAACGGCGGATCTTGACTCCGAAGCGGGTGGAGCGGAAGTCTTGAAATGAATTCTCTTAACAAACGCCGTGCCGTTCTTCTCTCCCTTCTGGCGGGGGGCCTTCTCGCTATCTGGATTCTCTATTCCTTCCTGAGTGTGCTCTTCTCGCCCAACATGGACCGGTACGTCGAGAGCCTTCGGGGTCAGGGGCTGCGCACCGAACCGCGCGACTTCGTCCGCGAAGTGCCCGATGACCGCAACGCGGCCGCCCTCTGGGAGGACCACGCGTCGAGTCTCACGTTTCGCTTGAAGGGCAGCCACGAGGAGTTTCGCCCCACGGTCATAGTCAATCGTCTCATGAGCGGCATGGAGGTGCCGGAGGAGAAACGAGACCTTCTCATCCGTCTCTACAAAGAGAATACGGGTGTCTTCGAGACCCTTCGCCGGATCGGCGACTGCCCGGATTACGGAGCGCGTCCCGGAGACCTCTCCGTCTCGCATAGGGATCTCATGTCGCGGTTCCAGAAGAAGGTGTCCATCTACTACCGCGTTCCTTTCAGTATCGCCATCGAGCTGGCGCGAAGAGGCCGGCAGCGCGAGGCGGTCGATCTGTGGCGTCTCACCGTCCGCTCGTCGCGCCACTGGGTCGAGCACCCGTTTTTGGTGGTGGACTACCTCGAGGGCGTAAACGCGCGTCTTCCGATTCTCCCGGCGGCGAAGAAGGTCTTTCGGGGGACCGAGTTCGACCCGAATTTGTTGAAGCGGATCGCTCGAGAGTTGGAACCTTCCGATGTCCATCGTCAGGCCGTCGAAACCTGTGACTTGGTCCGGACCATGTTCCTTCAGGAAATGCTGTCGATTCTGGCGGGCGAGGCCATACGGAGGAAGCGCCTTCTGCCCGACTGGCTCCAGTATCCCGGTGCCGGGATTCTGGCCCGTCCGTTCATTCGAAGAGACATCGTAGAGACCCAGAAGCACTTCCTTTTGCTGGAGAAAGTGCTCGCCGGGCCTTCGCACGAACGGCTGGGCGCGTGTTCACGCAAGCCTTTTCTCGGGTACACCGAAGACTTGCCCAAGTGGCAATTCGTTTCCTGGGCCCTGCTGCATAACGACGCATATCTTACTCTTATCGATCGGGGTCTGATGGACACGTCGCGCATGGAGGTCCTGCGCCTGGCCCTCGCCATCAAGGCCTATCGGATCGAGCAGGGCGAGTGGCCCGAGACGCTCGACGGCCTGGCGCCCGACTATATCGAGTCGGTTCCTCTCGATCCCTATACAGGAAAAACGATGATCTTCCGGCAACGAGGAGATGGTTTTGTCGTCTATAGTGTAGGGGCCAACGGGACAGACGACGGTGGGAACCCGACCCACGGGGACGATGTCGTGTGGGAAGAGAGGGCGTCGCTTTCGTCCGAACCGTAGAGGCCACACGGGAGAGTGGAGCGCGGCCCCGAAAGCGATGGGAAAGCGGCTCGGGGACCGCCGGATCGATTCAAAGAAGACTTCAGGGTATCACCGATCGCCGAAGCCCAGGTCGTCCTGACGAGCGCTTGCGGCGGGGCGGGCGACGGACCATTCCGAAGCGTGGCGGATGAAATCGACGAGCCGCGCGACTTCGGCGCTGTCGGGGAAGTCGCGTCCCAGTTGATCGAGCGCCTCTTCGAGGCGGATTCCTCTTAGGAACAGGGTCTTGTAGGCGGCTTTGATCGCCGCGATCGCCTCGGGCGGGAAACCGTGGCGTTCGAGCCCGATGAGGTTGATCCCGCGCGGGCGGGCCGGATGGCCGTCGGCGCGAATGAACGGCGGAATGTCCTTGGTGACCTTGCTGCACGCGCCGACGATGGAGTAGGCCCCGATGCGGCGTCGTTGGTGGATCCCCACGAGTCCGCCGATCACCACGTGCTCTTCGAGAACCGTTTCGCCCCCGACCTGCGCGGCGTTGGCGACGATCGCGCCGTTTCCGAGGGTCGCGTTGTGCGCGACGTGCGAGTAGGCGAGGAGGCGACACCCGCTGCCGACCCGCGTGGCGTGGCCTTCGCCCGTCGCGCGATTGACCGTGGCGAATTCGCGAATCACGTTGTCGTCGCCGACGACGAGACGGGTGGGCTCGCCCTTGAACTTCGAATCCTGGGAATCGGTTCCGACGATGGCGTGGTGGTGGATGACGTTGTTGCGTCCGAGGACCGTGCCGCCGCCGACAACCGCGTGTCCGGAGATACGACACCCTTCGCCGATCTCGACGTCGGCTTCGATCAGAGCGTAGGGGCCGATCTCGACCCCGGGCGCCAAGCGCGCGGCGGGATCGACGACAGCCGTGGGGTGGATGGACGGTCGGTTGGGCATAGGGGATGAAGGGAGGGCGAGCCACCAATCCTCACGGCGCTGGCCGCGACGGTTCATACCGACTGCAACCGTCCCAAGAACCCGTATTGGGCGCTGTCACGGTCCTTGCGGAGCAAGGACGCGCGCCAGCGCGATAGAGAAGAACCCGGCAAACCCAGGGCGTCGCTCGCGTCCGCCTTCGCGAAGGCTTCGGCGGACAAACCGCTCGCTTGCCCTGGGCTATAGTATATCGCGCTTTCAGCGCATAAAAGGTTCTGGAGATGGGTTGTACGGTTCGCTCCTCCTCTTTGTCCTTTGTGCGTTGACGTTTCGGTGCTTCGTTTCTCACTCTGCCGCTTGATCTTCCTGCTGGGCGTCTCCGAGCATGCAAGTGAGTTGGGCCTCGGCCGCCAGCTGGCCGTCGACGAGGCATCGCGCGTTGCTCTTGCCGCCGCGCCGTTTCAGGCGCGTGATATCGACTTCGATCCGCAGTTGGTCGCCCGGCACGACCTGACGGCGGAACTTCACGGCGTCGATGCCAGTGAAGAACGGAATGCGACCCTTGCTCTCGGGTTGGATCAACATGAAGATCGCCGCCGCCTGAGCCATCGCCTCGACGATCAGCACCCCAGGCATGACCGGATAGTCGGGATAGTGTCCGAGAAAATGCGGTTCGTTCGCCGTGACGTTTTTGATCGCGACGATGCGCGGGGGATCGTGCGAGATCTCGACCACGCGATCCACCATCAGAAACGGGAAGCGATGCGGGAGGATTGTCTTGATCCAGTTGACGTCGAGCGGGGTCGAAATCGGGGTCGCCTCAGTCATTGTGAGAGAGTTCCTTTCGCAAGAAATCGAGCAGTCGGGCATTGCTCCGGTGTCCGGCGCGCCACGCGACCACGTGCCCTCGGACGGGACCGCCCAGGAGAAACAGGTCGCCGAGGAGATCGAGCAGCTTGTGGCGGGCGAGCTCGTTGGGCCACAACAACTCGGTGTTCAGAATCCGGTCACGCCCGATCACGATCGCGTTGTCCGCCTCGCCTCCCTGGATAAGACCGCGAGAGCGAAGATACTCGACTTCTTCAAACGTGCAGAACGTGCGGGCTGGAGCGATCTCGGCCACGAACGTCTCCGGATCGATTCGAAACGTCGCGGCCTGGGCTCCGATGAGCGGATGATCGTACTCCAGAAAGTACGTTATCGTCAAGGATCGCGAGGGCCAGAGAGAATACTGGACCCCGTTTCCGTCCTCGGGCTCGAAGAAGAGAGGACGCCGGACGGCGAAGACGCGTCGGCGACTCCCATCGAGAACGCGGACGCCCGATTCGTTCGCCCGCACGGCGAGTTCGCGGGCGCTTCCGTCCCAGATCGGCGCCTCGGGCCCGGTCATCTCGATGCGGGCGTTGTCGATCGCCAAAGCGTGAAGCACGGCCAGGACGTGCTCGATCGTCGAGACGAACGCTTGCGGATTGTCCGGGGAGCGGAGAATCGTTTGACGGGTTCCGGAGTCCTCGCCAAGGGCGTCGAGCGAGGCGGGAATCTCGGGAACGCCGGGAAGATCGGTCCGCGCGAACCGGACGCCATAGTCCGCTTCGGCGGGGAGGATCGTGAGCCGACATTCCAGACCGGAGTGCACGCCTCGTCCTTCGAGCGCGACGGGCGCTTGGATTGTCGTCTGGAATTCCATCAGTCGTCGACGATTGCCGCGAGATCGGTCGCATGGGTGTTGCAGTAGTCGAGCAGCGCGACGATACACAGAGGCAGCGGCCCCAACTCCTTGCTCGCGGGCTTGGCGAGATCGTACGTCTCGTCGAGAATGTGGGCGCTTTCTTCGCTGGTCAGGTATCCGAACCGCGCGGTGTAGGCATCTTCCTCCAGATCGGTGAAGGTGGGTTCGTCGGCCTCGGGCAGTCGTCCGAAGGCGAGCATTTGGAGGCGCGAGGCGACGTCGTGGCTGGCGCCGTTCTTTTCGAGCCAGTCGAAGAGGGCGATCATTTCGTCGAGGGCGATTCCCTCCAGGATCATGCGCCGCATGAAATCGGCGGTCTCCTCGTCGTGGTTCTGGTCGAGACAGTCGATCAGATCGTTCGCGTCGATGAGGGTCGCCTGGTCGCTTCGCAGGGCGTAGGAGGCGAGATAGTCCTGCACGGCGTGGGCTTCGTCTTCGGAGAGATCGGCGGGCATGCCGCTCATGATCATCTTGGCGATCGCCTCCTGGCCGGCGCTGATCTCCTCGGCCTCGGCGTCCCAGTCCGGCTCCTCGGCCTCTTCCTGGTCGGGGGAAGGCTCTTCGACGTCTTCTTCTTCGAGGGCGAGGAACTCGACGCCAAGTTCCACCCCGATGTCGCGCAGAAGCGCCCGATCGGCGCTCCCCACGATGTGAAGCAGACTCTCGGTGTCGCACGTGTAAAAGCGGATTCTCGGACTCATCTTTTCCCTTCTCGAATGGGATGGGTCGTATCGGAGCGTGGCGCCGGAAACGCTCCGGGTCTTCCCGGGCTTAGCCGGATCGATCTCCTAGGAATCCTAACGATTCGGCAAATCGCGACGCAAGAGTTTTTCCCCCGGCGTCGATTTTGAATCCGGGATCGAACGTCGCGGACCCGAAGGGCCTCGACCCCGCCATGCCCCCGGCCCGGGAATCGTCTCAATTCCCTTCGGTCGCCTCAACCAAAACCTGTAGTATCTCGAGTTCCTCGCGGTCGAACCAGACGGATCTGCAGAGGAAACAGCGGTCCACGACGATCGCGTATTGATAGTTGAAGAAACGCCGGGCCAGCGCTTGGCCACAGGCGGGGCAGTGCAATTCTCCGAACGAAGGAAGAGAGCCGCCGGAAAGATCGACTTCCCGGCGGATATTCCAGTCGGCCGCCCAATCCAGGACCTTGCGGCGAAATTCGGGCGCAAAGGCGGTCTCGCGTCGTATCAGAATTCGCCGGGCATAGATTTCCTTCACAAACAGGCCGCCGCACAGGGTGCACGACTCGACGGGGACGCCCTCGTATTCTTGTCGGTGGAGCGGGACGAGGCAGTGGGGACAGGCGCCCACTGGGGCTGCATCGGTGGGGGGACGGGCTAGGTTCGCAATCTCCGCCGGCGCGTTCTTCATCCATTTCGAGGGTTCGCGTCGCATGGCGGCAAGGAGGAGCGAATCGGCCCGCACGAGGGTCGGCGAATTGCCGCCGAGAGGCATCACCCAGGCGTTCGGGCCGAAACTCTCCTCCCGGGCCAATTCGTCGAATGTCAGCGGCGCGCTCCAGGCGTCGCCCTCGGCGATGTGCCATCGAGGCGGCGGCGGGGGGGTGTCGGCGGCGGGAACGGCGGACTCACTGATTTCGGTCTCCGAGGAAGGCGATGCCTGAGAGGCCTCTGATTCCTCGTGTCCGGCGCGCCCGGCCCGTAGGGCCTCCATGTCCTCCAGCACGTGCGCGGGAGAACGACTTTCGTCCAGGGATTCCGGTCCGGCATGCGCCATTTCGAGAAGCGTCTTCAGGCGCATGGCGACCGGCGGATGCGAAGAGAATAGGGAACTCAACCATCCCTCGCGTTCGGATAGGGCGCTGGTCGTCGGGTCCACGACGAAAATGGGGGAGAACGCGGCGGTTTGGGACCCCATGAAATGATGGCGGCGAGCGACCCGGTGCAGAGCTCGGGCCAGGGCGAGGGGGTTGCGCGTGAGTTCGACCGCTCCGGCGTCGGCTTGCAACTCTCGCTCGCGCGAGATGGTCGTGCAGATGAGCCGCATGAGAACGAGCACCAAGCCGGAGAGGAGGCCGGCAATGCCTCCCGCGCCGAGCGCGTAAGGAGACGGCGACTCCTCGTCCGCGGCCGATTCGGAGATCCGGGCGGCGAGGTTGGCCACGAACGCGAACGGAGCCAACAGGGCGCAGGTGATGGCGGTCAGGCGCGCGTCGCCGTTGCGTATGTGCGAGACCTCGTGTGCGACGACCGCCTGGGTCTCCGCGCGGTTCAGACGCGAGAGAAGCCCCTCGGTCACGCCCACGATGGCGCCGGACCGCGCGTCCTGAGCGGCGAAGGCCGACAGGGCCATCGAAGGCGAGATCACCGCGCGGACCCGCCCCGAGAGCCCCGCGGCGACGGACATTTCATCCACGATGTTTCTCAATCGGCGGTGGTATCGATCGGCCGGGTCGGGCGCGTGCGCTTCGAGAGCGTCGAGAACCATGCGCACGGCATGGGTCCGCGCGAACCAGAGTTGGACGAGGACCAGGGCCAGGCCGACGAACAGCGCCGTGGCGACCGATCGCTCGTCGAACAAGGTTGGCGGTTGGGTGCGGTGGGCCACCGCGGAGAACTGCCTCGCGAGCGAGACGGGGACGAGAAAGGCCGCGAAGTATACGGCGAAGACGACGAAGAGCAGGATGAGAGTTCGTCGCCGTTGACCGGCTTGGATGTCGAGGTAGGTCTCGGTCATCGTGGCATGCTTCGAAGAACGGATATCGCGTGTGTCGCGGAGTCGTCGCGCTTGGGACGCGCGCCTCAGCCGCCGTTGTTCCTGTGGATTCGGGTGTAGAGCGAAGCGCGCGAGATCCCCAAGAGGCCCGCGGCGCGTTTGTGGTTTCCGTGGGTGGCTTCCAGCGCTTTCTGGATCAGCTGGCGTTCGACGTAGAGTTGGGCCTTGCGCACCTCTTCCTTGAGATTGAAGCCGGCAGGCGCGGGAATGTCCGCGTCGGGCTGTCCGCGCACTTCGGGCGGCAGGTGGCGCGGTTCGATCACGTCGCCGTCGCACAAGAGGATGGCGCGTTCGAGAATGTTGATGAGTTCGCGCACGTTGCCTGGGAAATCGTAGGATTGAAGGAGCTCGAGGGTGGACGGGGTGATCGCTTTCACGTTCGATCGCATTTCCGAATGCGCCTTCTTGAGGAAGTGCTCGGCCAGGGGGATGACGTCTTCGGGGCGCTCCTTGAGAGAGGGCAATTGAATGCTCAGGACATTGAGACGATAGAACAGGTCCTGACGAAAGCGTCTCTTCTCGACCTCTTCGATCAGGGAGCGATTGGTGGCGGCGATGATGCGAAAATCGACCGGCCGTTCGATGTTCTCGCCGACGCGGCGGATCTTGCGCTCTTCGAGAACGCGCAAGAGTTTGACCTGCAGGTCGTAGGGCATTTCGCCGATCTCGTCGAGGAACAGGGTTCCTCCCGCCACCTCCTCGAAGCATCCCCGGCGGTTGGCGATGGCGCCGGTAAACGCGCCTTTCTTGTGACCGAAGAACTCGCTCTCGATCAGGTTCTCGGGAATCGCGCCGCAGTTGATCGCGATAAACGGTTTCTTGTGGCGATTGCCGTGGAAGTGGATGGCGCGGGCCAGAAGATCTTTGCCCGCGCCGCTCTCGCCGAGAAGAAGCACCGGGCTGGATTGTTCGGAAGCGCGGCGCGCGAGGTCCACGGCCGCGCGCAGGGCCCGGCTCGTTCCGACGATTTCGGAGAACACATAGTGCGACTCCAGGGCCTGCCGCAACGTGCGGTTCTCCTCGGCCAGTTCCAGCGTCTCGAGAGCCTTGTGGACCCGTTCGGTCAGGTCCGACATCTCGAACGGCTTCTCGATGAAATGGTACGCGCCGGCCCGCATGGCCTCGACGACCATGTCGATGGTCCCGAACGCCGTGACAAGGATGAACAGAGGGGCCGCGGACCCAAGCGTGCGCGTGAAATTCAGAATGTCGATTCCGCTGGCGCCCGGCATGTTCTGATCGCTGAGAACCAGATCGAACGAAGCGCGGCGCAGAAGCGCGATCGCCTCCAGGCCGTCGCGCGCCAGGGTAATGTCGGCGTTGAGCGGCGACAGGGCGATCTGCATGAGTTCGAGCAGATCCGGCTCATCGTCGGCGATGAGAATCCTCGGCTTGCGGCTAGGGGAGTGGTCTTCCATCTCGGCCTTTGGCGAAGTTTGGCGAGATCGTCTCATGTCGTTCGGATGATCCCTCGCGAGTTCGGTGTCTGTCAAGACTCCAATTGAGTCTGGCGAGCGAAGAGGGGAGCGGCGGAGTTTCGCTTGCGCCCGGCGCTTCTGTTGGAAGAGAACGGATCTCTACGAGTCCGAGAGGGGCCTGAACCGACATTCGCCGCGAGCCGAGCGGGCGCGCGGCCATTGTGCGCCCGCCCGCCTTCTCGAACGCCCGGGGGAAGGGGATTTCGGCTGTTGCCGAGGGGTCCTTGAGGAAGACACGTCGCCGGTCAGGATCGCGACTCCTGATCGGGAGGGCGGAAATTCGATTTCTCCATCCACTGCTGAATGACATCCCATTTGAATCGCCACTGATTGGCGATCTTGTAGCAGGGAATCTGTTTGCGGTGGATCATGCGGTAAACGGTCTTGGTGCTGACCTGGAGATACTTGGCGAGTTCCTCGATTGTCAAGAGATGATCTTCCATGGCCTCGAAGTCCTTTCGTGGGAGAGATCGCTCTCTCAGAAGATGGCCTTGCGCGTGGGCCATCCTCTGTCTCGGCATTCGTCGCCTCGTTGGAACGGTCGGGGGGAGTGACTCGCGATGCGCGGCGGCGCTACGGCAACACACTCGGCCAGCGCGAGCCTTCGTGTCACGAGGATGAGGTAACTGTGCCTTCTTTTACTATGAAGGGATAAGATGGGCTAAGTCAACAGAAAAAGAACGCGGGACCGGATCGGCAGGAGGAACGTGAAGCGTTCATAATGAAGCATTTACGTCGGAGGTAGGAGTCTCCCGGCACCCCCCGCATACTCCGATCGAGACAACGATCCAGAATGTGAACAATGGAATCAGCGATAGCAGTCCTGGAAGCCCCATAAGAATTTGTCCCGCGTTGACGACCGTGCCGTCGAGTCCCCCGAAGAACGCAGGCCATATGGCCTCGTGGATCGGTCCGTGAGGCGCCTCGCTCACGTCGGCCGCGACGAGGCGCTCGTCGCTGAACCCTGGAGGAATCTGGGGCGTGACGGACGTGATGACAAGGTTCCAGAAGATCGATATCGCGATGAGGATGCCGAAAATCGTTCGAAGGCCTTTGCCGGGTTGGCGCAGATGGAGGGCGATCGGGATCAGGAAGAACGGGATGGCCGGGCACAGAAGACGCGTTCCCGCCGACCAGCCTCCCCACCACATATAGTATCCCGAGTTGAAAAGGAGATAGGCGACGACGACGAAGAGAGAGAGAAGAACATCGGGTCTCGCACGACGAAGCGACGGGTCGCTGAATCCTCGATACACGCCGAGTATCCAGAGGAGGAGAAACGGACAATAGAAGAAGAGACCCTTGAAGGGGTGGAACGTGATGAGAAGAAGAACGCTCAGTCGCGGCAAGTGGATGCCCTGGAATCCTTTGGCCATCTCTTCGCGGAAGAACGGATTGTGCTCGTACTTGTAGGGGATCGAGAACTCTCCGAAAATGGCGTGGGTGTAAGAGTAGAACGCGACGACGGACAGCGCGCCGCCGACGACGTACTTCCAGATGGACGCGGGTCGATGGCGGACGGCCCAGAGCGTGTAAAGCCCAAGTCCGATTCCAAGCAAACCCACCGTGTATTCGCACAACCATCCCATCCCGAGTAGAAGTCCCGCCCAGAACAGGCGTGAGCCGCGCGCGATATCGGTCGGGGGCGAGGCGCCGGGTCGGCGCCAGAGTTCGCGCTTGAAGAAGACAAGAGCGTAGCTCGACACGGAGAAGAAGGCTCCGGGGAGATAGGGATAGAACATGATGGCGTACCCGAACAGAAACGTCCCCAGCAGCAATCCGACCGACAGAGCGAACGCCATTCGACGCGAGAGGCCGACCCGCCGCGCCATCGCGGCGAGAAGAACCCCGAGCGCCGCCGCCGTCAGGCTCACCGTCGGGATGCGGACGAGATAACGGGTCCAGAGGACCCACTTCCAGTGGGGCAGACCGGGGAGAAGCCCCCATTGCGCTTTGAGGGTCCAGAGAAGCCAGTAGAAGGGGACGGCGAGGAACGAAAGACCGGGCGTCTTGTCGCAATAGAAGTGCCCGCCGTAGTAAGCCTTGTCTCCCGTCTCGAGGTACGGAATCTCGTGGTAGCGATCGATCGAGAACGAACCTTGTTCGACGATCGAGTAGGTCAGGGCGATTCGCGTGTTGACGTTCCACCCGGCCGCCTCCTCCTCGAAATAGACGAAGGTGGCCGACAGAGCGAGGAAGAGGACGGCGAGACAGAGGCTTTCTCTTGTCACGAGGCGCTTCGCGAGGCGACAAGAAGCTGCTTCGCTGTCGGCGGACGGAGTATCGGGAGAAGACAAGGCTTCTTGAGTCATGATCCGGGTGGATTCCGATGGCGAGCGGGTCTTCGAATGCCACGAGTGCATTCGATTCCCGCGTTCGTCATGCTACGGGGGCGATGCATCGCGACGCAAGACATTTTGGCGGCGGCGCACGGCGCGGCGACGATCTCACGACGCCGAGACGAGGCGCCGGACGGTCGCGACGCCGTAGGTGGAGCCGGACGCGAGAACGACGGTATCGGGACGGCGCTCTTGAATCTCGAGCGCCGCCGCGAGCGCCCGACCCTCGTCTTCAAAGGCCCGAACGCGGCGAAATCGGCGCGAGGCCAGGGCGGCCAGATTCTCCGCGGGACAGGCGCGAGGCGAGTCGGGTGGGTAGACAAAGACCTCGCGGATATCGCGATTTCGCGCCAGCCCTTCGACGATCGCCCGATGGTTCTTGTCCCGGAGGGCGCCCAGGACGAGGACGATCGGTCTTCCGGCGAGGTGATCGGCGCACGCCGCCGCTGCGGCGCGGGCCGAAAGGCCGCAGTGCGCCCCGTCGGCGATGACGAGCGGATGGCGGCGCACGATTTCCATCCGGCCCGGGCTCCGAGCGTTCTCGATCCCGGCGCGTAGCCGGTCGGGGCGAATCTCGCGCTTCTCGACGCGCGCGAACGCATCGAGCGCCAAGAGGGCCGTCCGCAGGTTGTCGAGCTGATGTCGTCCGAGAAGGTTCAGCCGGATTCCATCCACGCACCGTCCGTTCCATTCGACGTCGATCGAGAATCCTCCTCCGTCGGGCACGGCGGATCGGATCGGGTCGCGGCGCGGATCGTAGACCCGAAGCGGGACCTTGACGGACCGAGCCCGTCGGCGGACGCAATCGATGACCGCCGCGCGGTGGCGCGACGGCTGGGGACCAAGAACGGCGATTCGGGCGCCGGGTTTGACGATGCCCGCCTTCTCGCGCGCGATGGCCTCGATCGAACGCCCGAGAACGCGCTGGTGGTCGTATCCGATCGCGGTGATGACGGCGACGCGCGACGGGGCGGCGTTGGTCGAGTCGAGCCGTCCGCCGAGTCCCGTCTCCAGAACGACGGCCTCGCATTTCCGACGGCGGAACGTCCAGAAGGCCATGGCCGTCAGCATTTCGAACGTCGTACGGAACCCTTCCGCTCGGAGCTCCGGGTGCGCCCCGCGCACGGCGCGCAGCGCCTGGACAAACGCGGTTTCAAAGACCGGCTTCCCGTCGATCGAGATCCGTTCGCGAAACGATTCGAGATGCGGCGAGGTGAACGCCCCGACGCGTTTCCAGCCTTGAGCGGCGAGGAGCGAGACGAGGAACCGGGTGGTCGAGCCCTTTCCCTTCGTGCCCGCCACGTGCACGATCGGGAAGGCGCGCTCGGGATTTCCGAGCCGCCGGAGCAGCCGCCCAAACTCGCGCAAATGCCACCCTTCGCGGTCGGCGCACATCGGAGGGGGGCGGACCTCGTAGTTGACCAGGTCGAGAAGGAATCGCTCGGCTTGGTCGTAGGACCGCGCCGACGGCGGGTCGGACGGCTCGTGGGGATGGACGGGAGAAGACATGACGGTCGCTCAGAGACCAAGGCGCGAATCCGGGGCGATGTGCGGGTTCGGAAAGCGACGCCACAGCGCCGCTTTTAGGCCTTGAAACTCCGCTGCGCCAACCATAGGATGAGGGCGTGATGGAAAGCAACGATTTTGACAGGAACGAGACCTCCTTTCCCATGATCCCACCGTGTCCCTCCGCGAAGCGGCCCTTTCCGGCCGCCCCGATCCTCGCTCTCTTGGCCTTGGTTCTCCCCGTTTTCGCCGGTTGCGCCAGATCGCCCCTGACCTCGTTGGAGTTCGACGCCGAGGGCAAGCCGGTCGAGCTGCGCCGCGAGGCGAAGCGCCACAGCGTGGATTTCCTGCACCGTTTCCGCGCGAAAGCCTACGACAAGACCACGTGGTGGGACGTGCACATGATCTCGGACGACCAAGAGGCGGTTCTCTCCGAAAACGGACGCCCCGACTTCGTGCGCGTGTTTCGCTCGACGGATCGCGAGCGGATCGTCGAGTGGATGTACGCGGAAAAGAACCTGCTCGTCCAATTCCGGAAGGGGAGACAGGTGTTCGACGGTCCCGTCACGGACCTCGAGCGTATCCTCCTGCGCCGGGGCTATCCGCGTTTCTATATGGTCTCGCGGAGCGAAAAGGGCCCGAAGCGCCAGACTCTGATCTATCGCTATCCTCTGACGACGCGGATCGATACCTACAGTTTCTCGGACGGCCGGCTTGTCTCGATGGACGAGTGAATCGCGGCGAAGGAGCCGACTGTATGAAGTGCAAGGATTGCCACGTCGAGATGGTCTGTCGCCCGCGTCTGGACGTGACTTACCACGAATGTCCCAAGTGCGGCGGACTTTGGTTCAACGAGGGCGAACTCGACAGCCTGATTCGAGGCAAAATCGCCGTCGATCTCGGTTCCGCCGCCAGATCGAGTTTCGAGCCGGTCGCGTCGTCGAGCATGGTCTGTCCTACGTGCGGCGACGGCGTGCGCCTGGTCGAGATGACGACCTACGCCACGAGCAAAGTGAAAATCATGGGGTGTTCCGTCTGTTTCGGGCGCTGGCTCTCCAGAGACCAGGGACGCGAGTTGGTCCGGCTGGTCTGCTATTCCGGTTTCGGCGGCTTCTTTCGGAAGATCGGTGACCGCCTTTCAGGCGACCGCGTGAAATCCCACCCCGGCTCCCCGCCGCGCTGAACGTGATGATCCGTTTCACCTCTTTCCTACTCGTATTCCTTCTCGGGAGTGTCGCCGTCGCCCAGAGCGATGCGCCTCGCCGCGAACACCGGGAAATCCGCGCGCTGTGGGTCACCCGTTGGGATTTCAAGACGCCGGAGGACGTCGAGACCATCGTCCGAAACGCCGCGTCCGTCGAATTCAACCGTCTCTACTTCCAGGTGCGGGGCGAGGCGAGCTGCTATTTCAGGTCCGCCGTCGAACCCTGGACGTGGGAGTTGTCGGGCGACGTGTCTCAGATGGGGAAAGACCCGGGCTGGGATCCCCTCGCGACTGCGATACGCGAGGCGCACGCGCGCGGACTCGAACTTCACGCCTATACGAACGTCCTTCCCGCGTGGAAGAAGGAGTTCTCGCCTCCGCGCGCCTCGAACCACGTCTATGCGTGCAATCCCGATTGGATCATGGTCGATTCGCGCGGACGACGCATGACGCCGCAACGCCACGACTTCTACGCCTTCCTCAATCCCGCCCACCCGCGCGTGCGAACGCATCTGGTCCTCGTTTTCGGCGACCTGGCGCGCCGTTACCGCGACCTGGACGGGATTCACCTCGACTATCTTCGCTATCCTTCCGAAGTGGGGGAGTTCTCCTACGATCCGGTCAGTCTCGAAGCGTTCCGCCGCCAGACGGGCGCGCGATCGCCCCAGGACGCTCCCGAGCAGTGGAGCGCTTGGCGGTGCGCTCAGATCTCGGCGACGCTGGCCGAGATCGGCCGCGCCATTCGCGAGGCCAATCCCAAACTCGAGATTTCGGCGGCCGTCTACGCCGCCTACCCCGAGGCGGTCGAAAAGAAGGGTCAGCGCTCGCTCCATTGGGCCGAGACGGGGCTGGTGGACACGCTCGTCCCGATGGCGTACGAGTACCGGGAAGCGCGCTACCGGAGTTTCCTCGAGACCTTTCTGGGCAAGACGCGCCCAACGAAAGGGTGGGTGGTTGTGGGGATCTGGCCCGCGCCCAAGTGGCGCCCTCTCGGGTACGACGACGCGATGCTTGTTCGACAAATCGAGCTAGCGCGCGCGAGCGGCGCCGACGGCATCGCGCTCTTCGCCTACTCCGAGTTCTTCCCCGACCACCGTCCCAACCGCCTCGCCGGCGTCCTCAAGAAAGCCTTCTCAGGCGCGAAGTGACATCCCCGCGTCCCTGCGCCTCTGCGCGAGGATTCTTCGCTGTGTTTCTTTTTCATGCTTCATCGTTCCGCCTTCGTCCTTTCCTCTTCTTCCTTCGGTCCCTTTCCCTTGTCATTGGCTCGGCTTTGTAGTATCGGTGGAGGCGCGTCTGTCTTTTCCGGCGGGGCAAGGTCAGCAGTTACCAGTCAACAGTCATCGGTGATCAGTGACTGGTGGACCGCGCGGATAGTCGGACTGTGGAGAATCCGCCTCTCTGTAGTCCTCGGAAGAGCGTGTAGAACCGATGCCGCCGCATCCGACAAGTCTCCAAAGGAGCCGAACGCCATGATTCAACCGGATCTCGACACGTTCCTGAAGAAATGCCAGGAAGGGAACCTGATTCCGGTTTGGCGCGAGATCCTGGCCGACATGGAGACGCCCGTCTCGGCCTTCAAGAAAATCGGCGAGAGCCGGAATGCGTTCCTTCTCGAAAGCGTCGAGCAAGGCGAGAACCTGGGGCGCTATTCGTTTCTGGGATGCGATCCCAACGTCGTCTTCAAGTGCAAGGGCAAGGAAGTCCAGATCCTGTACGGCGACACCGAGGAGGATTTCAACTCGTACGAATCGCCCTTGGACGTGTTGCGCGAATTCATGGCGCGCTACAAGCCGGTGAGCGATCCCAACCTGCCCCCGTTCACCGGCGGCGCCGTCGGCTACCTGAGCTACGACATGGTGCGGCATTGGGAACGGCTCCCCGACAAGAACCCGGACGATTTGTCTTTGCCCGACGCCTTTTTCTGCATCACGGACACGTTGATCGCGTTCGATCACGTCAAGCACAAGATGATCCTGATCTCGAACGCCCACGTGCATGGCGATCCGGAAGAGGCCTATCGCGAGGCGACGCGTAAGATCGACGTTCTTCACTCGCGGCTCCGCAAGCCGCTGCCCGCGCGCGAAGACGCTCCGACTCCGATTCTCTCGCCCAACCATCGGGCCAGCACGTCGACCGTCGGTTCGAACTTCAGCCGAGCGGAATTCGAGCAAGCGGTGCGCCGGTGCAAGGAGTACATCGCGGCGGGCGACATCTTTCAGGTGGTTTTGTCCCAGCGGTTTCAACGGACCTACGCGGGCGATCCGCTCGACCTGTACCGATCGCTTCGGGCGATCAATCCGTCGCCCTACATGTACTACCTTCAGTTGGGCGACCTGCGAATCGCAGGGTCGAGTCCCGAGATCCTGATTCGCTATGAGGACGGCGAAGTGACGGCGCGCCCCATCGCCGGGACCCGGCCGCGCGGCAAGAACCGCGAGGAGGATCTGGCGCTCGAAAAGGACCTTCTCGCCGATCCGAAGGAACGGGCCGAACACGTGATGCTTCTCGACCTGGGGCGCAACGACGTGGGGCGCGTTTCGGAGTATGGCTCGGTCCAGGTGACCGAGTTCATGGTCATCGAGCGTTATTCCCACGTCATGCACATCGTTTCGAACGTCACGGGGCGTTTGCGCAAAGGAATGGATGCGTTCGACGTCTTGCGCGCGGGCTTTCCGGCGGGAACGGTGAGCGGCGCGCCGAAGATTCGTGCGATGGAGATCATCGACGAACAGGAGAACCTTCGGCGCGGTCCTTACGCCGGGACCGTGGGCTATGTCTCGTTCAACGGCAACCTCGACATGGCGATCACGATTCGGACCATGGTGATCAAGGGGAGCGCCGTGTACGTGCAGGCCGGGGCGGGGATCGTGGCCGATTCCATTCCCGCGAGCGAGTACCAGGAGACGCTGAGCAAGGCGCGTGGTATGATGAATGCAGTGGATATGGCCGAGGAGGGACTGGACTAGGGCCCGTCCGGTTGTCGCTCGGCCGGGTCCACCGGAAAGGAATCGATCGTCATGACCGAACGAGCCAAGGCAGTGACATTCAAGGGCGAGCCGCTGACGTTGATGGGCGGCGAACTTCGCAAAGGCGATGCGGCGCCCGCCTTTGCCCTCGCGGCAAACGATCTGTCGGAAGTCAAGAGCGCCGATTTCTCGGGCAAGGTTCTGGTGCTGAGCGTCGTTCCGAGTCTCGACACGGGCGTGTGCGCCGCGCAGACGCGCCGCTTCAACAAAGAGGCAAGCGACATGTCGAAGGAAGTGGCGATTCTGACCGTCAGTCGCGATCTGCCCTTCGCCCAGGTGCGATTCTGCGCCGCCGAGGGGATCGACCGCGTATTGACGGTGAGCGACTACCGGCACACCGGCTTCGGCGTGGACTACGGCGTTCTGATCGAGGAACTGGCGCTTCTCACGCGCGCGGTGTTCGTCGTGGATCGCCAGGGCAAGATCGTTTACGCCCAGTATGTGCGCGAGGTGACCGACGAACCGGACTACGCTCCCGCGCTCAAGGCGGTTGCGGCGGCCCTCTAGCGGTCCGTCAACCCGGTTGGGAGGGACCGCGCGCCGTTCGGCGTGCCGGCTTGCGGCCGTGAGCGAAGTGGACTGCTGAAGCCCTTCGAGAAGCCACGCTGAAGCGCGCTAGTAGTGGAGGAGGTCGCATACCCACCGGCTAAAGCCGGGGGCAAGGAAGAGCCCGCTGAAGCGGGCTAATCCGAGACTCGCCCGAGGGGTATGTTGCCCCCAGGTCGATCAACTCACGGCTTTCAGCCGGCTCTTGCCGCGCGAGAGGATTTGGAATGGCGACGAGCAAAAACGACATAACTGGCGGCTCCGTGTCTCAGGTCGAGGCCGAGAGAAACCACTTCCAGTCGATCGTGGACGGTTTGCTGGAGATCAGCAACTTCGTCGGCTCGATCATGGAACTCGACGACATTCTGAACGAGATTGTCCGGATCACTGCGTCGATCTTCGAGTCCCCGGTTTGTTCGCTCTTCCTGTTCGACGAGACGCGCGAGAACCTGGTGCGCCGGGCGTCCTTCTGCATCGACGCGGGCGTCTGCGCGTGCAATACGATTCCGATCGACGAGGGGCTTCAAGGGTTGGCCGCGCGCGAGAACCGGATGGTCGCGGTGTCCGACGCGTGGAAAGAGCCGCTTCACAAACCGGCTCGCGGCGTCAATGAGGAGCTTTATCATGCGTACATCTGCTCGCCGCTTCGGATACAGGACGAAGTCATTGGCGTCATGACCTCGCGGCGTCACGACGTACACGAGTTCACCCACGAGGAGCGAGCGCTTTTCGAGACGATCTGCAAACAAGCCGCCATTGTGATCGAGAAGTCGAAGATGTACCGCGAGAAAGTCGAGGCCGAGCGCTTGGCGGCGATCAGCATCAGTTTGTCGGAGGTTGCCCACTACATCAAGAACCTTCTGCAGGGGATGAAGGGGGGAATCTACTTCGTCGACAAGGGCCTGAAACGGGGTCAATTCGACATGGCGCGCAAAGGGTGGGAAGTCCTACAACGCGGGAATCGCAAGATCGCGTCGCTCGTCGAGAACATGCTCAACTACTCGCGCGACGTCGAGCTCGACCTTCGCAGACACGACATCAACGCCCTGATCTTCGAAATCCTCCAACAGATCGACGACACGGCGGTCGAACGCGGCGTCGCTCTCGTCCCGGAAACGCAGAAGGACCTTCCCGCGGTCGAAATCGACCACGAGAAGATGTACGACTCGTTCCTGAATCTCATTACCAATGCGATCGACGCGATCCCTCCGGAGAAAGACGGCGGGCTGGTGATTTTGCGGACGCGCCTGAGCGAAGACGGTCGTTGGATTCTTGTCGAGATCGAGGACAACGGCAGCGGGATCCCGGAAGAGATCCTGGGCAAGATTTTCAACCTGTTCTTCTCGACCAAAGGTCGGGGGGGCTCGGGCATCGGCCTGGCGGTCACCCGCAAGGTCATCGAGGAACACAAGGGTCGCATCGAAGTCGCCTCGACGGTCGACATGGGAACCAAGTTCACGGTCTCACTGCCCGCGAGCCGGCCTTCGACGTGAGCATCGCGTTCGCCGTTGACGTGCGCCCGGCCAAGCGGTTATTCTGCGCGAGAGAGGTCTCCCGGATCATGGCAACTACGACCATCACCCAAGCCTCGCTGAAGCGGGCGTTGAGAGAGGCGCTGGCGGAAACGCTGCAGGAACGGCGGGAACTCTTGCGCGAGGTGCTTGCCGAGGCGCTCGAAGACGTCGCGCTTTCCGAGGCCGTCCGTGAAGGGAAGAAGACCAAGCGCGCCACGCGTGAGGAAGTCTTTCGAGTCCTGCGGGGCAAAGGATGAAGGTCGTCTTCCGTCAGAGCTTCGTGCGCGACCTGAAGAAGGCGAGGGACCGCGCGATCCTTGACCGCGTGCGTCGCGTCGTCGAACGTGCCGAACGTGCGTCGGGCATAGCGATCTTCGCGATTTGAAGAAGATGAGCGGCGCGGAGGGTTTCTACCGCATCCGGATAGGAGACTATCGGCTCGGCGTAGCCGTGAAGGGCGGTCAGGTCGAGTTTGTCCGGTGTCTGCCGAGACGCGAGGTGTATCGGTATTTCCCGTAAGAGTCGGCCCGAAGGTCTGGCCTGGTCAATGGAAGTTCCCCTCTTTTTCTCCATCGTCATCGTGAGCCTGAACGGCGGGCGGGTGATCGGCCGCGCGCTCGATTCGGTCCGCCGGACCGACTATCCCGCGTTCGAAGTCATCGTGGTGGACAACGGCTCGACCGACGACCTGGCCGAAGTCGTGCGGCGCGACTATCCCGAGGTGCGTCTGATTCGCGCGCCCGTCAACCTCGGGTTTGCCGGCGGCAACAACCTGGGGATCCGCGAGGCGCAGGGCGACGCGATCGTCCTTCTCAACGACGATACCGAGGTCCGCCCCGGTTGGCTCAAGGCCTGGGCGAAGGCCGCGTCCGAGCACCCGCGTTGGGGTGTTCTCGGGGCCAAACTCCTTTATCCCGACGGACGCACGATTCAACACGCGGGAGGTCGAATCCAGCCGAACGGCCAAACCTATCACTTCGGGTACGAACAAGAGGACGACGGGCGGTTCGATCGGTTGATCCCGTGCGACTACGTCACTGGGGCGTGCATCGCTCTTCGGCGCGAGACGGTTTCCGAACTCGGTTTGCTCGACGAGAAGTATTTTCCCATCTATTTCGAAGAGACGGACTACTGCTGGCAAGTGCGCCGGGTGGGATACGAAGTGCTCTACGTTCCGGATGCCGTCGTAGTCCATCACGAGTCGCGCACCCAGGGGCGGTACAGTTTCCGTTTCGTCTACCGCTATACGCGTTGCCGCATCCGCTTCCTACTCAAGTGTTTCTCGAAAGAGGATCTTGTGCGAGCCCTCGTCGCGGAGCTGCGATGGTGGTTCCGGCGACAGAAACCAACCTTCTACCTTCCCTACCTTTGGGCCTATCTCCACGGTCTCGTCTACATGCCGTTTCACCTGCGCGACCGGTTTCCCTTCCATCGGCGGCTGGAATCGCTGTCCGACAAGATCCGGGCGCAACTGGCGTCGCGCACGACGTGACTCGGCGGACGCAGAAAACCCTTCCCGAATCCTCGGGAAGGGCCGATATTATTAGAGTTATGGAGCGGGAAACGGGACTTGAACCCGCGACCCCGACCTTGGCAAGGTCGTGCTCTACCAACTGAGCTATTCCCGCTCGATTCACCCGCGCGAATCCGGGGCGACCGCCCCGCGCCCCTCGTCGCGGCGCAGGGAAACGAAAGATAATCCGACCTCGATGGAGAGTCAAGAGAAAATCTCGAATCGACGGCTTAGATCGATCCGGACGCCACCGGGACGAGCGGTTGAGGGAGCGGATTCCAGGATGGGGCCGACAAGGCGAACCTCGCGCGCGTCGGCGGTGGCGACACGTCGTTTTGCGGAAGGTGTTTTGCGCCGCGATTCCTCGCCCCCACCGGTTCTACACCGGTGGAGCGATGGTTCTGCTCAAGTTGTGGAGCGTTCTTTTTCTTCTTGCCCCTCCTCTTTCTCCGGGCCGGCGGCCAAGGCCGCCGGCCCGGAGAAAGAGGAGGGGCAAAAGGGGAGGTAACTCGTGCCGTTCTGGAACATCGTCAGCGCCCCACCGACGTGAAGTCGGCGGTGGCGTCTTCAAAATGGTGGGTTACGCCCGTGGGCGGGATGTTTCCAAATAGTGCTTCCTCATGTTGTGGAATGCTGTTAGAATTCGACCCACGTGTAGGGACGCGAAGACCGGCGGCGTCGGTGCGCGGAGGAGCTTCCGTGCGCAACGCCCCCTCGCGAGATTGAACACAGGTCTCCAGTCGTTTCCATGCCCCCGAATCTCGAACGACGCAAATCCGTGATGTCCCGGTCGCTCAAACTGGGACATTGCGTCTGCAACCCGAAAACCGCCTGCCCGTGCGAAACCTACGTCCGGCACAACGTGTGTCCGTGCGCGGGCGAGAAATTGCCCGTATCCAGCGACCAGACGATTCCTCTGACGCGCGAAGTCCGAAAGGCGGGCTGCGCGTCGAAAATCGGCCAAGCCGACCTCCAACGTCTTCTGGCCGCTTTGCCCGCCGTCACGGATCCCAACGTCCTGGTGGGTACGGCGGCGGGAGACGACGCGGGAATCTATCGCCTGAACGGTTCGCAATGCCTCGTTCAGACGGTCGACGTCTTCACGCCGTGCGTGGACGATCCGTATCTGTTCGGCCAGATCGCCGCGGCGAATTCGGTGAGCGACGTTTACGCCATGGGAGGACGCCCGATTTGCGCTCTCTCGATCGCGGGATTCCCGATCGATCGACTGGACGGGGGGATCTTGAGCGAGATCCTGCGCGGCGGGGTGGAGAAACTCAACGAGGCGGACTGTGCCCTCGTGGGCGGCCACAGCATCAACGACGAAGAGGTCAAGGTCGGGTTCGCCGTCACGGGTCTGATCGACGCGGACCGGGTGATCGAACGAGGCAAGGCGCGCGCCGGGGATGTTCTGGCGCTCACGAAACCCCTCGGATCGGGGATGGTCTCGTTCGGCGCGCAGATCGGGCGCATTCATCCCGATTGCCTGGCCGAAGTGGGGCAGTGGATGGCCGCGCTCAACCGTCGGGCGGCCGAACTCATGCTCGAATGCGGCGCGAGCGCGTGTACCGACGTCACGGGATTCGGCCTGATGGGCCACCTCGTGGAGATGGCTCGGTCGAGCGGACTATCCGCCGAAATCGATCTCGAAGCCGTTCCCGTCTTTGGCGTGGTTCCCGACTGCATTGCCGCGGGCGTGATCGGCGGGGCGGTCGAGCGCAACATGGAATACGCCATGGCTTGGGTGGAGGCCGACCCCGAGTCGGAGAGACTCATGCCGATCGTGTACGACGCCCAGACGTCGGGCGGACTGCTCGTGGCGCTCGCGCCCGACGACGCCAAACGCTACGTGGACGCGCTACGAGAGGGCGGAAACGCCGCCGCATCCATCATCGGGCGCTTAGACGCCGGAGCGGCCGGCCGGGTGAAAGTCCGAGGAAGCCGGTTGGAGAACCGGATCGGGGAAGGAAGGGGAATTCAAATGGCTGCGAACGACGACTCGGCCGAAGAGGCCTGTTGCCCCAATCCGCCGGGAGCCGTAGATTCGGACGCGTTGTTCGAAGGCGAGCGGACATTCGCCACGTTCATGCGCGAGGCGAATCGGCCGGGGCGGGTCGGCGCCAGGGAGAAGCGTCTCATGTCGATCGCCCTGAGCGTGGCTCAGAAGTGCGAACCTTGCCTCAAGATACACATGCGGAAGGCACTCGACGAAGGCATTCCGCTCGACGAAATCGAGGAGGCGGCCTGGCTCGCCATCTCGTTCGCGGGCAGTCCCGCCATGATGCTCTACCGCGAGATTCGGGGTCAGATCGTCCCGTGAGTTCCTCGCGTCGCCGACTCTCTCGCAACAAGACGCGCGAGCGCAGGCCGACGCAGGAAGAGGCGTCGCGCTCGCCGGGTTCGCGCGCACGGAGGATCGCCGCGACGTTTGTCGGGATGGCGGCGCTTCTGGTCCTGGCGCTGGTCCTGGAGCACGGACGACGGCGCGTCTCGACGCCGGTTTACGCCTGCCGCGTGGTGAAATCCTACCCGCACGACACGAAGGCCTACACGCAGGGGCTGCTCTTTCGCGATGGAAGGCTGTTCGAAGGCACGGGTCTGCGCGGCGCGTCGAGCGTGCGCGAGGTCGATCTCGAGACGGGAAAAGTCCTTCGCATCCATCGACTCGAAGACCGGTACTTCGGCGAAGGGCTCGCGCTCTGGCAAGATCGACTCGTCCAGTTGACCTGGCAGTCGGGAGTCGGATTCGTCTATGACCGGGACACGTTTGTCCCGAAAGGGGACTTCTCGTACTCGGGCGAGGGATGGGGGCTGACTCACGACGGCAAGCGTCTCATCATGAGCGACGGAACGTCGACCCTCCGGTTTCTGGACCCCGAGACGTTCGCCGTCGTCGGTTCGATCCGTGTTCAAGATGGCCGCCGCCCGGTCCCGCGTCTCAACGAGCTGGAGTACTTGAGGGGCGAGATCTGGGCCAACGTCTGGCAGACCGATAGGATCGCCCGGATCGATCCGGAAACGGGAAGAGTTCTCGGCTGGATCGACTTGGCTGGACTCTTGGATCGGCGGAATCCGGCGGCGGCTGGGGCGGAGGTCCTGAACGGCATTGCCTACGACGCCGACAGGGGCCGGATTTTCGTCACGGGCAAACGCTGGCCGCTTCTGTTCGAGATCGAAATCCGGCCGCGGCCCTAGTGGTCTGTGGACTTCCTCGTGACGGATTGCGTGGTGTTTTGAGTACAGGCTTCAGCCTGCTCTTTTCGGATCGAGAGCAGCCTGAAGGTTGTACTCTAAACACCTTAGTTTCGGAGTCGACAGAGTCCCCGCTATTCCCCCGTCGATGTTTCCAGGACGGTTCGTTCGAATTCGGAGAATCGCGTGTTCCAGTCGTTGCGTCGGGCGAAGGCGCGCAGTTCGTCGGCCGGTCTTCGGTTGGGCGCCGACTCGATCGCGCGAGCGAATCCCTCGGCATCGTCGACCAGATCGCACGGCGCGGCAATGCGTTCGAGCTCGTTCCATCGCGCCGCGACCACGGGAATCCCGGCGGCCAGGTACTCGTAGAGCTTGAGAGGACAGACGGACTCGATCAGAGGACTTCTCCGGAAAGGGATGACAGCGACGTCGCATGCCTGAAGGTAGGCGGGGATCCGGTCGGCGGGACGCGACCCGAGGAGGTGGACGTTGGGGTGTCCGCGGAGCGAAGTCAGGGGGGCGTCCCGGGGGCCGATCAGGACGAAATGGCGATCAGGCAAACGTTCGGCGGCGTGACGAACCCATTCGTCGTTGAACCAAGCGCTCAAGGCGCCGACATAGACGACCCGAGGATGAGGAATCGCCGCGAGGTCCGCCGCGTCGCCCTCGGGTGCGGGCGAAAAAAACCGCTCGCAGTCCACGCCGTTTCGGATGACCCGGACGTCGCGCGCGCCGCGCGAACGGAGTTTCGAAGCCAGATTCTCCGAGGTGGCGAAACAAAGATCGCAACGTTCGATCAGATCGAGTTCGGCCCGGACAAGCGAGGGGGCGGCGTTCGAGAAGCCGCGGATGTCGTCTTCGGCGCGATAGACCAGGAGACGCGGCGACACAAGGGGGCCGAGATAGGCGTATTGAAGGTTGCTGACGGCCAAGACATCGGGCCGGTCGAACCCCGCCCGTCGCAGGACCGAGCGAAGGCGCGGGACGGTGAACTCCAGGGACCGTCGCAGTCCTGGCGTCGTGGCGAAGGGGAAACGATTCACCGCGGGGAGAAGCGTCAAGGGCGTGTATTCGAGAATTCCGTGTTCTTTGACGCGAGGCCGATCCCCATACGACGAACGCCGCTCGACGAAACGCGGGTCGCGGCGGCCCAAGGCGAAGTGCAGAGGGCTGATCGGGGCGGGGAGGTAGAGGACGCGGTGTCCGGCGTCGGCTTTGGCGGAGCGCGTCGCGAGATGGCGCGCCAGGTACCAGGTCGTGACGCGAATCACGCTATCGAGAGAATGGACTCCGGCGATCAGCCAGCGCATGAGAACGGACCTCGGGCGAGAGGGTGGGCGCTACGCCCCGGCGTTCCCAGTGTGCCGACGGACGGGAGGCGATGTCAAGAAGCCGTTGCGTCCGAAATGTGTTAGGCTACAATTGGAGTGCCGCGCCCTAGTCGCCCGAGCGGCCTGGGCGGTGGCGAGTAGCGTAGGAAGGGGGTCTTGTCGTTGGCTCGTTCGCGGTTCAAGAGACTTGGCGATTGGTTCGCGCTCCGTTTGGGCGTCCCCGCGGCTTATGTCGCGTTCCGGGCCATTGGCGCGACCCTTCGACGGGGTAGGGGCGGAGCGTCGGACCAGTTTGTGGAGGCCGTGGCCCAAGGACAGCGTTTTATCGCGGCATTCTGGCACGACGACAGCTTCCACATGGCCCTGGAGTGGCGTTCCGTCTCTCGCGGCAAGGGCTTTCTCTACGTCATGGCCAGCCCGGGTCGCGACGGAGAGCTGATGGCGCGATTTCTCGAAATGACCGGGGCGCGGGCGATTCGGGGCTCGACAACCCACGGCGGAGGACGCGCGCTGGTTCGTCTGGCGAGCGCGATGGGCGCCAGCGATTTCGCGGCGCTTGCCGTCGATGGGTCGCGCCGATGTGCGCGTTTCGTGGTTCAGAGCGGCGTTCTGCTTCTGGCTCGGCGAACCGGCCTCGCGATTCTGCCCGTCGCGGCTCGCTCGACGCATTGCGTGGTGTTCGGTTCGCACAAGCCTAACAGCGATCGGATCGAGGTGCCTCTGCCCTTCAGTGCGACCCGAGTTCTCTACGGGGAGCCCTTGCGGGTGCCCGACGAAGCCTCGGAGAGCGAAATCGAGAAGCTCCGCCTGGACCTAGAGGAGCGACTGAGAAGACTCAAGGGACTCGACTGACCGCGAGCCTGCCCGGCGTGGAAACGGCCCCTCTCGTGTGGCGCATCCGAGAAAGAAGTTGCGCGAAACGGGCGCGTGCGACGAGAATCGACTTAGGAGACCGCTGTGCGATACCGATAAAGTCTTGAGTAGCCCGCACCCGATGCGGGGAACTTGTCGCGCCGTTCGCCCGGCATTCGAAGCGATGGAGAGGAATACATGAGAGTCAATGCCTTCACGGTCGTCCCCAGTCTTCCTGAGTCACTGAAGAGACTCGACGAATTGGCCCGCAATATGTACTGGTGTTGGGACCCCGAGATCCTGGCGTTATTTGTCCGCCTGGACCGGGATCTCTGGAACACGACATACCACAACCCGATCAAGATGCTAGGCTCCATTCGTCAAGAGCGCCTGGACGAGATTTCGCGCGACGACGGTTTTCTCTCGCACCTCGAGCGCGCTTGTCGGCGTTTCGACAACTACACGCAGGGCAACAGCTGGTTTCAGCAGGCCCACGGCAACTCCGGCGCGCTGACCGTTGGCTATTTCTCGGCGGAATTCGGGATTTCCGAGACCCTGCCGATCTACTCCGGCGGTCTGGGGGTCCTCTCGGGAGACCATGTGAAAGCGTCCAGCGACCTGGGACTTCCCCTGGTGGGGGTGGGCCTGCTCTATCGACAAGGGTATTTTCGTCAGTATCTGAACGCCGACGGATGGCAACAAGAGATATATCCCGAGAACGACTTCTACAATCTCCCCGTCGTCCTCCTGCGCAACCCCGATAATTCCCCCCTGACGATCCAGGTCGATTTCCCCGATCGCGCCGTGGCGGCGCAAGTCTGGCAAGTCGCCGTCGGACGAATCAAAGTGCTCTTGTTGGACACGAATCTGACCCGCAACCGTCCCGAGGACCGCGAGATCTCGGCGCAGCTTTATGGCGGCGACCAGGACACGCGGATCAAGCAGGAAATCGTCATGGGCATCGGCGGCATTCGAGCGTTGGAAGCCGCGGGAATTCACGCCGACGTGTTCCACATGAACGAAGGGCACTCGGCCTTCCTGGGCTTGGAACGGATTCGAGGGTTCATGGCGAAATACAGCGTGAGTTTCGAGACCGCGCTCGAAGCGGTCCGGGCGGGCAATGTTTTCACGACCCACACGCCCGTCGCGGCGGGGAACGACAGCTTCCCGGCCTCGATGGCGGAATACTACTTCCGCGATTACGTTCAAAATCACCTCAAGATCGATACGCAGGCGTTCCTCGGTCTCGGACGCCAGAACCCCCAGGATCGCCAGGAACCGTTCTGTATGACGGTACTGGCGTTGAACCTGGCGGCGAACTGCAATGGAGTGAGCAAGCTCCACGGGAAAGTCTCGCGCGGCATGTGGCGACGGGTTTGGCCGGGCGTGCCCGTGGACGAAGTGCCGATCGCCTCGATCACGAACGGGGTCCACATCCGCAGCTGGATCTCGCAGGAAATGGCGACTCTCTACGACCGCTACCTCGGACCGCGCTGGGCCGAAAACCCCGAGGACGAATCGGTGTGGACCCGGGCCGACGAGATTCCGGATGCCGAACTCTGGAGAACCCACGAAAGGCGGCGCGAGCGGCTGGTCGCCTTCGCGCGGCGGAGCCTGAGAAATCAGCTCCTGCGTCGCGGCGAGCCCGAGAACGAGGTTCGCAGGGCCGACGAAGTGCTCGATCCCGAAGTGCTGACCATCGGTTTCGCCCGGCGGTTCGCTCTCTACAAACGCGGCGCGCTCCTTCTTCGCGACGCCGAGCGGATCAAGAAGATCCTGACCGACAAGACGCGTCCCGTTCAGTTCATTTTCGCGGGCAAGGCGCACCCGGCGGATCACAGCGCCAAGGAAATCATTCGTCAACTCATCCACTTCATGCGCGATCCCGACGTGCGTCGACACGTGACGTTCATCGAAGACTACGATATGAACATCGCGCGCTATTTGCTCCAGGGAGTCGACGTGTGGCTCAACACGCCGCGTCGTCCCCTCGAAGCCAGCGGCACGAGCGGGATGAAAGCGGCGGCCAACGGCGCCTTGAACCTCAGCATTCTCGACGGCTGGTGGTGCGAAGGGTACGATCCCTCATTCGGATGGGCGATCGGCCAGGGGGAGGAATACAAGGACGTCAGCCTGGAAGACGATATCCAAAGCGCGGCGATCTACGACCTGCTCGAGAAGGAGATCGTACCGACCTTCTACCAGCGCGGCGCCGACGGGTTGCCTCGCGAATGGATCCGGCGCATGAGAGCCAGCATCCAGGTCCTTTGCCCGGGCTTCAGCGCCACGCGCATGCTGCGCGACTACCTGGAGGGGCCCTACATGTCGGCCGCCGCCGAGAGCGTTCGCCTGGTCGCCGACAATCTCAAGGGCGCGGCGCAACTGGCGGACTTCAAGAAACGCATGAAGCAACATTGGTCCGAGATTCAGGTGCGGGACCTGGTTGCACGCACCGATTCCGAGATTGGTGTCGGCGAGGAGATGCCGGTCGAGGCCACGATCCAGTTGGGCGGCATCGAGCCGACCGATGTGCTCGTTCAGATTTATCACGGTCCGCTCAGCAACAAGGAAGAGATCCTCGACGGTCGCGCCTCGGATCTGGAGTACAAACGCTCGGTCGACGGCGTTCACGTCTTTGCCGGCGCCATCCGGTGCGAATCGAGCGGCCGCTACGGTTTCGCGGTCCGGGTTCTGCCCCGCCATGACGCCTTCTCGTCGCCTTTCGAATCGCGTCTGATCTACTGGGCATGAAAGGCGGCTGAGCCCTACACGTGTCTTATAGCGCGTGTCAGAATTCCGTATCGGTTGTGACGGGTCTCGATCCTGGAAAGACCCGGCTCCTGACCGCAGAGAGAAGTGCTCTGGCTTCAGAGCGATATGTCGCCGGAGCAGACAGGCAAACTCGAGATCCAAGCCGTATTCGGGGTCCCCAATCGCTACGGACTTCTGACAATCGCTTTATCGCTCGGCCAGGGGGCGGCTGAGTTTGACGCAGCCGGGTCCATTCTCGAAGAGCGGGAATGGACCCGGCTGTTTTTGCGTAAGCGAAACAATGCGTTCGACCCGGGAGGATTTCAGAGTCGCGTCTCGATATCGAAGCAGGCTGAAGCCTGTACTCAAAACTCGTTCAGAGTACAGGCTTCAGCCTGCCTGTGAACCTTGTTTCGTCCTCGGATCACGACTTTGAAATCCCCTTGGCGTTCGGCCGCCGCTCAGGCGATCTGGTCGAACCGGGTGTAGGGACGAAGGATTTCGGGGATGGAGACCGAGCCGTTGGCCTGTTGACTGGACTCGAGCAGGGCGATCATCAGGCGGGGGAGAGCGACTCCGGAGGCGTTGAGGGTGTGGGGGAACTCGGGTTTGGCGCCCTTCTCGCGGCGGAAGCGAATCCCCGCGCGACGCGCCTGGAAATCCTCGAAGTTCGAGCACGAGCTCACTTCGAGATAGCGCTCCATGCCCGGCGCCCACACTTCGACGTCGTAGCATTTGGCCGCCGCAAACGAGAGGTCGGCCGTACACAGTTCGACGACGCGATAGTGCAATCCCAAGGCCCGGAGCACCGCCTCGACATGGCCCAGGAGGCTCTCGATCTCGTCGTAGGAGGTTTCGGGGAGGACGGTCCGCACCATTTCGACCTTGTCGAACTGATGGGTGCGGGTCATGCCGCGGGTGTCCTTGCCCGCGGCGCCCGCCTCGCGCCGGAAGCAGGGAGAATAGCAGACGTAGGTTTTCGGCAGATCGGACGCACCGAGGATTTCGCCCGCGTGGAGATTCGTGACCGGCACCTCGGACGTCGAGATCAGGAACAGATCGTCGCTTTCGATCCGATACATGTCGCTCTCGAACTTGGGAAGCTGCCCGGTGCCCGTGAGTGTCTTGCGGTTGACCAGATAGGGCACGCGGACCTCGGTGTATCCGTGTCGCTCGACGTGCATGTCGAGCATGAAGTCGATCAGCGCGCGCTGAAGGCGGGCGCCGCGTCCCTTCAATCCGAAGAACATGCTCCCCGACATTCGAGCCGCGCGTTCGAGTTCCAGGATATCGAGCGACTCGCCGAGTTCCCAGTGGGGTTTGGGGGCGAAGTCGAACCGGGGCTTCTCGCCCCAGTCGCGGACAACGACGTT
The DNA here is from genome assembly GCA_016931035.1 of Candidatus Sumerlaeota bacterium. Taxonomy (GTDB): domain Bacteria; phylum Sumerlaeota; class Sumerlaeia; order UBA8349; family UBA8349; genus JAFGFN01. Next base: position 46,578 of record JAFGFN010000005.1, read on the forward strand.
GTCTTCTTCGCTCTGGCCGACCGGCACGGAGGAATGAGGCAGATTGGGAATAACCAGGAGGATGTCTTCGAGTTGGCGCGTAACCTCGTCCGCCTGAGCGTCGAGAGTGCGGATTTCGTCCCCGATCTGACGTACGCGCTCCTTGATCGGCTCGGCGTCGCCGCCCTGTTTCAGTATCTTGCCGACGTCTTTGGAAGCTTCGTTGCGTTCCTTCTTCAACAGCTCGGCGCGGTACGTGAGATCGCGACGCTGCGCATCGAGATCCTGGACCCGGGTGACGAGCGAAGGATCGGCCTTCTTGGCGCGGAGACCTTCGGTCACGCGGTCGGGGTCGTTTCGGAACAGATGGATGTCCAACATGCTGGGATTGTCCTTTCACGCTCACATCTTGGCGGCGTCGCGCGCCTGCTTGTAGGCGAGATTGGCCAGTTGGTCGGCGCGACGGTTCGCCTCGCGACGGACGTGCGCGATCTGAAACGTCGGCAATCGACGACGCAGCGTTTGCGCTTCGGCGATCAGGGGTTGGATCAAGGGGCTCTTGACCTTGTAGGCGCCCGTCATTTGCCTCACCAGGAGTTCGCTGTCGGAAAAGAAGTACGCTTGAGGCGCTCGATCCAGCGAAAGGAGGATTTGGAGCGCGGCGATCAGGGCCGTGTACTCGGCCTGGTTGTTGGTGGCCTTGCCGATGAACCGGGCGTCCTCGTACAGCGTCTTGTCCTCCAGGTCCTTGATGACCACGCCGATGGACGCGGGACCGGGATTGCCCTTGGAGCCTCCGTCGATGAAGACCTTGACCTTGTCGTGTCCCGCGAGATTCTCGATCTCCCAGGGCTCCGGAGGAGCGGTGTCGGCGCCCGGGCTCCGCGGTTCGGTTGCCGGGGAATCCGAGCGCTCGGCGGTCGATTCCCGCGCGGCGGGGTCGGCCCACGCCCTCATTTGGTCCAGAAGACGTGCCAGAGCCGCCATGCGGCTCCGGATTTCGAGTTCCGTCAGGTCGCGATGAACGTCGGCCAACATGCGGACTGCGGCGTCGTGGTTGGCCAGGGTGAGCAGAATCCGATCCGTGGGCGCTTCACGGCCGCCGCTTCGTTCGAGTTCGCGGAAGATCTTCTTGATGTCGTTGGCCGAAACGCGCGACATGGATTCAGTCCACCCGGGGTTTCTTCTCTCGGGGCAAACACGCGCCCGTGTGCCAACGTAGGCGGCAGGATTCGAGCGGTCAAGGGAAATTCGGTGTGCGGTTGAACGTCGGCGACCGGTCAAACCTTGCGCTTCGCTTCTCGCGGCTGAGTCTTCCAGCGTCGATGAAACCAGAAGTATTGCTCGGGGGCCTCGCGAATAGCCTGTTCGAGCAGGGCGACGTGGGCACGAGTCAGTCGCTCGATTTCGGTTTCCCGGTCGGCTTCGGGATTGGGAACGATCGGAGGGTAGAAACGCAACCGGTAGGCGTCCGTCCCCTTGTCTCGCACGCAGAACCCGACCACGATGGGAAGGTTCAGGCGATGGGCGAAGTAGGCCGGTCCCGTGGCCGTCGAGGCGGGGACGGAGAAAAACGGCGCCATGATGCCGGCGCGGCGCGCGTCCTGATCGGCCAGAAAGGCGAGAGCGCGTCCCTGGCGGACCGCCGTGACGACGGGTCGCATGTTGTCGCGCGTGTAGACCACGTCGTAGCCGCGCTCGCGGCGCACGCGGGCCACGTCGCGTTCGACCAGCGGGTTGTGCAAGGGTTTGGCCAGGACGGTGGTCCGTTGACCTTCGACGACGGCGAGTCGAGCGACGCCGAGTTCCCAGTTGCCCAGGTGGCCGCTGACGAAGATCCACGACCGCGTGTCCCCTCCCGCGGCGTCGCAGTGTTCCATTCCCTCGATCGCAGGGAGCCAACGGCGGAAGTCGGCCTTGTCGAACCGCAACATGGCGGGAAACTCGAAACCCATCATCCGAACGAAGTGTTGGAAACAGCGGCGCGCCGTGCGGCGCCGCCAGCGAAAAGGCCGGTCGGGAAAAGCGCGCGCGAGGTTCTCCAGCACGACCCTCTTGCGGAGCGGAAGGACGTAGAACCATACCCACGACAGAAACCGCGCCGTCGCGCGTTGAACGGCGGGAGACAAGCCGCCAAACACGGCGGTTGCGATTCGCAGACAAACGTATTCCAGGCGGTGCGAAAAGGTTGGGCGACGACGTGGCCCGGCGCTTCGGGTCACAACTTGCCTCCCAGGCATTTGTAGAGGCAGCGCGAGTGAACGGTCTGGAGACCGTTCTCGCTTGGGAACGTCAGGACGGAGTCGGATTCGGAGCCCGGTTGGAGCCAGAACCGTCGAACGCCATGCACGAGGCCCGACTTCATGACTTCGAGTGCGGGGCCGGGAGGGAGGTTGATGACGACGATCTGGGGAACGACGGGGAGCTCGTCGAGAGTGCCGTAGCACTTCATCGATCCGATCTTGGCGATTCGAGGGTTGATAGGGTAGACGGTGTAGCCCTTTTTCGCGAGCTGCTGGACAATTCGATATCCCGAGCAGTCGTGGCTGTCCGATGCGCCGAAGACGGCAAACGACTTCAGTTTGAGGAATTCGTCGATTGTTTCTTCCATGGGGCACTCCATCGCCCAAGGGAAACCGGTCAGTTCGTTCCCCGGTCTCCGGCGCTCTCGGCGGTCGACGTCGTCGCCTCGGGTTCCGCCGCGGCCGGAACGGCTGTCGGCGCGACGCCGGCTGCCTGAAGCGTCTCCGTTGTGAACCCGGGAATGGTCATGGTTTCCGTGGCGATTTCGGACTCGGCCAGGGTCTTCTGGATGACAGATTCTATGTCGAGGTTCAGCTCCGCCAGTCGTCTTTTGTGTTCGGCGTAGAGTTGCCGGCCGACTTCGGAGAGCGGCTCGCCCGTGGCGGCATCCGTGAGCCGCCCCGGCGCATTCGGATCGAGGGCGGTGATATCCGTGAACAACAGGTTGACGTCGATCATCAAGTCGACCCACACTTGGTTGCCCTCTCCCGCGTAGACTCTCGCTCCGTCGATCCGGAACCCGCGGGGATCGTTGACGAGATTATAGAGGAATCTCACGGAAGCCTCATTGCTGGCGACATAGATCATTCTGATAAGAATCGCGTACTGCGGATCGCCCGGTTGTTGGTTCAGAGGCGGAGGAGCGGGGAGCGAGGCAATACCCGTCGGGCCGGCGCCGGGGGCGCGCGCCGGGGTGCCCGCGATCGTCGAGATCAGGTGCTGGCCCTTGGGTCTCGGCGTAGCGGCGGGGGCGCCGGCCTTCTTTGCCTCGACGATTTCGTTCTCGAGGTAGAGACCCACGGTGCGGAGTTTTTCGGCTCCTCCGGGGATTTCGACACAGACGATATTGTCGACGCCGCTCTTGCGGGCGATGGGGACGATCCTCTCGAGGGCCTCGGCCGCGCGCAGAAACGGGAACACGACGAACGGATCGGGCAACACGAAGGCGAACATGCTCTTGAGCATGTCGTAGGTGAGATCGACGTTCCCAAAGCGAATGACTTCGTCCGGGGCCTTTTGTTTCCAGATCATGTGGGCCCATGCCAGCTGGACGATCGAAGGAATCGCAGGTCCCAGGTCGGTCTCGCTCTGGACCAGTCGATCCACGTTGAGCCCCATCGTGCTGAGCTGGTAGAGCCACATCTGGCGCTTGTTCTCGTAGTCGGGAGAGTCCTCGGAGAGATACGTGAGCACGTTCCACGAATCGTAGAGTCTCTGGAGCGCATCCTTCAGCACGGGTTTCTCGCGCAGGTTGAGGGGGTACTGGGGCAAGTCCACGGGGACGTCCCATCCCCTCGCTTCCCCTCCGGCGGGAGTTGGGACGGGGACGCCGCCGAGTGAGGGCGCGACGTTGTCCCAGGGCTCTAGGAAGGGGAGCCAGATCCATTCCGGACCGAGAAAGTCGAGCCTCATCGTCTTTCCTTGAGACTTGTCCTCCCCGAAGGCCAAGACGTCGCCTCGCCACGACTTTCCGGCTTCGTAGGCCTTTCGCATCTCGATCAGGCGGTCGATATGCTCGGCCAACACGGCGGCATTGACGCGCTCATGCATCTTCACCGCCTTCTGCCAATCCTGAATGGCGGCGGTGAATGCCGCGACCTGCGTCTCGTTGGTCGCGTCGGACGGAGGCGTCGGTCCCGGCGGAGGCATGAGGTAGTTGGGGAAGAGGATATCCATGCGCAGGATCGTTTTCCAGAGGACATCGAGGTCTCTATCGGTCGCGGCCCGGATCTGCTCGATCTTTGCGCGATCTCTTTGCTGGGGGAGGTTCTGGACGGTCGCCTTGAGCGACTCGTATTCCTGGGTGACCTGCTCGCGCAGGTTAGCCCTGGATTGGAACACCCCGGTGTGGACTCCGAAGACGGCCCCCACGCCGATGATGACGCCGACGATGATCTTCTCGCGTTTCCCGAACTTGATGGCCATGGATTCGCTGTCCTTGTGCGGCGGGAAAGTGAAAGCGACGCACGACGGGTCTCGCCCTACCCTCAGCCGCGGGTGTCGCGCCGCTCCCTCGCTGAATGTATATCTTCCCGGCCGGCCATGGGCAACTGTTTTTCACACGATACCCACCGCTTGCGGGGCTCCTGCGATGCCCCAACGGGGCCTCGAGCGGGCCGTGGCGCGGTCTGGGCGGGGTGTTTTTTTCGCGGCCCGGCCAGCGGCCGCATGCGGGCAGCGACGGCTACTCCAGCACGCATCGCATTGTGTCGCGTGCGATGATCAATTCTTCGTTTGTAGGGACGACCCAGACCTTGACGCGCGAGCCTTCGGCGCTGATGAGTCCTTCTCTCCGGTTCAGGGCTTCGTTGCGTTCGTGACTGAAGTCGATACCCAGGCCCTGCAGGTTCTCGCAGCACTTGCGGCGAACCAGGACCGAATTCTCGCCGATGCCCGCCGTGAAGGCGATGTGATGAACGTGGCCGAGGGCCGCCACGTAGGCGCCGATGTACTTCCGGATACGGTAGCAAAAGACGTCGATCGCCAGGCGGGCGCGATCGTCGCCGCTATCCAACGCCAACTCGAGTTCCCGCATGTCGTTGCCGAGGCCCGATAGGCCCAACAGCCCGCTATGCTTGTTCAGCAGGTTGTTGGCCTGATCCAGCTCCAGGTTCTCGGCTTCCATGAGGAACAAGATGATCGCGGGGTCGATGTCGCCCGCGCGCGTTCCCATCACCAGCCCTTCGAGAGGCGTCATTCCCATGCTTGTGTCGATCGATCGCCCCCCGGCGATTGCGGCCATGCTGCAACCGTTGCCCAAATGCACCGTGATGATGTTCATCTCGGCCCGAGGGGTCTGGGTCAGCTTCTCAAGGCGACTCGTGACGTAGCGGTGCGACGAGCCGTGAAAGCCGTAGCGGCGGATCTGGAACCGCTCGTATAGGGAGTAGGGGAGGGCGTAGATGTAGGCGTGGTCGGGCATGGATTGATGAAACGCCGTATCGAACACCGCCACGTGGGGGATATTGGGCAAAACCTGAGAGGCGACCTCGTAGCCGAGGATGTTCGGCGGGTTGTGCAAGGGCGCCAGGGGAACGCATTCGCGGATCTTGGCAAGCACTTCGGGCGTGATCACGGCCGAGGCGCTGAACTTCTCGCCCCCGTGCACCATGCGGTGGCCGACGGCCTCGATGTCCTCGACCTTCTCGATCACGCCGTGTTTGGCGTGCGTCAGGTGGTAGATGACCTTCTCGACAGCCGCGCTGTGCTCGAGAATGACCGGTTTCTCCTTGACGGTTCCCCCCTTGTGGTTCGAGTAGCGGATCGTGGATTCGGCCTGGCCGATCTTCTCGACGATCCCCTCGGCGAGCACCGCCTCCGATCCGGTCTCGATTCGTTGAGGATCGGTCTCGATGAGTTGGAATTTCAGCGAGGAACTGCCGCAGTTGACAACCAGCACTTTCATTGACAATCGCTCCCGTCAGAATGTTACGCGAGCCCCACAACTCGTCGCGGGGCTAGAATGTCGGCGAAGGACACCCCGTTCGATTTCCGTTCTCGTCGTAGAGAAAGAACCCTCGGCGAGTCTTCACGCCCAAGTGGCCTTCGCGCACCATACGCCAGAGAAGCGGGCACGGATGGTACTTGAGAGTGCCGAACGCTTTGTAGAGCCGTCCCATGTCCTCGAGGAGAATGTCCAGCCCGATCTGGTCGGCCATGGCGAGGGGCCCGATCGGAAGGCTGAAACCGAGGCGGATCGCCTCGTCCACCTGTTCGGGGTCGGCCAAACCCTCCATGACGATGTGAATGGCTTCGTTGATGTAGGGGATCATGATCCGGGTCGTGACAAGGCCCGGCATCTCGAACACTTCGAGGACGGTCTTCTTCAGGATCTTGGCCAACAGACGAACCGTCTCCATCGAGCGTTCCGAGGTATCCTGTCCCTGGACGATTTCGACGATCGGGCGCCGAGGAACGGGCAGACAGAAATGCATCCCCACGATGCGGTCGGGGTGCGCCGCTCGCTTGGCGACGTCGGAGATGCAGAGGGTGGCGGAATTGCTGACCAGCACCGTGTCGGGCGGAAACAGATTGTCCATCGACTCGAACAACAGTTGTTTCTCCTCGATGTCGCCCGGGGTGACTTCGATCACGACCTGCGCCCCCGCCATGTCGCGCATGTCGGTCGTTCCCTTGACGCGCGAGAGAATCAGCCGCTTCTCGTTGGCCGTCACCCCCCAGCGGGCGATTTCCTGGTCGAGCGATTCCGAGATCTCGCGAAGCGCGTCTTCCACTTTCTGCTCGTCGATCTCGCAGAAAACGACATCCATCCCCGATCCGGCGAGGGAACGGATGATGCTTTTCCCCGCCGTGCCTGCTCCGACAACGCCGATCGTCTTGAGTCTCATAACGCTCCTCATAGTCCTAGTATTTCGCGAGCCTCACGTCCGTCGCGTCGAAGTCTTGCGTCGGGCCGGCTGCTCGGGGTTCGCGAACGGGTGGGCGTCTGAAGAATCCACGGCCGAAGAATCCACGGCCGAAGAATCCGCGGGCCAAGTCTTCAAATCCGTCCCCGATGAAAACAGGGGCCCCCCGTCTTGTCAACCGTTTTCGATGAAGAGGATCTTCGACTGATGCGGACCCGCGCGATCCCCCAATGTATTCATCGGGCGAGTCTTCTCGGGAGGTTAGAAGGAAGTGCGCCAGGCGGGGACGGGGAGACCAGGAGCGTCGTGCGCCCTTCGTCGCCTCTTGTCCGAATGAACTAGGCCCCGCTTGCCGCGGGCACGATCGAGCGCAACCGGCGCACCCTCTCGGCGACGGGGGGGTGCGTGCTGAAGACGCTGGCTTCGCGTCCTCGCATCGCCATGACCGGGCTGACGATATAGAGATGCTCCGTGGCGCGGTTGGCCGCCTCGAGCACGTCGGTGTCGCCCGAGATCTTCTCGAGCGCGCGGGCCAACCCCTCGGGGTAGCGGGTGAGTTCGGCGGCCGACACGTCGGCCAGGTACTCGCGTTGGCGCGAGAGGGCGAGTTGAATGATCTTGGCGATGATCGGCGCCAGAACCGCCAACAGAATGGCCGCGATCATCAAAACCGCCTGGACTTGCCCTCCGCCGCCGCGTCCGCCGCCCGAGCGCGACGAGCGGCTCCGTCCTGCCCGGCCATAGAACGCCATGCGCCAGAACATGTCGCACATGAGGACGATGGTTCCCGCCAGGACGGCCATGAGCATCGCGAAACGGATATCGAAATTGCGGACGTGCGACATCTCGTGCGCCATGACGCCCTGGAGTTCGTCGCGGTCGAGCTTCTCCAACAGGCCGGTCGTGATGGCGACGGCGGCGTGATCGGGGTCGCGTCCGGTGGCGAACGCGTTGGGCGCCGAATCGTCGATGAGGTAGACGTCGGGCATTTTCACCCCGGCGGCGATGGCCATTTCCTCGACCACGTTGAACAGCTGCGGATGGTCGTTGTGGTCGATCTTTTTCGCCCCGCTGACGCCGAGAATGATGCCGCGTCCGCCGAACCAACTGACCAACAGCATGACCGACGCGACGAATCCCGCGATGATCATTCCCGCCAATGAAGGAACGTATGGATTGCCTCCGCCGCCTTGCCCGGCGGCCAGAATCCCCATGGCGGCGCCGACGAAAACCAACAGGAAGAACATTCCCCCGGCGAGGAAGATCGAGTTGCGCTTGTTCTGGGCGATTTGGTCGTACATTCGGTAGTCCCTCGCTCAGAGGCTTAGTCGCCGGGAGAAACCAGGTGAAGAGACGGGAAACAGGTTCGGTAGCGTCTGGCATCGCGCGTCAACAAACGAAGTCCGGCGATTGCGGCATGGGCGCCGATGAAGAAATCCGGAAGGGTCGCGGTCCTGGCGCCCCCCCTCTTGCGATAGGCGAGAAACGCCTTGCCGGCCAGGAACGCAGCCTCGAACGGAATCTGAAGCCGCGCGAACACCTCGCGCGGCAGGCTGGATTCCACGTCTTCTATTCGTCGGAACCTCATGGAGACCTCGGCGTAGATAACGGGATTGATGTAGAGACTTCCCTCGTTCGCGCATCTCTCCAAGGCGGAGGAAGACCAGTCCAGCCATCTCGCGTCCTCGGTGAGGACGTCAAGAAGAACGTTGCTGTCTATCATCGTGCCCGTCATCGTGCGCCTCGAGTCAATGCCATGATCTCATCCGTGGTCATCCGGACGGTTCCTCGTCCGCGAAGCCTCTCCACTATTTTTCGACCTCGCCCCTGGGAACGCTTGGTCGGCACGACCCGCGCGGTCTTCCCTTCCACCACGAATTCCACCTCCGTTCCCGGAAGAATCGCGAGGCGCTCGCGCACGTCACGGGGGATTGTCACTTGGCCTTTGGTTGTCACTCTCATGGCGGCCTCCTTAATCCTACTCGTAAGAGTAATACTTCTTCGCCGCGCTGTCAACTCACAAACCGGGCGAAGAGCGACGAAACATTCGGGCGGAGTTGTGCTCCAGCCGGTTCTCGCGAATCATGAAAAGTATCGACGGTTACTCGCCTTTGCGCACCTCGATCGACGCGAACCAGGACCAGGGTTCGAAACGGGGGAAGCGGCTCAGGACGCGGCGATCGACGCGGCGCCAGCGCGCCAGGCTTTCTTGGAAGCGCCCGAGGTTCTTGAGGCCGAACGGACCGTACTGCCACACGAAACTCCACGCGCTCGCGAGGTAGAACGCCTTCCAACGGAGGCGGCCGAACGGGGCTCGAAGATCGCTCAAGGCCGAACGGTCGAAATAGCGCGTGATGCGTTTCCAGATGCGCGGGGCAAAGAGGAGGCGATAGAGCCGGATCAGCGGGTTGCGGTTGAGAGGTTCGATGAAGAGCCCTTGTCCGCGAGGTTCGAGGACGCGGTGGATCTCCGCCGCGGCGCGCGGCAGGTCGGTGTGGATGAGGACGGATTTCGTGAAGACGACTCCAACCGAGTCGCTCCGGAGGGGGAGCGCTTCGGCGGCCGCGGCGACGAATCGGATGCGGTCCGCCAGGCCCGCTTGGTCGGCAATCCGGCGCAGGAGGTGCATGCGTCGGAGGGCGGGATCGACCACGACGACCCTCGCGCCCGCTTGGGCCCAGAGGATGGCGTGCATTCCGACTCCGCCGCCGAGATCGATCAGGAGACGACCTTCGACGTTGTCCGCGCGTCGGCGGAGCCATTCGAATTCGGGCGTCGAGGCGAAAGCGAGCGATTCCTCGAATTCCGAGGCGCCGGTCGTGCGACGCTTTCTCGACAGGTTGTCCGTATCGAGGTTGCCGTTCCAGTATTTACGCGCGTCGGTCATGAACGAATTCCTTACTATCGTGGCATGGGCGTCCCGCCCATCGTCTTCAGTCATTCCACGGTCATGACGCCCGTGCAGGACCCGAGAATCACGGGCGGGACGCCCGTGCCACGACCAGTCGATAGATCGCCCGAGGCGAGTCGTTCGAGAGGGGAGAGCCGTCGAAGTCGCCGTGGGCGCTCTCGATTCCGAATCCGTGGCGCCGCCCGATCTCCTCGATCTCGTCGGGCGCGTAGAAACGAACGCTTTCGGTCCATTCGTGAGGGACGTCGCCGGTCGCCGCGCCTCCCAGAACCTCGACCCGTTTTACCACACGACGACGCGTCTCGTCGATATGGCGGGTTTCGCGCACGTCGAGTCCCCCCGAGGTTGTGCGGCGGGTTTCGGGTTCCAGATGCCCGCGGAGCCAGGGCGGGTGAATATGGTCGAGAACCAACCGTCCCGATTCGGGCCGGAGGACGCGCCCGACTTCGGCGAAGACGAGTTCGTTCTCCGAGTCCGAGGCGAAATAGCCGAAACTCGTGAAGAGATTGACGACCAAGGCGAACGCGCCGTCGGCGAAGGGGAGACACCGCATGTCGCCGCGTACGAGCGGGAAGCACAATTCTTCCTCTTCGCACGATCGGCGGGCCTCGGAAAGCAGGGTCTCGGAGAGGTCGAATCCGACAATGTTGTCGCGCCCGCGCCGCAGCCATTCGAGACCGTGGCGTCCCGCCCCGCAACAGAGATCGAGGACGCGTTCGCCGCGCGGATCGCAATGGCGTTCGAGGAAATCGACGGCGCGTCGCGCGTCGTTCTCGTCGCGATGGCCGTAGACGTCGGGATAGAGAGGGCCGAAGGCTTTTTTGAACCAATCCATGAAAGCAATCTCGGATTGCGGATTGCGGATTTCGGATTCGAAAAGAGGCGGGAAATCTCCGCCGATTCGCCCTCAGGGATCCTAAGTGGGTTCTCGACAATCCGCAATCGGAGATCCGCAATCCAAAATCGTTCAGACCTTGTCGCGGAAGAAATCGATGGTCCGACGCAGTCCCTCCTCGAACGGCACGCGCGGCTCCCAGTCGAGGATGCGTTTGGCTTTCGACAGGTCGGGGCAGCGGGTCTTGGGATCGTCCACGGGAAGGTCTTTGTGGATCAACGGACTCTTGGCGCCGGTCAGTTCGATGATCTTCGTAGCGAAATCGAGAATCGTCATTTCCGCCGTCGCGCCGACGTTGACCGGGGTCGTTTCGTTCGACATGAGGAGACGATAGATCCCCTCGATCGTGTCCTCGACGAAGCAGAACGAACGCGTCTGCTTGCCGTCGCCGAAAACCGTGAGGGGCTGGCCCGTGAGCGCCTGCTCGATGAAGGCGGGAACGACCCGTCCGTCGTCGAGCCGCATGCGCGGGCCGAACGTATTGAATATCCGGACGATCCGCGTGTCGATCCCGTGGTAGCGGTGATAGGCCATCACCATGGCCTCGGCGAACCGTTTGGCCTCGTCGTACACCCCGCGCGGCCCGATCGGATTGACGTTGCCCCAGTATTCCTCGTTCTGAGGATGAACTTCGGGATCGCCATAGACCTCCGAGGTCGAGGCGAGGAGGAACGTCGCCTTCTTGGCGCGGGCCAAGCCGAGGGTCTTGTGCGTGCCGAGCGAGCCGACCTTGAGGGTTTGGATCGGCATCTCGAGATAGTCGAGCGGGCTCGCGGGCGAGGCGAAGTGGAGAATGTAGTCGATCGGGCCGTCGACGTAGAGGTACTGGGTCACATCCTGGTGAATGAACTGAAACTCTCGGCAGTGGATGTGCTCGATGTTCTCGATTCGCCCCGTCGAGAGGTTGTCCATGCAGATCACGTCATGACCCGCGTTCAACAACTTCTCGCACAGGTGCGATCCCAGAAAACCCGCTCCGCCCGTAATCAAGGTCCTCGGCATGTTCGACACTCCCTCGCCAACGGCAATGCTTCCCGATACGACTGAGCGACACCTTCTCGGCTGCGCCGGGGAAAGGACGCTGGGAATAGAACCAAATCTCTCGGATAACGCCTCGCCCCGCAAGGCTTTTTTTCGATTGAGGATTGACGATTCTCGGCGGACGATGGATTATCCTCATAGGAACGATCCGTCGAGCGATGGAGGGCGATTGCGCCCGCGGGTTCGGCGTTCTCGATAAGGCGACCAAAACCGCCGACCGTTCGTCCCGGAGTCGCATCTCTACGGACCGCGTGAGCGCAAACGCTCACGCCGAATCGCAAAAACGCGAGGAGCGAGACCATGTTTCAAGGATCCATCGTGGCCGTCATCACCCCGTGGAAGAACGCCCGGTTCGACAAGGACGCCATGGCCGAACTGATCGAGTTCCAGATCGAACACGGCACGGCCGGCATCGTGCCGTGCGGCACGACCGGCGAGTCGGCGACGATGTCGCACGAGGAGCATCGCGAAGTGATCCGCTTCACAATCGAACGGGTGCGGACGCGCGTCCCCGTGATTGCGGGGACGGGCTCGAACTCGACGTCCGAGGCGCTGGAGCTGACGATGGCGGCGAAGCAGTTGGGCGCCGACGGGGCGCTCCTGATCTCGCCCTACTACAACAAGCCGACGCAGGAAGGCATCTACCAGCACTACAAGATGATTGCCGAAGAGACCGGGATGCCCATCGTCGTCTACAACTGCCCGGGGCGCACGGGCAGCTCGGTTTCGCCCGAAACCGTGGCGCGTTTGAGCGAGGTGCCTGGGATCGTCGCCCTCAAGGACGCCGAAGGGTCGATCGACTACACCAGCGCCGTCGTGTCGAAGTGCGGCATCGCGGTGCTCTCGGGCAACGACTCGATGAACCTTCCCATCGTCGGACTGGGGGGCAAGGGGGCGATCTCGGTGTTGGCGAACATCGCTCCGCGCGCGACGTCGGACCTGGTCAACGCCGCCTTGGCGGGCAAGTGGGACGAGGCGCTCGCCATGCACAAGAAGTACTTCGCCCTGTGCCAGGCTCTCTTCGTCGAATCGAACCCGATTCCGGTCAAGGCCGCGGCGGAGATGCTGGGGCTCTGCGGCGGCGAGGTGCGGATGCCGCTGGTGACCATCACCGACGGAGCTCGAGCCAGACTGCGCCAGGCGATGCAGGACGTCGGGCTCTCGGTCTGAGTCGATTCGGGAAGACGAAGACAAGAATCAAGAATGAGAACCACTCTTGTCCAAAACAGAAAGGCGCGATCTTCGTCTCGATATTGAAAACAAAGGACAGAAATGTCGTGAGCAAATGGGGTCACCGC
>JAFGFN010000029.1 GCA_016931035.1 Candidatus Sumerlaeota bacterium
CACTCGTGGAACTCGAACTCGCCCGCCGCAACGACGACTGGGACGAAATCTGGGAACTGGACAACGTTGCCTAATCAAGATGCGCCCATCTGCGGGTTCTTTCCATAACAAGGTTTGGATCCACAGAACGCGCAGGGCTGGCCAACCCACGGATCCTCTGGCCCTCAACCCCCTCCTCGCGAGGGGGTTGTTCGTTTGGCGAGGGATCTTGCGATCGCTCGGCTTCGGCTTCGGGCATTTCGATTGCGCACATCGACCAGGAAGACGATAATCCGCTTTGCCTTGGCGAACACGGACGAGAAGTCCGTTCGCCGATTTTGAGAAGTGAGAGGCGGCGAGTTGGTCAAAGAGAAGAAGACGAAGTATCCTCAGTTTCGCAATCCCGAGAAATACATGAAGTGCCGGGTGTCGCGCACCCCGCTGGGGCTGGCGAAAACCCGCACCGAGGAACGCGCCCTCGAGCGGTGCCTGGCCCTGGCCACCGGGGTGCGGACCGTGTGCGACGTGCCGTCGGGTCCGGGCCGGTTGTTCTCGTTCTGGCGGGGGCGCGACTATCGGGTGCTGGGGGTGGACTTTTCGGAGCCGATGGTGGAGGCGGCGCGCGAGGCGCATCGTTCGCTCGGGGTCGAGGGGGCGGTGGCGCAAGGCGACGCGTTCCACCTGGCCGACGCGCTGGACGAGACGCCCGACCTGGTGGCGTGCGTGCGGTTCGCCTACTACTTCGACGAGGCGAAGCGGATCGACCTGTTGCGGTCGCTGGCCGGGGCGTCGCGCCGCTACGTTCTGGTGCAGTACAAAAGCAACGAGACGATCAAGGGGCAGAAGAACCTGATCCAGAGCGTGGCGCGTCAGCGCCGGGCGCACCGGGCGAAGCGGTTTTGCTCGTATTCGGAGATCGTGCACGAGGTGACGCGGGCCGGGCTGGTGCTGCTGTGCATCGAGCCGGTCGGGCAGATGTCGGACCGCGTGTTCGTTTTGGCGGAGAAGCCGCAGGCGGACCCGCGGATCGGCGAGACGGCGGCGCGACTGCACATCCGGGTCGAGAAGTCGGGCGGATATCGTCTTCTGGCGGCGTTTCTGATCGTCTTTGCCCTGGTGTGCGGTCAGAACGCGGTCGAGCGGAGCTTTTGGGGCCGCGACGAGGCGTACTATGCGCTCGGGGCGCGAAGCGTTCTCGAAGGGGAGTGGTTGATGCCGCGGATCGGGCCGGTGCGAGCGGCGGAGCGGCCGCCGTTGATGTTCTGGTGGATCGCGGCGGTGTCGGCGCTGGGCGGGGGGGTGACGGAATGGACGGCGCGGCTGGCAAACATGTTGCCGGGTTTGGCGGCGTTGGCGGCGGTTTTCGTTCTGGTTCGACGTTGGCTCAATCCCTGGTCGGCCATGCTGGCCATGGCAGTGCTGGCCACCAGCTACGAGTACTGGGACGTGATGACGAGCGTCGGGCCCGACACGAGCACGGTGCTGTTCCTCACGTTGGCCTGGGGCGCGCTGTTCGACTCGATGCGGGCGAGAGTCTTCCACCGCTCGAGATGGGTTCTGCTCTGGGGCGGGCTGGCGCTCGCGGTCCTGGCGCGGGGCCCGGCGCCGCTTCTCCTGACGGTTCTGCTGGCCGGGGTCTATGGCGTCTTTCAGTTCGGGCCGCGCGGCGTGGGTCGAGGGATGATGAAGACGAGACCCTGGGCGGGGTTGGCCCTGGCGGCGGGGCCGTTTGCCCTTTGGACGGCGTTGGCGTTTGCGCAGGAGGGGCGGATGGCGTGGAAGGCGTGGCATCTGACCGAGCCTTTGCGTCACGCCAAGCCCTGGTACTACCTGTTTCGCGAGCTGCCGAGCAACCTGCTCCCGTGGTCGCTTCTTCTGCCGTTCGTCGCCTGGCATTTGGCGATCCGGTGGCGGGCGGCGTCGGGCGACGATGCGTCGGGCGACGATGCGTCGGGCGACGATGCGTCGGGCGACGATGCGTCGGGCGACGGCGAGACGCCGGCGGAAAAGGCGGAGGCCGGCGGCGCAGAGACGCGGACGAGGAAAGCGGGGCCGGGAGGGGCGGCGGTCAGGTTGGGTTCGACGTCGGACGCCCTAGCCGTCTTCTCGCTGTGCGTCGTCGCAGTGGGGGTGGGGGCTCTGTCGCTGCTTCCCGACAAACGCGACTATTATCTGTTGCCGCTGTCGCCTTGGGTCGCGATTCTCATCGGGGATTGCTTGTGGCGGTGGATTTGCAGATTGGCGCCGGTCGAGGTCGAAGAAGACTGCGGAGGCGCCCAGTTCGGAGGGATGATCCTCGGGATGCGTTTGGGCCGCGTGCTGGCCGCGGTCGTCTTCCTGCTTCTGGCGGCGATGGCGATCTATTCGGGCGTGGCGACCGAGTTCATGGACTCGGAACGCTCGCCGCGCGCCCTCGCCCGCGAGGCCGACCGGGCGGTGGACGCGGACGACCGGCTGGTGATCGTCGACAGCGAAGATCCGCGCCTGATGTTCTATCTTCGTGAGCGATTCGATCTCTCGGACGACGAACAGGCGGACTTGGACCGGCTGCGGGTCCGGTTGGCGCGGCGCTCGGACGTGGATCTGTTGGTCAAGGACTCGGATCTCAAGCACTTCATCGCGATGCCCGAGGTGTCGCTTTTCGTCGGCGGGTCGGCCGATTTTCGCGACCGGCGGTACTACGTCCTCACAAACGACGCCTCCGAGGGGGGGCATCGGTTGCGCGGGATACTGATCGACGACATCGCGGGCGTGTGTTTTCACCCGGGGCGCGGCACGTTGTTCGCCGTGGGCAAGGGCGGCGAGATCGCCGAGACGGACCTGGACGGGCGGATCCTCGGGCAGTCGCGTCTCGACGGCCACCTGGAGGCCGTCGCGGCCGATCCCGAGTCGGGCCGGCTCTACGTGTCGGACATCGAGAACCGCCGCCTTATCGAGGTCGACCCCGACGCTCTGACCGCCATCCGGACCTACGCCGTGACGCGGAGGAAAGGGAGCGGCGGCGCGAGCCAGGGCGCGAGCGAAGCCGACATCGAAGGGATGGCCTTTGTGAACGATGCGGGAACGATCCGCCTGTTCGGGGTGGAGAAGAACGGATCGCGGCACTTGATCGAGATCCGCCTGAGCGAGACGCCGGAAGGAGTCGGGCGGGCCGAGGCGGTGGCGATCGCCGACGTGAGCCGACTTCACTTGGACGACCTTTCGGTTTCGGCGGACGGCAAGACGCTGCTGGCCTTCTCCGAGAGAGATCGCCGGCTCTTCGAAATGACCGCGGACGGCAAGACGATCCGGCAATGGGGCATACCGGGCGACGATATCGAGGCGCTGGCCTTCGGCGCCGACGGTTTTCTCTACGTCTGCGAAGAGAGCAGTCTCTTGGCGATCCTGAAACCTTCCGAACTCGAACCCGAAGGCGCGCCCGACGCCGCGCCCGCGATCTAGTGTTCCGTCAACTTCGAAATGGGGCGTTCGGAGTGCAACCTTCCGGTTGCTCTTGCGCCGACGAGGGGGCGGGGCGGGTGTGAGGGGTCTCTTTGCGCGTCGCGCTCTCGAGGCTTACGGCCTCAAGGCCGATTCGGCGGAGGCCCGGGCCGCGCCGAGCTTCAGGCCCATCCGAAGTGCATCATGTCCACCACTTCGTTCATGACGGCATAGACGGCGGCCAAGTCGTTGGGTTCGACGCGTTCGACTCTGAAATCGGTGTGGCGGCGGTGAGCGATGGCTTTGACTTGTCCGTCGTCGGCGTCTTCGATCGTCAGGTCGTAGTCTTTTTCCATGAGCCATTCGCGACACTGGGTCAGATGAGGCACGAGAACCACTTGGTCCAGCGGGTGAGAGGTGCCGGCTTGGCTGAAAAGGACGACTTTGCCGTCCTGCTCCTCGCTTCGCATGACGACATGCTGCGTCCCGCCGACGAAGAACCAGTCGCCGGTCTGGACGTGTCGCCAGTCGATGCGATGTTCCTTGAGGCGTCTCGCCAGCTCGAGCACTCGCGGATGTTGAGCCGCGTCGGGAGTGTGTCGCACCATAGTCTGGCCCTTCCTTTCTCCGAAACTCGACGAGACGTTTGCGAAGCATCGAGCGCGGGCTGCCGCCCTGAAACCCGAGGCGCTTTCCGGGCGCCGTCAATCCTCACGCGTCGCTGACAGATTGGAATATGCACTGTACAGGCGGTTCAAGTCCAGAAAAATAGGGGATTCGTTGGAAAACGGGAGGGTCGGCATTCCTTAGAGCGTGTGTGAGAAGTTCCTGAGCGCCGAAGGCGCGGCTCTAGTAAAGCCCAGGGCAGAGCGAGTAAAGCGAGCGTCGCCCTGGG
>JAFGFN010000030.1 GCA_016931035.1 Candidatus Sumerlaeota bacterium
GCCCGTCTTTGATCGTTACGATCGTTGAGGGTGATCCTATCACACCTCGAAAGGAGACCAGCCTTCTCATCCTACCTTTGCGCGAGATTCCTCTTTCCATCTCTGCGAAGGGTCGAGAAGCCACGCGTCTTCCGGACCGGTTCGCCCGTCTCTGCGGTAGACCAGGGCGTTCGAAATCGTTGACACCGGATCCCCGTGACCGGATACTTCCTATGCAGACGATCGGATGGGTCCAGATCGGTTTGATGTGAGAGAAGCCCTTATGACGCCATGGCGACTTCTTGCGCTTGCCCTCCTGGTCGGCGCCGCCGTGGTCGCCCGCGCCCAGTCTCCCGAACTGCTGGGCGCGCTGCCGGAACCGTTGCCTCTGTTCCCCGCCAACAACTGGTGGAACGCGGACGTGAGCGACGCGCCCGTCGACCCATCGAGCGCCCAGATCGTCGCCTTCATCAACAACGGCGGCAACCGCGCACTGCACCCCGATTGGGGCGCTCCCCCCTATGGCATCCCGTTCTGTACGGTCGGAAGCGCCCAGCCGCTCATCGAAATGACGTTCACCTACGACGACGAATCCGACCACGCCGCTCCCGGTCTGTCTCCCGGATATCCTATTCCCGAGGAAGCGAAGACGCAGGCCGGCTGGATCGAAGGCTATACGGCGGGAGGCGGTTCGAGCGGCGATCGCCACATGTTGATTGTAGACCGCGACCGTCTTATCCTCTATGAAATCTACGCGCTGCACTGGAACACGTCTCTCGTCCGCTGGCAGGCGGGCTCGGGCGCCATCTGGCCGCTCGGAGACAACACGCGCCGTCCCGAGGGTTGGACCAGCGCCGACGCCGCGGGTCTGGCGATACTCCCCGGACTCGTCCGCTACGACGAGGTCTACGGCGACCAGCCCATCCGCCACGCGTTTCGTTTTACCGTGCGCGACAGCAACAACTACTATGTCTTCCCCGCCTCGCACGTCGCGGGCAGCAACACGAATGCCCCGCCGTTCGGCGCGCGCCTTCGCCTCAAAGCGGGGGTGGATGTTTCCGGCTTCGAGCCGCACGTCCGCAAGATCCTCGAGGCGATGAAGACCTACGGCCTGATCCTGGCCGACAACGGCTCGGATATGTACATCACCGGCACGTGCGACCCGCGCTGGGACATGGATATCTTCGTCCCGGCCTTCAATCTCGTTCACGCGAACGATTTCGAGTTGATTCAACTCGGCTGGCAGCCCCCCACCGTGGCGAGGGAGTGGACGTTGTATTGACTGGCAGGAATGCCGCCGGCGCGGCGGAAACCCTCTCAATCGCCGGGTCACACCTCGCGGAGTCTTTGCGCCGAATTCCGATTCGCCGAATTCCGATTCGCCGAATCGGACCTTGTCTTTGTCTCCAAAACGCCCTATTCTTTTTCCGACTTCGTCCATATCGAGGAGACGCGCATGAGAGACGTCCACTATATGAAACTGGCCGAGAAGGCGATGGCCCAGCTGTGCAATCCCGAGGCGCGCGGGGCGTTTCTCACGGTTCGCTCGGGGGCGCTCCTCAATACGATGACGATCGGATGGGTCCAGATCGGATTCATGTGGAAGATGCCGGTGATGACGGTGGCCGTCCGCAAGACCCGCCACACCTGCGGTCTGATCGAGAGCGCGCCGGACTTCACGGTCACGTTCCCCTGGGATGGGGAAATGGGGAAGGCCCTCGAGTACTGTGGCACGCACTCGGGGAAGAACGGCGACAAGTTCGAGGCGTGCGGTCTGACTGCGGCGTCGGGCCGCAGCGTGCAGTCGCCGATCGTCGCCTGCCGAGGCCTCCACTACGAGTGCAGGATCGTTCTGCGCAGTCCGATGGACCCGGCGCGGATGGAAGGCGGACTCGCCTCTCTTTACCGCTCGGGAGATTACCACACGCTCTACGCGGGCGAAATCGTCTCTTGCTACGAGACCGACCGATTCAAATCGGTTGACACGGCTCTTGGATGAGGTTTTACTGGCGTCGGAGCGCCCTCGGCTCGCGCCTCGCGCGCGGGTTCGAAGGGGCCATTCGCGCCTGATTCCATTCTCGACCGACGGAGGTCCCGTTCCATGCTAACCGATCGTTTGGTGAAGGTGTTTCTCGGCACTATCGCCGTCCTGCTGGTCACGCTGGTGGTTCAACTGGCTTTCCGATCGCCCTCCGAAGCGCAAGCGGCCATCGAGTTTCCCGATTCGACCAAGGTCTACGATGTGCGGCTTGTCAACGAGTTCATGATCCCCGATATTCGCGAGGTCGTGCCGCTGGCCGCCGACGGCGAGCGCGGAGTCAACTTCGTCGTTCAGACCAAGCGGGGCGTCGTCGTATTCCGCTGCGATTACTTCCAGAAGTAATCCCGGACTATGCCCTCCCAATCGAGCAGACTCACGACTCCGCTAGTGGGCGTGCTCCTGGCCTGCGCGGTCGCGTACGGCGCGGGGAGCGCGCGAACGGGTTTCTACGGCAAGGACGAGCTGCGCTACGCTCAAGTCGCCAAGGAGATGAGGTCCTTCGGCGACTTCTTCGTTCTGCGCTATCAAGGCGAGATCTATCCCGACAAACCCCCTCTCTACTTCTGGATGGCGCGGGCCGGGTATCTCCTGACGGGCGGCGTCTCGCCTTTCGGGACGCGTCTCCCGCTCATCCTGACGACGCTCGCCACGGTCCTTCTGACGTTCGACATCGGCCGGCGCTTGTTTGGCATACGCGCCGGACTCCTGGCGGCCCTGTTCTACGGCCTTTCGTTCCAGGTCGTCTGGTCGGTTCACGCTACCAAGCTCGATCCTCCGCTGGTTCTGTTCACGACTCTTGCGTTGTGGTTCTGGGTTCGCGGAGTGGATGCTTACGAGTCGGGCAGGCGGCCTCCCTTCGCCAACGTCGCTGGGTTCTGGATCGCGATGGGGCTGGGAGCGCTCGCGAAGGGGCCGTTGGCCCTGATCGTCCCGCTGGGAACGCTTCTGACGTACTACGCCGTCCGGCGCAGGTGGCGCGGCGCAATCGGGTGGAGTACGGCGGTTGGGATCGCGTTGTTTTTAGCTGTGGTGTGCGTATGGCTTGTGCCCGCGTACTTCTACGGAAGGGAAGAACGCTATCTCGGGCGCATCTTTGGCCAGGAGATCGTCGAGCGCAGCTTGCAGCCGTGGCGACACGTGAAACAAGGGTTCGAGAACTGGGTCTACTTTCTCGAGATGATCTGGCACGAGTTTCTGCCCGGAAGCCTTCTGCTTCCCGCCGTCTTTGTCCTCGCGTGGCGCAAGCGCCGCGAGCGGACCGAAGAGACGCGTCGTCTGCTCTTCGTCGTCTGTTGGTTTCTCTTCTTCATCGTGTTCATGACGTTGATGAAATCGAAACGCGAGCAGTACATCCTTCCCGTTTTTCCCGCGGCGGGACTCCTCGTCGGGTGGCTGGTGGACCGGCTCCTGGCGGGCGAAAAGATCGCTCGCCCATGGACGGCGGTCCCGATGCGGCTTCTTGCGGCAGTCGGCGCGGTTGCCGCCGTGGCGATCCAGTTCGACCTCCCCTTGTTCGAGGACAAGTTTCAGGTTCCGATGCCGTTGTCGGCCCGTCTGACGGGCCTGGTCGTGTTGGGCGGGATCGCGGCGGCGATTCTGGCGTCGGACCTGCGCGGCCGGTTGCGCACGTCGGTCGGCTGGTCTCTCGTTCTCATCCCCGCGGCGATGGTGGTGGTGCAGGCGTTGTACTTCCCCATCGGCTACGACGATCGCTACTACCAAGACTTGGCCCGCGAGGCGCAGTCGCGGGTGGGCGAGGGAGGCATTCTGTTTACCCCCACCAAGCCCGATCCGTATTTCAACATCTACGGGGACTACTACTTGCGGGACGTGACGAAGCGATCCGGTCTCGAATTCTTGGGACTCGATCCGAAGACGAAGATTCCCAAGGACGAGGTGCTGGAGACGTTTCTCAACGATCCGCGTCGCCTCTTCATGATCATGGAGAAAGAACAGCTCGACGACTACCGCGCGAAATACCCCTCGCTCTCGTTTCATCCGGTTGCGGAGTTCCAAATCCCGCGCTACGCAGAGGAAGGCGGCGCTTGTATCGTCTCCAACCGGCCCGAAAACGCCGCTCGGCCGAACCCGGGAGAAGAGGAGGCGTCCGATGCGGATACGACGGGCCGTTGAGGCCGATCTGCCGCGGTTGGTCGAATTGTGGCTGGCCATGATGCGCGAGCACTGCGACTTCGAGCCGCGGCTTCGTCTCACTCCGACCGCGGGTCCGACCTACCAAAGCTATCTCCATCTTCACTGCCGCAACCCGAGGTCGCGGGTCGTTCTCGCCGAGACCGAAGACCGCGCGATCGGTTTCTGTTGCGCTTACGTCTGTCAGAACCTCCCCATGTTCGAGCCGCAGGAGTTCGGATACGTCTCGGACCTGTGCGTCGTATCCGAAGAACGGGGTCGGGGGCTCGGCACGCGGATACTGGACGACGTTCGGGACTGGTTCAAGGGACAAGGGGTGGAGTGCGTCCAGCTGCAGGTATACGACAGCAACGAGAAGGGGCGGCGTTTCTGGGCGGCGAAGGGATTCGCTCCTTTCCTCGAAAGGCTCTGGTTGGACCTGTAGATGAAAAGCATCTTGTTCAAGACTTCTTGGGGATGGTGCGGCGCCGGCTTGTCGCCGCAAGGGCTGGCGCTTGTTCAGTTGCCCTTCTCCGAACGGTCGGTCGCCTCGAAGGCGCTGGAGGCGAGAGTCGATTCCTTTCTTGCGGGGCGGTCGAGAGACGATTCCTCGGTCGGGAAAGACGCTTCGCGCGCGCGAGGGACCCTCGACGCACTGGCCCGATCCATCGAGGCTCAGGTTCAGGCCTATTTCGAGGGGCGGCTTACGGAATTCGACTTGCCGCTCGATTGGACGGGCGTCACGCGTTTCCGGCGCAGGGTCTGGCAGGCGACTCGACGAATCCCGTTCGGCGCGACTCTGACGTACGGCGAACTAGCCCGCAAGGTGGGGATCCCGGCGGCGGCGCGCGCCGTCGGAGGCGCTCTGGGCGCGAACCCGATTCCGCCGGTCGTTCCGTGTCATCGGGTGCTGGGTGCGCGAGGGGCTCTGGCGGGCTATTCGGCCGTAGGCGGAACGGATCTCAAGAAGCGGTTGATCGAGTTCGAGGCGGCGGTGTCCGTCGGCGGGACGGGAGGGACGGTTTGACTCGGATCCAGGTGGTCCACGTCATCAACTCGATGGAGATCGGCGGCGCCCAACGCCAAGTTGCGAACCTGTTCCACGCCATCGATCGCGAACGGTTCGACATGCGTCTCGTGTGTTTGGAGCGCAAGGGCGTGTTGGGCGAGGAGATCGAGAAACAAGGGTTCCGAGTCGAAGCCCTCAGGAAACGGCGCGGCGTCGACATCGTTGTTCTGATTCGGTTGGTCCGGCTTCTGCGCCTGTGGCAGCCCGACATTGTCCACACTACGGTTTTCACCGCGAATCTCTGGGGGCGGTTGGCCGCATGGCTCGCCCGGGCGCCGATTCGTATCTCCCACGAGCAGAGTACGGTGTCGCTGGAGCGGTTTCATCGTCGGTTCATCGATCGGGTGTTATCGTGGACGACGCACCGCGTTCTGACGGTCTCCGAAGACCTGCGGCGACGTGTCGTGAGAGAAGAGGGTTTGTCTCCCCGGAAAGTCGAGGTGCTCTACAACGCGGTGGACGTCGCGGACATCGAACGCGCCGCGCACGCGGCCGACGCCTCGGCCTTGCCGGGTAAAGAGGGGCGGCGGGTCGGGGTCGTCGGACGGATCGAGTACCGGAAGGACCACCTGACCTTGGTGCGCGCGGCGCGGTGGGTCGTGTCCGAGATGCCCGACGCCGCGTTCCTCGTCGTGGGAGACGGTCCCGACCGCGCGCGGATCGAATCCGAGGTGCGGCGCCTCGGTTTGGAAGAGAACGTTCATCTGTTGGGCGAACGCCGGGACGTCGCGGCGTTGCTTCATCGTTTCGATCTCTATGCGCTGTCGTCGATCACGGAAGGACTGTCGCTCTCGATTCTCGAGGCGATGGCGGCGGGAGTGCCCGTGGTCGCCACCCGAGTCGGGGGGAATCCCGAACTGCTCGACGACGGTCGGTGCGGCGCGCTGGTTCCTCCGGGCGATGAGCAAGCGATGGCCGAAACGATCCTGCGACTTTTGAACGACCCGGCGGAGGCTCGAACTCTGGCCCAGGTCGCGCGCGAGCGCGTGCGAACCCATTTCGACGTCGGAGCGGTGGCCCGACGCCTCGAGGAGATCTATGAACGAGCCCTCGCCTGAACCGATCGTCCTGCTCTATCACGGTCTCGATCCGGGCGACGGACGCTACGCGGACGTCTCGCCCGGCGCACAGGCCTACGTGGTGAGTCGCGGCGTTTTCGAGCGACACGGCGCGGCGCTGATCGAGTCGCGACGCCGCGTGGTCGATCCCCTGGAACGCTTCACGCGCGGACTCGGCTCGGGAATGCAACCAGGGGAGGCGATCCTGACGTTCGACGACGGTCTGCGGAGCGACTACGAGGTGGCGTTCCGCCTTCTCAGGGAATGGGATTGTCGGGCGATCTTCTTTGTCAATCCCGCGATGGTAGGGACGGGAGAGCGAGTCGGATGGACGGAGCTGTCCGAAATGGTTCAGGCGGGCATGGCCATCGGGTCGCACGGCTTGACGCACGAATTCCTCTCCGGCATGTCGCCGGAACGGCAGCGCCGGACGCTTTCGGCGTCGATGCGCCGAATCGAAGAACGGGTCGGTGGACGCGTCCGGGCGCTCAGCCTCCCAGGAGGGCGCTGGGGGCGCCGGACGTTGGAGATCGCTCGCGAATGTGGGTACACGGCCGTCTATACCTCTTCGCCCCAACCCGCCGTCCTGCGCGAAGGGATTTGGGTCGTCGGAAGGGTGGCGGTGCGCAACGGATGGAGCGGCGAATTCTTTCGCAACTTTCTGGAGAATCAGGAAGCGCATCTTCGCCGAATGCGGCGGGCCGACACGATCCGGCGCGCCGCGCAGCGACTCCTGGGCGACGGCGCTTACGAACGGGCGCACAAGGCCTTGTGGGCCGTTCGAGGAACCCGATCGGAACGAAAGCGAATCGCGACGGATGACAAAGCGTAGGGTTTCCCAACGCCTCTCCACCTGGAAACCGTTGATCAAGGTCAGCATCTTGGTCTTGGGGATCGCCCTTTGTTTGACCGTCGTCTATGCGACGCCGCTGCGCGACTATTTCTCCAAGGAAAGCGTCTCGGAATGGCGGCGGAGGCTCCAGGGCACCGGGTGGAAAGGCTTGGCCGTCTTTCTGGTTGCGGGCAGCGTCCTGGTCTCGATGGGTTTTCTGAGAACCGTTTACAGCGCCATCGGCGGGGCGGTGTACGGGTTCGCGCTCGGGACGCTCTGGGCGCACATCGGGACGATGTGCGGCACGGCGCTCTGTTTCTGGTTTTCGCGCCACTTGGGGCGGGAATGGATTCAACGCAAGTGGGGCGAACGATTCAAGCGCATCGAGCGCCGGATGGAGGAACACGGGTTCACGATCGTCCTTCTCATCCGTTTGTGTCCGGTGGGGAACAACTTCATCACCAACTGCCTGGCCGGGGTCAGCTCGATTCGAATGGGCTCCTTCACCCTGGCCTCTCTGATCGGTCTGGCGCCTCAGACCGCGATCTACGCCTTGCTCGGGAGCGGCCTGGCCAAGGCCAGCGCGCACCAGACGGGGACGAGCGTCGCGCTTCTTCTGATCAATTCCATCCTGTTCGGTCTCTACTACCGTTACTCGCGGCTGGGTTCGTCCGTCGCTCGGGATCTGTCCGACGACGAAGAAGAGTGATCCGCGCGGCGTGCGAGAACCCTTAGAATACCTTCTTCCGCGACGGTGAGGAGACCGCCATGGCCGGCGCCCGTCGTTGCGTGCAGGACGGTCTGGCCGGGATGTCGGCGTGCGAGCTCTTCTCCCATGCGAAACGGGATGACGGAATCGTCGGCATCGTGGAAGATGTCGATGGCCGGAGGCGATTCAGGCGCAAGCAGTTCGTCGATCCGGCGTCGGTTGTCGAACTGATCCGGCACGAGATAGCACAGAGGCGATCCCACGGTCTGTCGGGCCATGTCGACGATGGATGTGTACGGCGCGAGGAGGATGACCTGTCTCACCGGGTGGCGAACGGCGAATTCGAGACCGGCGCCGGTTCCCATCGAGTAGCCGAGGACGTTCAGGTCGGCTTCGAGGTCGGACGTCGACCGGCCGGTTTCGTCGGCGAGGGACTCGAATGCTTTCTCTGACGCCCGAATGATCCCCTTGCGTGTTGGTTTTCCCTTGCACAGGCCGAATCCGGGGTACTCGACCAGGAGAAACGCGGCGCGTGGGTCACGAGCCTGAGCCTTTCGGACGAATCCGAGCCAATCGAGTGCCAGAGAGGCGTTGCCCGAGAAACACACCCACAGGGCAAACGGCCGTCCCGCGACTTCCCCGCGCGGCGGGAGGTAGAAGGCCGTCTGCGATCCGTCGGACGTGTCGAAGACGATGGTTCGGCATCCGGCGGGGAGGGATTGCAGGATGCCCGCCGGGTATGGGCGCGGGTGGTATAGGAATTTGCGAAGCAGGGGGTAAGGGGCGATCGCGAAGACCAGAAACGCGGCGATGAGAAGGGCCGCTATCCGAGAGCGGCGAGACCGGAGGAACTTGGGCATCGCGTCACGAATCCGTTGGGGTGGAGTGGGGGAGAGGCGGCTCCGAGAGATTCTTCAGCGCACGGTTGATCGCCGCCTCGAGGTCTTCGGTCGATCCTTCGTTTTGAACCACGAGGTCGGCCATGTCGCGGCACCGGAGGAGTTGTTGACTGTTCGGATCGCCGCTTTCCATCTGAGCGCGTTCGGCGTCGCGGAATTCCTCGAACGTTGCGGGGTCGCCCGAACGTCGGCGCGAGAGGCTCCGCTCGTATCGCACCCGGGCGGGCGCATCGACGAAGAGCATCCGGAAGTCGGGTCGGCCGCGGCGAAGCGCCTCGACCTCGCCGCCGTGACGGATCGATGTGACGACGGCGTCGCCTTCGGAGGGAAGGACCGCGAGGGCGCGCTCGGCGAGAACGCCGGGACCGTGATCGGTACGGAGCGCGTTGCCCACTTCGGTGAGACGCGGGATCGTGATCTCCTCGCCGCGACGGCGGATTTCGTCGCGGATCATGTCCGAAAGCGAAACGTGGGCGAGCCCGCGCCGCATCAGGATTTCGGCGACCGTGTCTTTGCCCGCGCAAAAGAAACCGGTGACTCCGACGATCATTCCTTTCCCTCCTCAGGTTGGGGACGGCGCGAGAATCGCGCCGCGTTCGCCTCAACAATGACGACGTGGGGACGCGGAATCAAGCGAAGAACGCGCGGAGAAGGGAGAAGAAGGGGTAACCACTAATCTACACGAATCTTCACTAATCAAACAGAAGAGGCACTCTTATCCAAAACAGAAAGGCGCGATCTTCGTCTCGATATTGAAAACAGAGGACAAAAATGTCGTGAGCAAATGGGGTCACCGCGTTCCAGC
>JAFGFN010000031.1 GCA_016931035.1 Candidatus Sumerlaeota bacterium
GCCCGTCTTTGATCGTTACGATCGTTGAGGGTGATCCTATCACACCTCGAAAGGAGACCAGCCTTCTCATCCTACCTTTGCGCGAGAATCCTCTTGAGGCTTTGAGGTAAGGGGTTGACCTGAAGCAGAGCGGATCTATCTCAGGAAATCTGCGGGATGCGGATCTCGCGCTTCTCGGCGATCTCCCGCAGTCGCTTCATGTCGTCGGCGGTCGGCCGCCAATCGGACTTCGACGGTCGAAACACCTCGTTCAGAACATCGCCCATTTCTTCGGGAGTGAGAGGCAGGTTCGTCACGAAATCCTCGTGCCGACGGCCTTCGCGATAGTCGGGTTCCTTGGGCGGATGTTTCAGGTAGAGCCCGATTCGCTCGACATCGAATCCGCACAAAAACGTCCCGTGGTGGAGGAAAAAACGGCGTTTGCGCGCCTGCGCGTTGCCCGAAATCTTGCGTCCCGCCACCGCCAGGTCCGACCTGGGCAGGACTTGGGCGGCAACACCGCGTCGCCTCAACGCCTCCGCAATAGGCTCGAGAATCGCCGCGTAGCTCGCGACCGGACTCCGATACGCCGCCCCTCGTTCATAGGAGAGCACGAGCGAGAAGTTGAGACATCCAGGCCCCTGGAGCACCGTGCCGCCGCCCGAGACGCGCCGGAGAATCGCGACGCCGTCGCGTCGGCAGCGATCGACGTCGCATTCCGACTCGACTCGTCCCCCGCGTCCCAGAACGACCGCGTACTGGTCGGCCGTCCAGAGACGGAACGATTCTCCCACCGCTCCCTCTTCGGCCCGGAGCAGAAGAAGTTCGTCCAGCGCCGCGTTCGCGGCGACCGATCGAGGGGTGAGTTCCACGAGGTGCATGCCCACACGTTTTCCGCGTAATCGAACTGCGAGAGAGGATGCGTTTCCTCAAGAATTCGGTACGGCCCGCGAGAAATCGTACGAGACTCGCCGGATCGCGTCAAACGCAAAGAACAAGAGTCGAGCCTACGGTTCGAGCGCGCGAGAACCGATTCCCTTGACTTGTCTCGGCGGTTGACCGAAAAAGGAGAGCGCTCGTCCTCCCCCGCCTCGGAGCGATGGGGAGTCGACCTTTCCAAGAAACGTCCCGATGAACCCAACACCAGAAAAGCCCGAAATCAGCATCGTCGTCACGAACTGGAACGGCGCGGCCTTCCTCGAAGAGTGCGTCTCGACCCTCTGGGCGTCGGGCGAGGCCTGCGGCCGGCCCTTCGAACTCATCGTCGTCGACGACGTGTCGTCCGACGGTTCCCCCGAAATGGTCGAGCTCCGGTTTCCACGGGTGCGCCTCCTGCGCAACGAGAAGAACATGGGGTTCGCCCGGACGAGCAATCGGGGCGCCGAGGCCGCGCGGGGACGCATCCTCGTGATGATGAACAACGACATGCGCGTACCCGAGGCGTTCGTGCGCCTCTTGGTCGCGCCCTTTTACGAGGAGCGATCGGCGGACGAGACCCTCTTCTGCGTCGGCGCCAAGACCGTCGATTGGCACGACGGCAAACCGAATCATCTTTGTATGCGCGCCGCGTGGCGACGCGGCGCGATCGGCCAGGACTGGTCCGATCCTCCCGAACGGTGCGTCACCACCTACGCCCAAGGGGGCTCGGCGGCGTTCGACCGCGCGTTGTACCTGAGGCTCAACGGTTTCGATCCGCTCTTTCATCCTACCTACTGGGACGATTACGACACGTGTTATCGCGCCATGAAGAGCGGTTGGACGGTGCTCTACGAGCCGTTGGCGGTGTGCGACCACCTGGGCAAGGCGACCCTCAAGCGTCAGGCGAGCTGGAACCGGATTCAGCGCATCGTCGAGCGCAACCGTCTGTGGTTCAACTGGCTCAATCTCGGCGATCCGCTCCTGTGGTGCCGCCACCTGGCGGCCATCCCGTGGATCTACGGCCGCGACCTCGCGACCGGAAAGGGATTCAACGGCGTCGTCGGCTTTGTCTGGGCCCTAGGCGGCATCCCGCGCGTGTTGCGCGAGCGATGGCGCCGCCGCCGAGACGACCCTCCGCCGGTTCGCTCCGATCGCGATCTGATGGGTCTCTCGCGTCAGGTTGCCGGAACTCGCGAATAGTGTTAGGCTGCAAATAGGAATATGTCTCTGAACGGCTAGCCCGATGGCTCATACAATATCGGTCGTCATACTCACCCAGAACCGCGCCGCGCTGCTTCGCGACTGCCTCGAAGCGCTCCAGGCCCAATCGCGCCCTCCGGACGAAGTCGTGATCGTCGACAACGGCTCCACCGACTCCACGCCGGAAGTGTTGGCGCCCTACGCGAGCGGGGAACGGGGCCGAAGCGCTCCCTTTTCGCTCAAGGTGGTTCAGGGAACGACGGAGAAGGGATTGGCCACCGCGCGCAATCTCGGCGCGCGCGAAGCGTCGGGCGACTGGGTCGCGTTCACCGACGACGATTGCCGCCCTCGCGAAGACTGGCTCGGATGGATCGCCGAGCACGCCGAACGCGAGGACGTCGACGCCGTCGGCGGGCTGGTCGAACCCGCCAACCGCCTGCGATACCCCTGGTGGTGGCATCCCGAGATCCGTTGGGCCATCGGACTCAGCGTCCCCGACCTTTACGGTCCGCTGGCGGGCTCGATCTACTATCCGCAAACCGCCAACTGGGCGACGCGCCGGTCGGTCCTCCTCGCCGAGCCGTTTCGCCACATCCCCGCCAATCTCTCGGCCGGGAAACGCCTCTTGCGGGCGGAACGCGAGGATTCCGACCTGTGGCGCCGGCTTCGCCGCAACGGGTACCGAACGCGGTTCGATCCGAACATGGTGGTTTACCACTGGACCGACGCGTCGCGCCTGCGTTTCTTCGATCTGCTTCGACGCGCCCGGCGCGACGGCGTCGCGCTTCAGCGCCACGAGCCGCACCGCGAGCTCCTGCGGTGCGCCGCCGACACTCTGGTGTCGCTGCCTATCGATCTGGCGTTCGGCATCTGGACGTGGAAACACGCTCCCTGGCGCGAGGCGGCATGGCGCTTGGTCTGGGCCGCGCGCCAGGGCGGCCAGTGGGCCGAAGCCCTGGACCGCGACGGCAAGATCCGCGGCGGGGCGCTGTTTGCCTGGATGGCGTCGGCGATCCTGGCGCGAAAGACCCTCGGGGCGCTCAAGCGCGCGACGCGCCGTTCCATGATCCTGGCCTACCGCGCCGTGCAGCGCCTGCGGGGCCGAACCAAGCGACCGCGCTCGCCGGCGCGCCCCCCCCGATCCATCGTCGTGGCGGCGTGCGGCTACTTGGGCGATATCGTCTTGTTGCACCCTTGCCTGACCGCCCTCAAGTCCGACCGACCGGAAGTCGAGATCACTCTTCTCACCAACCGGCACGGCGAGGAGATCTACCGGCACGAGCCGACCCTCCGGCAGATCGTCCTCCTGGGCGGTCCCGAAGGACACCGCGCGGGCGACTCCGCGGCCATTCGTCACGCGCTTCAAGCCACGAAAGCCGAGCTCATCCTTGTTCCGTACTTCTACGAGGTCTCGCCCGGGGCGCTCTTCTCCTCGCGCGCGCGAGTTGTCGCGTTCCGCGAAGAAGTCGGCTTCGGCCGTCGCTGGTGGTACGACCGCGCCGACAAGCTCGTCGCGAAGCCCTATGGGCGACCTGAGATCGAGAACCTGCGCCATCTGTTCGCCGAGGCGGGACTCAAGTCCCGTCTCGAGAACGTGCCGCCGCTGGCGTTTCTGCCCGACGAATGGACCGAGTCGGACAACGCCATGCGCGCGGCGGGCGTCAGCCGCGAGAACCTGGTTCTCGTTGCCCCGGGGAGTGGGAAGGAGAACAAGCTCTGGGTCGAGGACCGCTGGGCCGAGGTGGTTCGCTATCTGACCGACGAATACGATCTGCACGTCGCACTCATCGGTTCCCCGGCCGAAGAACCGATGTGTCGCCGCATCGTCGAGGCTTCGCGGCGGGAAGCGATGGTTTGGTGCGACCCGAGCGTACGGAGGCTGGCGCTCCAGATCGCCCGGGCCCGGCTGGTCGTCGGCTGCGATAGCGGATGCAAACACCTCGCCGTCGCGATGGAGACTCCCTCGCTTACCCTCTTCGGCCCAACCGACGAACGACAGTGGGGCGCGATGCGACACCCCGGCAAGCATGGCGTCGTGCGCGGGTGCGCGTTCGACCTGACCCACGAGGAGCGCATCGGCCTCGCCCCCAACCACCAGATGCTGTGCATCCAGACCCAGTACGTTCTCAGCGCGCTGGACGAAATGCTGAGCGAACGGTGACGCGCAAACGAAGAATCGGGAACCACGAAATACACGAAACACACGAACGGGAAAAGGCTGTAGGCTTGAGGCTGCAGACTGTAGTAGGAAGAGAAGACCTCAGACATTCCGCGACTGCGGGCTCTTCATCTCCTTTTCATGTATTTCGTGTGGTTCGTGGTTTGACCGGCTGTTTCCGAGTCGCGTGCGGTTGAATCGGCCCGCTGAAGCGGGAACAACGAACCTCGTGCGTCTTCCGCGTTCTTCGTTTGTTGTTCCAACTTCAGTTGGCCAACGGTTCCGTCGTTCCTCAAGAATCCCGGAAGGGCCGTCTCTCTACTTCTTCTTTGGATCTTTGATCTCCCGGAGAATGTCGTCCAGGACCTGTTGATCGGAGCGGGGGTCCGTTTCGTCGGGAATCGTCGGGGTGCCGCCGGCTCCGCCCGCCTTGCCCGACGGCGGTCCGTTCGCCGACTTGGGACCGTCGGCGTCGCCCAGGATCTCATCCAGGAGGGCTTGTTCGGAATCGCTCAGGGCGGCCGGGTCGAGGCTCGCCGAGCCCTTCTCGGCAACGGAAACACTCTCGCCTTCCTTGGACACCGTGGAGTCTCCCGTGGCCTCCAGCGGCACTCGGTTGAACGCGGAATCCTCGTCTTCATTCTCCTCGACGCCCGCTTCGGGAATGATCTCCGCCCCCTCGGCCGCCTGTTCTTGAACGGAAGGAGGCTGCTCCACCTCCGGCGAGGGCTCGGGAACGGCCTCGACTTCGGGCTCGGGCGAAGGGGTTTCCGGCGCTTCGGCTTCGGCTGGCGGCTCCGTAAGGGTCGGGGCATCGGGCGATACCGGCGCGGGGGCGGGAGGCGCGGGCTCCACCCGCGTCGCGGGTAGATCGACCGCGGGGGAGGTCGTCGCGGCCCGGCGGCGCCGCAAACGGATCCAAACGAGGATGAGGGCGAGGACGACCGCTCCGGACACGCCCCCCACCAGAGCGACTTTCCCTATCGCCGACTCCTCGCCGGCGTCAACCTCGACCGGAGCCGGAGGCTCCTCGGGTTGGGGTTCCGACGTCTCGGCAGGCGGGGGCGCCGGGGTTGGGGTGCTGGGCGTAGGCAGAGCCATGGCGGCTCTGTGCGGACGCGCCTGGACCCGGAAATCGAACGGTCCCACCGTATCGTGGAGGACGGGCTCCGCATCCTCGCGAACCTCGCCCGTTACGGTAACCCGATAGTCTCCGACCGCGGCGGTATCTTCGAACACGACTTCGTAACGCCCCGGGCCGACCGGCTGCGCCTCCAGACTGCGGCTCAAGCCCTCGGGATATCTCACTTCGACGTCGAAACGGACCGCCCGGCCCGGCCCAACCGGGGTGCTCTCCCCGAGGATAACGGTCAGGCGCACGAGATCGCCCGATCCTAGAAGTTCCTTTTCCAGGGCGACCCCAAACCACCGATTGACAACATTCAGGGTGCGGACGATTCGCCGCTCCAGAGTCGGCGTGCGGGCGATCAGCTCGAGGTCGTAGGAGCCCGCCGCGGCGGGCGCGGGCAGCGCGACGCCGAACACGCCGTCGCCCGCCGAGCCGTCGGCGTGGAGTCCGTCGTCTTTCATCTCGAGAACGAGCGGAGCGCTCGTCACCAGGGTGGCCTGCATCGAGACGGCGGAGACCCATTCGCTCTCGGCGATCGTCTCGCCTCCGCTCATGAGACTGGCCGAGACGCGGCACGTCTCGCCGCCGCGAGCCAGCGGCTCGAAGTGGTCCATCCCGAGCTCGATATCGGTGAGGAGAACCACGCGGCTTTCGTCGTCGTCGGGGGTCGGCTCCACCTTCCAGCGCCCCGCGGGCGGCTCGGACACGGTCGCCAAGTCGTACGTCGGCGCGGCAAACCAGCTCACTCCCGGTTGGCGGTCGAAGTCGCGGGCCGTGAATGCCGTTTCGTCGGGCCGGATCAGGCGCGTCGGCGTCGCGTCGCGCGGATGCGAAATGAGGAACGTCGCCTCGCGCACCGATCCATCGAGCAACACTTCTCCCTCGACGATCGGCGCGGTCTGGGGTTGAGTCGTCTCCTCGAAGAGGCGCACGAATAATCTCTGGAGATCTTCGGGACGGTCCCCTCGGACGCACAATCCCTGGGTCGCGCGCGAAAGCGCGCGGAGCATCGCCAGGTCGGCCTGGGGCGAGAAGGCGATGCAGTGAACCGCGATGTTCTCCTGGACGAAGCGGGTGGTCAGGGTCCCTCGGATTCGTTCCAGGGAGGCCCGGTCTTCCTCGGCGCCGCGTCCCAGATCGACCTGCCCGTCGGTCATGAGGATCACCGCTCGGGGAACGCCCCGGTCCTCGCGGACGAGTTCGGACAAGGCCCGATCGAGCGCTTTCTCGATGTCGGTCCACTGACCCGACGACTGGATGCCCCGGACGGCCTCGGTCAAGCGGTCCAGATCGGTCCCCGGCCCCATCGGGCGCAGCTCGCCCAGGATGCGCATGTTCGTGGCGAAAGCCACCAGCTCGACCCGGTGCGAAGGATTGCACAATCGAAGGAACAGATTCGCGGCGTCGATCCGCGAATTGCCCGGATCGGTCTGGCGCATGCTCCCCGATTCGTCGAGGAGCAGCACAACGTCGAGGCCGCGCGTCTCCTCCGGCTCGACGCCGACGACAACGGCGGCCTCACACACCCACAGGGCGCAAAGCAACAATGCGAAGAAACGCAATCGCATGACACAAGTCTCCGCCCGGAATATCTGCAATCCGGATCGTTCTCTCTCCTTAGCTTAATCGTCATAATCTCGGGCAATCTTAACTCACGCCGAACTGGGTTCGCCGAATCTGGTTGATCCGCTGCGCCTGCGCGGCGTAATCTAGCACGGTGAAGAAGCATTCCCCGAAGTCCCCTCGCTCCCGGCTCCAAGAAACCGTTCGCCGCTTCTGGACGCAGCCCGAGACTGCTCGCGTTCTGCGCGGGCTGAGGCGCGTCGCCGTCGGCGTTTCCGGGGGCGCCGACAGCATGGCGCTTCTCTATCTCATGGGCTCGGTGGGAGACGACCACCCCGATTGGGCGCCCGAGATCGTTGCCGCCCACGCAAACCACGGCCTGCGCAAACGCGCGGCCGACGCCGACCAGAAGCGCGTCGAGCGGCTCGCCGCCCGCCTGGGAATCCCCTTCCGGCTTCGGGTCCTGGACCCCGAGGCGATTCGCGGTCGGCGCGGCGCCTCGCTCGAAGAAGCGGCCCGCGACGCTCGATACCGCGCCCTGGCCGATATCGTGCGCCGCTCGCGGTGCGACGCGCTCGTCCTCGCCCATCACCAGGACGATCTCGCCGAGACGTTTTTCATGCGCCTCCTGCGCGGAAGCGGACTCACGGGTCTCGGCGGATTCGGGCTCGAAAGCGAGGTCGCGGGTCTTCGCGTCCTGCGCCCCCTGATCGAATGGACGCGCGACGAACTCCGCGCCGTCGCCCGCGCCGCGCGACTCGATTGGGGCGAAGACGCGACCAACCGCGACCTGGGTCCCATGCGCAACCGCGTTCGACACCGCCTTCTCCCTTATCTGGAGAAAACGACCGACCATCCCCCCGCCGCCCGGATGCTCGCCCGCACCGCGCGTCGTCTCGCCGTCGAGGGCGAGGCATTGCGCGTCTTCGTCGGAGAAACCTACACGCGCGAGCGCCTCGAACGTTCGCGTCCGCGCCGGGTCGGACTGCCGCGCGACTCGATCCTGCGTCACGACGCCGCCTTCGCTCCATACCTCGTCCGTCTCCTCATGATGGATATTCTCGAAAGCGCCTATCCCCCGTCCGAGACGCGAACGCGCGAGCTCGTCGAGTTCGCGCTCGACGCGCGATCAGGCGCGCTGCTCCAGAGCGAACGCAACGTGGTGGTCTGGATGAGCCCCGACGGCGTCGTCTGGGCCTACCGCAAACCCGAGCGCAGGATTCCGCGCGAGAAGCTCATTCGGGTTTTCGAGAAGACCTAGCCATCGGCCAGGGGTTCACTCACCGCGAAGAGCGGCCCACGAATCGCGCGAATAGGCACGAATGAAGAGAAATCGCCATTTGGGAATATGTCGGAATGGGTCATAATGACCCATGTTGAGTGCGAGGCCTGCGAGACCCGGCGGCGAGGGACGGAAAGGTTAAAGTTCCTGTTCTCAGCGCTCGATGACCGTGGTTGTCTCGCCCCGCCAATATGGTACGGTTTCTGCAAGTCCACTTCGTCCAGAGAGTCCGCCACGTCCACCGTCCGCGCCGGAGGAGCCAAGAATGCGCCTCGACAAACTCACCCTCAAGTCCCAGGAAGCGCTCGAACAGGCGGTCGAGATCGCCTCGCAACGCGGCCACGCCCAGGTCGCGCCCGAGCATCTGCTCGCCGCCCTCGTCGAGCAGGACGAAGGGGTCGTGCGGCCCGTCCTCCAGAAGATCGGCGCCGACCCGAAGCGGATCGCCTCCGAAGTCGCCGCGCACCTCGATTCCCAGCCGCGCGTCTCGGGTTCGGGCCTCGGGCAGCCGTCGCTTTCCAGCGCGGCGCGCGCCGTGTTGGACGAAGGGTGGAGCGTCGCGCAGCGTTTCAAGGACGAATACATGTCGACCGAGCACTTTCTGATCGGTCTCACGCGCGTCGCCCAGTGCGAGGCGAACAAGATCCTCAAGAACCACGGCGTGACCGAAGACGCGGTCCTCGAAGCCCTGACCGAGGTGCGCGGGTCGCAGCGCGTGACCGACCCCTCGCCCGAAGAGAAGTATCAGGCGCTCAAACGTTACGCGCGCGACCTGACCGACCTGGCCCGCGCGGGGAAACTCGATCCCGTCATCGGCCGCGACAACGAAATCCGTCGCCTCATTCAGATTCTTTCGCGCCGCACGAAGAACAATCCGGTCCTGATCGGCGAACCGGGGACGGGCAAGACCGCCATCGCCGAGGGTCTGGCGCGCCGAATCGTCGAGGGCGACGTTCCCGAAGGGCTCAAAGACAAGCGCCTCGTCGCGCTCGACATCGGCTCGCTGATCGCGGGCGCCAAGTTCCGCGGCGAGTTCGAGGAACGCCTCAAGGCCGTCCTCAAGGAGATCGAGGAGGCCGAGGGCCGGATCGTCGTCTTCATCGACGAAATGCACACGATCGTCGGCGCGGGCGCCGCCGAGGGCGCGGTCGACGCCTCGAACCTTCTCAAGCCCGCCTTGGCGCGCGGCGCGCTGCGCTGCATCGGCGCGACGACGCTCGACGAGTATCGCAAACACGTCGAGAAGGACGCCGCGCTCGAGCGCCGCTTCCAGCCCATCATGGTAAACGAACCGAGCGTCGAGGACACGATCGCCATCCTCCGCGGCCTCAAGGAACGCTACGAGGTCTTCCAGGGCGTGCGCATCACCGACTCGGCGCTCGTCGCCGCCGCCGAACTTTCGCACCGCTACATCGCCGACCGCTTCCTGCCCGACAAGGCAATCGACCTCGTGGACGAGGCCGCCGCGCGTCTGCGCATCGAGATCGACTCGGTTCCCCAGGAGATCGACGAGGTGCAGCGCCGCGCGATGCAACTCGAGATCGAACGCACCGCGCTCAAGAAGGAAAAGAAAGACAAGGCCGTCAAGGAACGTCTCGAGAAGATCGAGAGCGAGCTCGCGAACCTGAACGAATCGCTTTCCGAGATGCGCGCGCGATGGGAGAACGAGAAGAAGAACCTGACCCGCATCGCCGAGATTCAGAAACAGATCGAGGCGCTAGGCACTCGCATGGCCGCCGCCGAACGCGAGGGGCGGCTCGAAGAAGCGGCGCAGATCCGCTACGAGGGCATCCCGACCCTCCAGAAGGCGATGGAGGCCGAAGAGGCGAATCTCAAACAGGCGCAAGACGGCAGCCAGATGCTCAAGGAGGAAGTCGACGCCGAGGACATCGCCTCGATCGTCGCCCAGTGGACCGGGATTCCGGTCGACCGGCTCATCGAAACCGAACGCTCGAAACTCGTCGAGATGGGCGAACGGTTGCGGAAGCGGGTCGTCGGGCAGGATCAAGCGGTTGACTTGGTCGCCAACACGATTCGCCGCGCCCGCGCCGGTTTGCAGGACCCGAACCGTCCGCTCGGCTCGTTCATCTTCCTCGGGCCGACGGGCGTCGGGAAGACCGAGCTCGCCCGCGCGCTCGCCGAGTTCCTCTTCGACGACGAGGAGAACATGGTCCGCATCGACATGAGCGAATACATGGAGCGCCACAGCGTGTCGCGCCTCATCGGAGCGCCCCCCGGATACGTGGGTTACGAAGAAGGCGGCCAACTGACCGAAGCGGTGCGACGCAAACCTTATACGGTCGTCCTCTTCGACGAGATCGAAAAAGCGCACCCCGAGGTCTTCAACGCCCTCCTCCAGATTCTCGAAGACGGCCGCCTGACCGACGGCCAGGGACGCATCGTCAGTTTCAAGAACGCCGTCATCGTCATGACCTCGAACATCGGGTCCGAGATTCTCGATCAGGCGCTCGGAGCGAAGGCGAAAACGGGCGAGAAGTTCGACGCCGCCGAAGTCGAGTCGAAGGTGCGCGACGCCATGCGGCGCCACTTCAAACCCGAGTTCATCAACCGCGTGGACGAAATCGTCATCTTCAACAGTCTCGGACGCGACGCGCTCGAAAGGATCGTCGATCTGCAGATCGACCGCGCGCGCCAACGCCTCGCGGGACGCAAGATCGCGCTCGAAGTCGACGACAAGGCCCGCGCGTTCCTCGCGAAAGAGGGTTACGAGCCCGCCTACGGCGCGCGGCCGCTCCGGCGCGCGATCCAGCGTCACCTGCTCGATCCGCTTTCGATGGAGATTCTCGAGGGCCGTTTCGACGAAGGCGACACCGCCCGCGTGACGACCGACTCCGAAGGCGAACGTCTCGCGATTGAGAAGAAATGAAAGAAATTAGTAGTGTCCAAAACAGGTTCCCCGGAGGGGAACAATTTGAATAGCCCTGGGTGAAACCCAGGGAAAAGACGTTCCCGTTTTGTGCC
>JAFGFN010000032.1 GCA_016931035.1 Candidatus Sumerlaeota bacterium
AGGGCATCCGTAAAGTGCCTCAACTTGTCGCTAACTGTCTAGTTAATTCTTCTAGTAATTTCCCCAAGATCGCGGGTTGCACCCAAACCGACCCGGAGGCAGGGTGAAATCCTGGGAACGCCGAGCGCCGGCTCGGCACAATACGGGAGAAAGAAAGAGAGCCGAGCCGGCGCTCGGCGTTCCCAGGGAATGGGCGGCGCGACGCACCTGAGTCAAGGGAGGGGACCGCGCCCTCCCCTCTACCCTGAGCCGAGACGTTCCTTCTGGCCAGACCGGGGTGAGATCTGATTCAATACGTGGGACGGAAAGCGATCCCTTGCGGATCGCTCAAGAGCGTCACGGAGGGGTCGCCATGCCGGGTCAGGACGTGGTCGAACGCACAAGCGAGTTTCTGGTCTTCGCTTACAAGGGCGCCGACGGAGCCCTCACTCTGAGATTCGTCGAGAAGGGCCTGGACAAGCCGCTCGACGAGATCTACGCCCATCTGTCGTCGGGCCGCGCTCAGAGCACCTTCTACTACGAGATCGCCAACGGCGTTTGCACCACGGGCCGCATGAGCCCAGCCATGCTCCGGGCCTCATTCCTTCTCGGCGACATCGCGGGCTACGGCGTCAACGCCTACTTGCGCGAAAAGGGCTCTCTGAAAGCGATCAACGGCTATATCCGCGAATACGGCCACCTGGTCCATCGTCCGGGATGCATCGCGCGGCTCCTAGGCAAACGACGCGTCAAGTTCTGACCTCGGGGCGCCTGCGCCGCCGAGGCGCAAGAAGGCCGGATTCGGGAAAGAATGCCCGAACCCGGCCGTGCGTTGTGAAGAGGAATCCGCGCGAGACGGTCAATACAGCTCCCAGTGACTCGCGCCGGAACCCGCCGGCACCTCGGTCCCGCTGGCGTAGAGCATTTCGATCTCGAATTCGCTCAGAACGTCGTTGTAAAGCCGCACATCGTCGATCGAGGCGGCATAGTTCTGGTAGTGACCGAACTCGGTGTTGGTCCAGAAACCGCCAATCATGAGGGGTGTCGACTCGTCGATCGAATTGTTCGTCGAATCGGCGCGCTCGACTTCCTGGACCCTGTCCACGTAGATATGCAAGACATCCGCGACACGATCGCGGACTGCGACCAGGTGTACCCAATCGCCGGTCATAACCGTCGCGCCGGGGAGAGAGCCGCCGCCCGTCTCCGTCTTGGTCACGTTGTCGTCGACGGTGAAGTAGATGTTGCCGGCTCTCGCGTACAGCTCGTATCGCTTGCCACCGCTGCCGGGATAATCGCTGCCGTCACTACTCCGCGTGCCCTTGATGAGCAGGGTGTTCTGGTCGGTAAGCGTGTCCGTCGTGCCCTTGATCATCATTGAGATGGTGAAACTGCCGGCGCCGAAATTGATAGCGGGATCGTCGGGTGCCGTCATGCGATCGTCCACCCCATCGAACAGCGCGGCGGACGGGCCGAAATCGTACACCCACCCGGTGAGTACGTTCGTGTCCCACCCGACACCGTTTTCGAGCGTTCCAGTATTCCCCGTGGAACTCGAGTCGGCGGCCGTCGCGCCGCCGTTCTCGTCGAACTTGTAGTGCGCCACCAGCGTTTGCGCAGAAACTGCCGTCGAGAATCCGGCCCAGAGCAAAGCAGGCAATAGAAAAACCAATATCCTTCTCACCATGATCCAATCCCTCCCTCCTTCGCTATTTCATCAAAGGAACCCAACAGTCAAAACTGCGTGCGGATACAGATCGCAGGTGCAAGATAGTCCATTCCGTCCCGCCAACGCCAGGAATTTCGGACGTCCGTCGGATCCGCCACCAACGCTCGCCGTCGGTATCGTTAGACACGCTCCTACTGCCTGTCGCAGGATGAAACATCGACCCGTCCTGCGCGAACGGGTCGGTCGGTATCCGCGTGATATGCCCGATCGGCCTCGTCAGCACCGAGAGGTTCGGAGGCGGCGTGTTCCAGTCCACCCTGTAGGCTTCGCTCGCTCTGCCCCAGGCTGGTATATCGCGCGCTTTCAGCGCTTAGGAAGTCATGAGACCGGTTCCAATAACCGGTCGTAGGGCCAAAGAGTCAGGGAAGGAAACGGTTCAGGTGCCGCGCCCGCAGCATTTTTTGAATTTCTTGCCGCTGCCGCAGGGGCACGGGTCGTTGCGGCCGACCTTGGGTTGGTCGCGGTGATAGGTCTGAGGCTTGGCGGGCCGGCCGTCGCCCCCCTCGGGCTGTCCAGGGCCCAGGGCGGCCCCGTCGGCGGGCGGCGCCACGTCTTCCATCGCTCCGCGTCCATAGTCCACGTTCGCCGCCGAGCTGCGGGGTTCGGCGACGACGTTGGCGCGGAAGAAGTGCTCGAAAACGATGCGCTGGATGTTGCCCATCATGTCCTGGAACATGTAGGTGGCTTCGCGTTGATACTCGACGAGCGGATCGAGCTGGGCGTAGGAGCGCAGGTGAATCCCCTCGCGCAGCTCGTCGATCCCGTGCAGCTGGTTGCGCCACTCGTTGTCGATCGCTTCGAGCGCGATGTAGCGCGCCAGTTCGCGCGTGAGGTCGGGGCCGAGGACCTCGCGGCGCTTGGCGTAGGCGGCGCGGATGCGATCGACGAGCGCGCCGAGGTAGTCCTCGTCGGGCGCTTCGGGCCGTTCGATCCCTTCGAGGTCGAT
This sequence comes from Candidatus Sumerlaeota bacterium, assembly GCA_016931035.1. GTDB lineage: Bacteria > Sumerlaeota > Sumerlaeia > UBA8349 > UBA8349 > JAFGFN01. The sequence continues at coordinate 2,655 of JAFGFN010000032.1, forward strand.
ACCGGGCACCATGGCCGAGATGTAGCCCTCGAAGCCCGCGAGATCGTAGGGGTGGGTCTCGGCCGCTTCGCCCTCGTTGCGATACGCCTCGGCGCGCGCCGCCAGGGCGTCGTAACAGACGTCGAGCAGGATCTGGCCCATGTCGTCGGTGACCAGCACCTCGCGGCGAAGACCGTAAAGCGACTCGCGCTGCTTGTTCATCACGTTGTCGTAGTCGAGGGTCCGTTTGCGCCGCTCGAAGTTGATCTCCTCGATCCGGCGCTGCGCCCGGCCGATCGCGCCCGTGATGAACTTGTGCTCGATGCTCTCGCCCTCTTGCAGACCGAGGCGCTGCATCACGCCCGCGATGCGGTCGCTTCCGAACAGGCGCATCAGGTCGTCTTCGAGCGAGAGGAAAAAGCGCGAGCACCCGGGATCGCCCTGGCGGCCCGAGCGGCCGCGCAGCTGACGGTCGATCCGGCGCGCCTCGTGCCGCTCGGTCCCGATGATCTGGAGTCCGCACGGCTCCATTTCGGGATCGACTCGAGCGCCGTCGGGTTTGAACGGACAAGCCGGGCAATGGGCGCCGTCGTGCCCCTTGCCGTCTTTGCACTTGATGACGCCGGGACCGAGTTTGATGTCCACGCCGCGGCCCGCCATGTTCGTCGCGATCGTCACCGAACCGGGTTGTCCCGCGGCGCTGACGATTTCGGCTTCCTTCTGGAGATACTTGGCGTTGAGAACGCTGTGCGAGATGCCGGTGCGCTTGAGCATCCGCGAGAGGAGCTCGCTCACCTCGACCGACACGGTGCCGATCAGGATCGGCAGGTCGAGATTATGGAGACGGACGATTTCCTCGACGATGGCGTTGTACTTCTCGCGCCGCGTCCGGTAGATAACGTCGTTCGCGTCGATCCGCGCGATCGGGCGGTTCGTCGGGATGACGGCGACATCCATTTTGTACGTGTGGCCGAACTCCGACGCTTCGGTCTCGGCGGTGCCCGTCATCCCGGCCAGCTTGTCGTACATGCGGAAGTAGTTCTGGATCGTGATCGTCGCAAGCGTTTGCGATTCCTTCTCGATCTTGACGCTTTCCTTGGCCTCGATCGCCTGGTGCAGACCGTCGCTGTAGCGGCGCCCCGGCTGCGGGCGTCCCGTGAACTCGTCGACGATGACGACCTTGTTGTTCTCGACGACGTACTCGACGTCCTTCTCGAACAACGTGTAGGCCCGCAGGAGCTGCGAGATGTTGTGCAGCTCCTCGCTCTTGATCTCGTTCTCCTGACGGACGGCCGCCTTGCGCGCTTCCTTCTCCTGGGGCGAAAGCGCCGCGTTGCCCTCGATCTGAGAAAACTCGTCCACGATGTCGGCCAGGAGGAAACGATCCGGGTTGTCGGGCGAAACGGCCGCGCGGCCCTGCTCGGTCAGGTCCACGCTGTGCCCCTTCTCGTCGACGACGAAGAAGAGTTCCTCTTCGACGTGCGACATCGACTTCTCGACCATCTTGCTCTTCTGGTCGATGATGAAGTCGTTTTCGCATCGCGTCACGAGTCGCGAGATCTCCGGTTCGGAAACGAGTTTCATGCAGCGCTTGTTCTTCGGCATCGCCTTCCGGACCTGAAGGAGCTTGATGCCGCCGCGATACTTCGAGTCCGGATCGTCCGCTTCGAGCAGTTCCTCGGCTTCGCGCACCAGACGCATCGCCAAGGCGCCCTGTTTCCGCACCAGATCGGCGACGAGGGGTTTCATCTTCTCGTAACGGTGCGTCGAGCGGTCCACCTGGCCCGAAATGATGAGGGGCGTGCGGGCCTCGTCGATCAGGATCGAGTCCACCTCGTCGACGATGGCGAAACGATGGTCGCGCGATTGAAACTGGAAACGGATCTGGGCCGCACCGTCGGGGACGGCCGAGTCGGTCGTTTGTTGGACCTCGGGCGCGCGGGGCGACAGGTCGCCCAGGGGCGAGATCGTCGTGCCTTCGGGCCAGGCGACCGTGATTTCGACTAGGGAGAACCGGCCGCCGAATTCCTTGAGAAGCGGCAGGACGCGCAGCCGAGGCGCCTCGACGATGAGCGTCCGGAACCGGTTCATGATCGTCCGGCCCTCTTCGGAGGCCGTGGCGGCGGCGACGATTTCGTCGGCCAGCTCCTGCGCGACGTGCGAGCGCGACCCTTGAACCAGATGATTCGACGATCCCGCCATGTTGTCGCGCAGATAGTCGAAACCGAATTCGCTGTTCTGGCCGTACGTCACGTCGCAGGCGTATTGCTTCAGCCGAATGGAGGGCTCCATCTCCTGTTGAATGCAGCCGACCGTGAGCCCGAGCCACTCGAGAATACGGCCCGTCCATTCGCTGTCGCGGCGGGCCAACACGTCGTTGGTGGTCACAAGGTGACAGCCGCGCCCTTCGAGCGCGTTGAGATAAAGGGGGAGTGTCGCCACGAGGGTCTTGCCCTCGCCCGTCGCCATCTCTGCGATCTTGCCTTGGTGCAGAACGATGCCGCCGATCAACTGGACGTCGAACGGCACGTCGTTCCACTCCAGCGGCATGTTGGCCGCGGTCCATCTCTGGCCCTTGTGACGCCGACAGGCCTGCTTGACGACGGCGAAGGCCTCGGGCAGAAGATCGTCGAGCGTCTCGCCGTCCTGGAGCCGGCCGCGGAACTCCCACGTCTTGGCGCGCAGCTGGTCGTCCGACAAGGACTCGAATTCCTCGTCGAACCGGTTGATCTCGTCCACGACGGGCCACATCTTCTTGAGCGCGCGCTCCATCTGAGACCCGAGAATCGTTTTCAAAAGACCGCCGATCATCCGCTGGCTCCGGTCGCGCGGTCGGTCCGCGCAAAGATGTACAGAATGAAGTTAGGTCACCGGCCCCGGTTTTGCAAGGGAAAGGCATCCGCCCGCGTCACGCGGCAATTCCCCGTTCCCTTCGGAATGCAACTATTGTGCCCATGCAGAACAGGAGACCTAACGCGTTGTTCTTCAGGTGTTCACTGATCGACGAGAGTCGAGGAAAGGAGAGGAGAGTGGATCATATCGACACGAATTGGCCTGCCAGACCCATTCTCGGGGCGGGTGGGCGATACCGGATGAGCAGTACGTAGAGAAAAGGTGGATCTCTCTCGAGTCGCTCTTTCGCTTCATCGCGAGACCCGTTCTTGTCGTTCTGGTCGTCACGGTTGTTTTTCTTTCTTCATGCCGTTCTCGATCTGTCTCACTTGTTTGACGGCTTCGAGAAAGTGCTTTTCGACCGGAGCGGGATCGTCGAGATGAGCGGCTCGGTATCTCTCGTATTCGACTCGGGCCTTGTCGAGTGCTTGGTCGTGGCTGATCATACCCGCGTGGGACAGCAACTCGCGTCCGCTGAGGACAAGGAACTCGTCGAGTTTGCCGATCCAGTCGCGCATGTACATGGGTCTTCGGTTGAGAGCCTGGAGCTCGGCAAACTCCAGATATGCCGTGACAATGCGGTTCAACGCGTTGAGTTCTTCTCCATTGAGATAGTTCTTGGCGATCTCGGCATCGGTTCGTCGCGGCTTGTCACCAGCCCACGCCGTAAGGCCCATGTTCGGTCGAGTTGCGTCGGCGCGTTCCTCGACAATCTCGGCCGCGGTGTGGCCGTGGGCGGCCCAGTGCATCTTGTTCTGGACTGTGGCGAAGAGCTCGTGCGAGAGATCGGTATTGGGATTGTAATCGATACTGGTGGCGTAGATTTCGAGGACCTTGCGCCAGAAGACCTTCTCCGAGGCCCGGATGTCGCGGATTCGGACGAGCAGTTCGTCGAAGTAGGTGCCGCCCCCGGCCCGCTTCAGGCGCTCGTCGTCGAGAGCGAAACCTCTGACGATATAATCGCGCAGACGTTGAGTCGCCCAGATTCGGAATTGGACGCCGCGGTGAGACCTGACTCGATAGCCGACGGAGAGGATCACGTCGAGGTTGTAGTAGTCGATGTTTCGCGTGACTTCACGGTCGCCTTCTCTTTGAACTGTTGCAAATCTTGCAACAGTTGTCTCCTGTGTCAGTTCGCCTTCCTCGAACGCGTTTCGTATGTGCCTGGAAATGACCGACTTATCGCGTTGAAACAGCTCGACCATTTGATTGAGAGAGAGCCAAGCCGAGTCGCTCGCGAGGCGAGTTTCGATTCGGATGCGGCCATCCTCAGTCTGATACATGAGGATGTCGGATGGCCCTGTCGGCAGGTTCGCTGAGTCGTCCACAGGCGCGACCTCTCACCTCGATCTGTTGCCGTTCCGCTTCGCCGTCCGTTCGATCATGTAGACGATCCAGAACAGGAGCGCGGTTTGAATCACGACGGCCGCGGAACCCTTGAGGCCGGCGGTCCGCAAGGGGATCGCGCCGAGGGCGACGGCGCCCGTCACGATGTAGATGAAGATCGCGGCGCGCGGCGCCGACATGCCCAGGTCGAGAAGTCGGTGCGAGAAGTGGTTTCGATCGCCGCGCATCAGAGGCTGACCCGATCTCCACCGAATCCAGAGGACGCTCACGGTGTCGAAGATTGGAACCCCCAAGACGATCAGCGGCGTCAGGACGGGCAGGCGGGTCTGGACGCCGCGTTCGTAGTAGGTGGCGAGGATGCTCAGGCTGGCGATCGTGTAGCCGACGAAAAGCGATCCGTTGTCGCCCATGAACAGCCGGGCGGGATGGAAGTTGTGCCAGAGAAACGCTAGGAGCGACCCGGCCAGGACGGCGTAGATCGCCGTCATGAACCATTCGCCCGCGAACCAACTGATGAGGCCGAATGCCGCGCAGACCACCGCCGCGACCCCCGCGCACAGTCCGTCCATGTTGTCGAGGAAGTTGAACGAGTTTGTGAGGAAGAGAATCCAAAGTACCGTAACCACAACGCCCAGCCAGGGCCAGGGGAGGAACCCCTGAATCCGAATCCCCGCCGCCAGGAGCGGCAGCGTGGCGAGGACCATCACGGCGAGCTTCACCTTCGGCCCGAGCGGCTTCTTGTCGTCCACGAGCCCTAAGGCCCACATCGCGAGCGCGCCGACGCCGATCGCCCCGAGCTTCCCGAGGACCGACGGGATGTTGACCAGGTAGCGCCCCACCTCGGGGAATCGCGCCGCGAGCCATCCGCGCAAGACGAAGGCGAGCCCGAGATTCGCGAGGACCGTGAGGGCCGCGCCCCAGACGATGGCGAGTCCGCCGAGCGTGGGGGTGGGGAGCGAGTGGGTGTGGCGGCCGCCGGGTTGCGCGTGGAAGCCCCAGCGATAGGCGAGCTTCACTGCAAGCGGCACCAGGAGCATCCCCGCGACGAAAGACTCGATAAAGAGCGCCGCATAGACCAGCGGCCACGTCCAGTCGTTCATTCCGCTGAGGGCCTTTCCGATCGTGGCATGGGCATCCTGCCAATGGTTTATATGACACCGCGCAAGCAGCGTCAAGACGCAAGACGCCGACTTCGGTCAACTTGACACGCCCTGTGCTCTGTGATCTATTCGCATGGCAGTCATGTCCCCGGAATTTCGAATCGTGCAAATTCCCGTTCTCAAGTTGGGAATAGTCGGCACCCAACGGTTTGGAGAGGCGAAGCCTGATGAAGGAGTCGAAGATTTCGCCCAACTCGGTTTCGCTTGCCCGGGAGTTCGCCGTCTTGTCTCGAATTGCTCTTTGGGGCTACGACGCGAACATGACATTAGGGAACACCAAGAACGTCGACATTCTGGTTTCCAATCCGAAGACCAATCGGATGTACCAACTCGAAGTGAAGACCAGACTTCACAATCGAAAACGGCCGACGATTTCGAGGCTTCACGGACGCTTCGAATTCGATTGGATCATGCACGCGAAACACGAGGCGGTTTCGAGGCGGAATCTCTGGCACTGCTTTGTATCCATCGCACACGAAACGAAGGCCATTCGGTACTTCGTCGTTCCGAGCAACGTGGTCGCGGCCTATGTGCGAGCGGAGCATCGTCTGTGGCTCGACGCGAAGCCGGGTCGCAAGGACACTGAGATGCGGGTTTTCCGATTGGGATTTCGACGAGAAAAGTATGGAGGGCCCACGCCCATCGCGGAGAAATACGAGAACAACTGGGGTTTTTCCGCGAAGTGATTCGGCGATTCGGATCGGCAGAGAACCGGAATGGATACCATCGAGATCGACTCGCCTGGCAAGCCTGAATGGCGGGACATGCTGCGCTACGTCGCCGACCTGCATTCGCGCAGCGTTCGGCCCGCAATCCCCCCGTTTCCTCATCCGTGGGAAGAAATCGGTCCCGGGTACTGCTACGGTCCCGCATTCGGGCACTGGGACATCGTCCATGCCATCCTGGACGCCGTTGAGTTCGATCCGGAACACGCCCGTCGCCAGATCGAGAACAATCTGGCCGGACAACAAGAGGACGGTCTTGTGCCCGGCGTCATCTATGTCCGCAACGGCAAAACGCGCTGGAACACGGAAGCGGGACATCCGCCCGTCTGGCCGTTCGCCGTCCAGGACTACGTGGAAGCGTATGGCGACGAGATTCTGCCTCTGTGCTACGAGGCGCTCGTCCGCCAGATCCGTTGGTTCGAGCGGAAGCGCAAAGCGGAGGATGGCAGAGGCTTCTTCTACACCGACATCCTGAACCATACCTGGGAGAGCGGCGTCGACGAGGGAATCCGCTTTCTCGAGACGCAAACGGGCCCGTTTGCCTGTGTCGACGCGACGTCGCACGTATTCGCCATGTACGTTCACGCCGATCGATGGGGACGGACACTCGCCGAGACGACGTCCGAATTCGCGGAGAAGGCCGAGGCGCTCCAATCCTTCATCCGGGACGAACTATACGTAGAAGACACGGGCTTCTTCCACGACATCTGGGCCGTTCGCGACGTATCGCTGAGATGCCTTTCGTTCGAGGGCGTCTGGCCGCTCGTCGTCGGCGCGGCGACGTCCGAACAGGCGCGGCGCGTGATCGACGGCAGCTTGATGAACCCGGAACGGTTCTTCTGCGAACATCCGGTCGCGACGGTTTCTCTCGACGACCCGCGTTTCGAATTGCGCATGTGGCGGGGTCCGGCGTGGAACAGCATGACATACTGGGCGGCGAGGGGATGTGTGAATTACGGCGCGTTTTCCGCCGCCGCAGCGCTTCTGGAACGGGCCCTCGACGCTTCGGCCAAGCAGTTCGAACGAACCGGAACCGTGTGGGAGTTCTATCACCCGCGCGGCGGGAGAGCGGAAGACGTCCAACGCAAACCGCACACGAAGTTCAACGCCCCGTGCCGCGACTATCTCGGCCACAACCCGCTGCTCGCCATGGCGCGGCTTTGCGATCAGGTCAAGACGAGAGGGTGAGCCGGACCCGGGGGCCGGGCGACGCATGAGAAGGGAGCGCGTGTCGATGAAAACGAACCGGACGGCATTCGCCGTATTCCTCTTGGCGGCGATCTTGCCGCTTTCCGCGTGCGATCTTGGGAGAGTTTCCAATGCGCCGCAAATGCCTGTGCCGACGGGCCGACCGGATAGCGGCGTTCCCGACCGCTTCCAGTGGAGTGCCAGCCGGGTGTCGGTCGGCCCGAAGTCCGACGCCGCCCACGACCTGGTCTCGATCAAGGACCCGACGGTGGTCTACTTCGACGGTCGCTGGCACGTTTATGCGACCGTGGCCGACACGGCGGGCCGGTGGAGCCTCGTGTATCTCAACTTCGCCGATTGGTCCGAAGCCGCTTCCGCGCCGCAGCACTACCTGGACACGGTTCCCGGTCTGGACGGCTACAAAGCGGCGCCGCAGCTCTTCTACTTCCGGCCGCGGAAGAAGTGGTATCTCATCTATCAGACCGCGCCGCCGCAATACTCGACCGCCGACGATCCGAGCGAGTGGCAAACGTGGACCCGCCCCAGGAAGTTCTTCGACAAGGAACCCGCCGTCGTGACGGAGAACAAGGGATCGGGCGGATGGCTCGATTTCTTCGTGATTTGCGACGCAGCCAACGCCTACCTCTTCTTCAGCGACGACAACGGCCATCTGTACCGCTCCCAAACAAGGATCGGGGATTTCCCCTACGGCTTCGGCGAGCCCGTCATCGTGCTATCCGACAAGCGGGAGAATCTCTTCGAGGCCGGCGCCCACTACAAGATCCAGGGAATGAACAAGTACCTCACGTTGGTCGAGGCCGCCGGACCGGGTTGGCGCCGATACTACCGCTCGTGGGTGGCCGACCGCTTGGACGGAGAGTGGAGACCGCTGGCGGCGACGTGGGAGAACCCGTTCGCGGGGGAGACGAACGTCGTTTTCCCGGGCGGCGCCGCGATGCGCGACATCGGCCACGGCGAGCTGATTCGCGACGGATACGATGAAACGATGACGATCGACCTTTCCAGGTTGCGGTTTCTTTGCCAGAGTATGGACCCCGCCACTCCTAACGAACTCCCATACTCCCAACTGCCCTATCGTTTGATACTCCTGACCGGGCGGTAGAGAGCCGCGATTTGGAGGAGCCTGACCCCAATCTCGCGTCGCCTAGTCCGTCGCGTGTTGCGAGACCGGCTCGTCGATTGCTGGGACGAGACGCTTGACCCGGAGACCCCGGTATGATAAACAGTAATACTAGAGGTGAAGAGGATGAGTACAGCGAAAGTGGCAGTCACAATGGATGAGCGCTTGCTCGAGCGTTTGGACCGACTGGTAAGAGACCGTGCGTTCGAGAACCGGAGCCGAGCCATCCAGGAAGCGGTGAGCGAGAAGCTGGCGCGGCTCGAACGCGGCCGGTTGGCGCGAGAATGCGCGAAACTGGACCCGGGGTTCGAGCAATCCATGGCGGAGGAAGGCATGTCCGCGGAGGCGGCGGAATGGCCCGAATACTGAGAGGCGACGTCGTATGGGCCGATCTGAATCCGGTCCGTGGACAAGAGCAATCCGGCCAACGTCCTGTGCTGGTGATCAGTCAGGACGTGTTCAACGAGCGATCGGGCACCGTGATTGCCGTTGCGTTGACCAGTCAGCCCCAGAAGGCGGGATTTCCTCTGACGCTGGAGTTATCTCACCCTAAGCTACCCGAGAAATCGTGGGTCAAGATCAGCCAGATTCGAACTCTGTCCGTTCAGCGCTTGGGACGGAAGATAGGACGAGCATCCCCGGAGGAATTGGGACTCGTTATCGAAGGCTTGAACGAAATCGTCGGCGCCTGACGACTCTGCGGCCCGTCGCAGCAGGGTTGGGGCGCCCATACCACGAGAAGAACACGGGCAAGATGCCCGTGCCACTTTTTCTACCGCGCTAGCACGTCTTCATAAACCGCCCGCACGTTTTGTCCCATGACCTTGGACGAGTAGGATTCGACGGCGCGCCTGCGCCCAGCTTCGCCCATTTGGGTGCGCAAGGCGGGATCGTCGATCAGGCGGGATAGGGCCTCGCGTAGCGCCTCGGCGTTGGCGGGTTCGACGACGAGTCCCGTTTCGCCGTCGCGGTTGATTTCGGGGACGCCGGTGTCGAGATTGCAGCTCACGACGGGCAGGCCGCACGCCATCGCCTCGACTTGCGCCAATCCAAACGCTTCGGCCCGCAGGTGCGATGGGAGGCAGAAGACGTCGCCCGCGCGCAGAAGCCCGACGGCCTCGTCGTGCGAGATCGCGCCGAGGAAGATGACCGAGTCCTCCAGGCCCGCCTCGCGCGCCTGACGTTCGAGCACGGCGCGCTTCTCTGCCCGATTGCGGGGCGCGTCGCCCCCAATGAAGAGACAGGCGCGGTCGCGCAGGTCTTTCATCGCTTCGATCAGGTACGTCAGGCCTTTGTAGTAGCGCAGGAGGCCGAGAAACACGATGCGGGCGCGCCCGGCGGACCGCGCCACGACGGTTTCGCCGAACGCGCGCGACGCGGGCGTCGCGTCGTAGGCGTCGATCGGGATGCCGAGCGGGACGACGCGGCACCGCGCGCGGTGCGGCCGCAGCGTCTCGGACGAATCGAGATAGCGTTGCGAGCCGACCATGATCGTGTCGGCGCGATCGAGAAAGCGGCGTTGAATCGGGCCGAACAGCGCGCCCGTCAGGCGCTGCCGGACAATGTCGCTCTGATAAGTCGCCACGACGCGTCCGTGTTTGGGACGCGCGAGAAGATAGGCGAGTTCGCCCATCGGCATCGGCATGTGGAAATGGAGAATGTCGGAATCGAGACGCCGGAGCCAACCGACGAATCCCGGCGCGATCGGCGTCGAAAGGACGCGTCCCCAACACCCGATCCGGACGACGCGCACGCCGTCGATCACCTCGTCGACGGTGCGGCGCGAGGACGAAGCGACCAGAACGCGGACGTGGTAGTCGTGCCGGGTCTCGTCGCACATCCAATGAATGCACTTCTCCATCCCCCCCTGCACCGGAGGGAAGTAGTCTTTGTAGACATGGAGGACCGACGGTTTGGGCATGGGACGACGCGCGGGCGGGCCGATGAGACTATTTGCCGCGAATGGGCGCGGGCCGGCGCGCTTCGCAAGCATAGCCCAAGACGGGAGGGGGAAAAAGCGAAATCCGGGTTCTGGCGAACCGTCGCGCGGGTCCGCAGAGCGGTCGAACGGCCTTGAACCTTGACAAGTCTCTCGCGCGGCGTCGATAATCCGCCTTTGGCGCTCGCGCCGAAGAGGACGGCCCTTGGCGCCACCGTCCCGCGCACAGAACAGAGGAAGAGGAATGTGACGATGACAGAACCCGACAGCGACCCGAAACCCGAGGCGAAGGAAGAGAGCGTTGCGGAATCCGGCGACAAGCCCGAGACCCCGCAAGGCGAGACCCAAGAGCCGGGGCCGAAACCCGAAGCGGCCCGGTCGCAAGCGGCGGAGTTGCCCGCCCCAACATTCGCGTCCCTGGTCGAAATGCTCTTTCTCCAGGGGATGATGGCGAGCGGCCTGGCGCCCAATCCCGCGACGGGGAAGACCGAGACCGACCTGCCGATGATGAAACTCCACATCGGTTTGATCGAGATGCTCGAAGAGAAGACGAAGGGGAACCTCTCAGCCGAAGAGACGAGCGTGGTGAGCGAATCGCTTCATGCGCTGCGGATGGCCTATCTCGAAGGAATGAAGAAGAAGTAATCGTGGATTGCGGATCGCGGACTTGCGCGCCGCGGCGCATTGCGAATTGAAGAATCGAGGGAGTATGGAAGAGATTGTTGTCGGACTGGGAGAACGCAAGTACCCCATTCGCATCGGATGCGAATGCGCGCGCGAGCTCGGCGGTCAGGTTCGCGCCGCGCTCCCGCGTTGCGACCGCCTGATGGTCGTCACCAACCCCGACATCGCGCGGCTCTACGCCGAGCCGGTCCTCGAGTCCTTGCGCGCGACGGGCCTCGCGGTCGATCTCTTCGAGATTCCTGAAGGCGAATCGAGCAAATGCATCGCCGTCCTGGAGACGATTTGGGACCGGTTGATCCGAAGCGGTTTCACTCGCCAGTCGGCCCTGGTGGCCCTGGGCGGAGGAGTGGTGGGGGACGTGGCGGGTTTCGCCGCGGCCACGTACATGCGCGGCATCGACGTCGTCCAGGTCCCGACGACGCTTCTGGCCATGGTCGATTCGAGCGTCGGCGGCAAGACGGCCGTCAACCACCCCCTGGCCAAGAACATCGTCGGCGCGTTCTGGCAACCTCGCCTCGTTTTCATGGACATCGCGTTTCTGCGGACGCTGCCCGTCGAGGAGTTCCGCTCGGGTTTCGCCGAAGTGATCAAACACGGCGTGATTCGCGACGCCGAGTACTTCCGATTCCTCGAAGAAGACCTGGATCGCATCTTCGCCCTCGACGGCGACACCCTCGGGCGCGTGGTGCGGGTGTCGTGCGAGATCAAGGCCTCGGTGGTCGAGGAGGACGAGCGCGAATCGGGCCTGAGAGCGATCCTCAACTGCGGCCACACTCTCGGACACGCCATCGAAGCGCTCGGAGGCTACGGCGAAGGGAGCCGGCACGGAGAGGCCGTCGCCGTCGGAATGCTCGCCGAAGCGCGGGTGGCCGAGCGCTTGGGCCTGATCGACGCCGAGTCGGTCGCCAGAATCCAACATCTCCTCGAACGGTCCGGCCTCCCGGTCCGGTGTCCCGCGTTTCCGGTCGCGGAGATCGTCGACCGTCTCAAATCCGACAAGAAGGTCCGCGACGGACGCGTGACGTTCGTGTTGCCGTCGGGCATCGGCTGGGTGGCGACGCGCAACGACGTGCCGCGCGACCTGATCGCGGAGATCCTCATCGAAATGGGAGCGAATTCCTCATGAGCGCCAAGCCCGAACGCGCCGCGCAGCCGACGATCCTTCTTCTCAATGGCCCGAACCTCAATCTGCTCGGCTCGCGCGAGCCCGACCAGTACGGCACGACGACCTTGGCCGAGATCGAGGCCGATTTGACCCGTCTGGCCGCCGAACGCGGCGCCGCGCTCGTCTGCGCCCAGAGCAACCACGAGGGCGAGCTGATCGAGAAGATTCAGGAGGCCCGCGACCGGGTGGACGTGATCTTGCTCAACGCCGGGGCCTTCACCCACACGAGCGTCGCCTTGGCCGACGCGATCCGCGCCGCCGGGGTCCCCACCATCGAGGTTCATTTGTCCAACATTTACCGGCGCGAGGCTTTCCGCCACCAGTCCTATATCGCCCCGGTCGCCGTCGGCCAGATCTCGGGTTTCGGCGCGCTCAGCTACCGCCTTGCCCTCGATGCCGCGCTCGATATCATCGCCTCGAAGCAGGGGGGCCGTTGAGTCCGCGGTCGGCCGGGAGAGACAAGAACCGATAGAACAGAGAAAACGCCCTTCGAGGTTGGACCCTCGAAGGGCGTTTCGATTTCGATTCGAATCGAGCGGGACCGGCGGCGCGCGGCCCCGAATCTAGTTCTGAGTCTCGGAGAGATTCTTGACGGCTTCGCGGAACGCCTTGCCCGGCTTGAAGGTCGCGACGGCCTTACGCGGGATCTGAATGCTTCGCCCCGTGCGAGGATTGCGTCCGTTGCGGGCGTTGCGTCCCTTGACGTAGAAGGTGCCGAAGCCGACGAGCGAAACCTTGTCGCCCTTCTTGAGCGCTTCCTTCACGCAAGCCAGAAACGTTTCGAGCGCCTCGACGCTCTGCTTATTCGACAGTCCGATCTTCTCGGACAGACGGGCGGCGACTTCCGCTTTGGTCATGGGAACATCTCCCCTCCCTTGAATCTCGCAGATGAAACGAGAAAACCGAACAAAGACAACGTTCTATATATCCGACCCCCGTACGGGTGTCAAGACCAAATTCCGGGCCGCAAGGCTGGGTCGCGCGCCCCGGGGGGCACCCCACGCGACTCTTGCGGGTCCGTTCCTTGCTCCCAAAACCTCGAGACATCCGTTGTCTTTGCCCGTCGACCGGAGCATGGAGAGGACAACCTCGGATTGCGGCAAAGAGCGGTCCATGAGCATCTCTCTAATACAATACCCAGGCGCCCCTGGAAATCGAGGTTGGCTCGGATGGCGGCGTCTCATAATACAGCGCCTCGATCTGAGTCGGCCCGAGTGCGAAGTCGTAAATACGCAGATCGTCCAGCGCCCCGTCCAAGAACGAATCCTCCATGGTTGAGCGGGCTCCGATATGCAAATCTTCATCCTGCGAGATGTCGCCCGTGATGTCCTCCAGGGTTCCTTTCAGCACGGCATTGCCATAGATTCTGATTTCATCGGCGGCGGTATCGCGGACCGCAACGGCAAAGACCCAGTCGCCAGTCGCAAAGTCGCCGACCGGAACATCCAGCTGGGTCTTGTTGATATCGTCGTCGATCGAGAACCGGAAGTTCCCCTCCTTGGTGTAGACTTCATAACGTTTTCCGCTGTCTTCCGGGGAGATATAGGTTCCTTTGACGATGTACTTCTGTTCCGTTGACGGCAAAGACTGTTTGAGCCAGAAAGCGACCGAGAAGGATCCCGTGCTGAAGTCGATCGCCGGATCGTGCGCGACAACCACGCGATCGTCGATGCCGTCGAAGTCCAGGGCGTCGCCAAACTTGCCGGGGACCCAGGCGTCGTTCGTCATGTTCAACATGTTTCCGACTAGGTGGTTGCCGCCGCTATCGATCGTCAGGTTGCCGGTTCCTTCGTCGAATTCCCAATGGGCTACCGGCAACGGAACGGAAGATGCCTCGTCGTCTGCGCTCGAGGTTTGCCGTGCTGCGCCGTTTCCATTCGGGTCTGCCTTCGTGTCAGGCAATTCAACAACCGCCGAAACCCGGCCTGCCAACATCAAGACCGCCATCAACAGACAATAGCGGGAATCGCTTCGTCGGCTCATCCGAGTATTCCCCAATCGAAGGCATCCATGTCAGATTACGCGACAAGACAAGAATGGGATACGCTATCGTGCGTCCCAGAATTCCGTATCGGTTGACGGGCCTCGATTCCGGAAAGACCCGGCTCTCGTGCGTCGTGTGCGTGCGTGACTCCTCACACGGCCCACGGCCGATCGTTCGCCGGTCAATACCGGTCCAGCCACTTGAGCATGGACTTGACGCTGCCCGTGGCCAGGGCGACGCTGCTGTCCGCCGCGCCGTAGTAGATGTGAATCGTGTCGCCGTCGGGAGCGATCGTGTAGCCGCAGGGGAAAACGACGTTGCCCACGTCGCCACGGGTCTCATAGGGTTCTTCCGGTCCGAAAACCCACTCGTCGCCCCGTTTCAGGCAATGCTCGGGCGTCTCCAGATCGAACAGGGCGAGCCCGAGCCGGTACAAGCAGCCGGCGGCCGTTTGCCGCACGCCGTGGTAGATCACCAACCATCCCTTCGGGGTCTCGATGGGCGGGGCGGAAAGGCCGATCTTGTTGGCGTCCCACCACGCGCCGCGCCGGGCCTCGAGTATCGACTTATGACTCCCCCAGTGGCGCAGGTCGGGCGAATAGGATATCCACATGTCGGCACGCAGGCCGCTGACGGGGCGATGTATCAAAGCCCAGTAGCCTCCAATCCGGCGTGGAAACAGAGCCGCGTCTTTGTCTTCGGGCGGCATGATGACGCCGTAACGCTCGAAATCGCGGAAGTTCTCGGTGAACGCCAGCGCCACGCACGGCCCGTTGCGCGTGTAGGCCGTGTAGACGACCGAATAGCGGCTCATCTCGTCGATATAGGCGATACGCGGGTCTTCGATGCCCCACAGCTCGTCGGGATGGCGTTCGGGATCGGGCAACAGGGTGGGCCGTGGGTCGATTTTCCAGTCGTTCACTCCATTGGCGGAACGCGCGGCGCACAGATGCGAGTGGCCGTTGCGGCCTTCGACCCGGCACAGGAGGAGCGTCGAGCCGTCGGGCAGGAGGGTGACGCCCGGGTTGAAGACGCTGTTGACCGGATAGGGCCAATCGGCGGCGGTCAGGATCGGGTTGTGTTTGTAGCGGTGGAAAAGGGCGGGATGTCGATTCGTCATTAGGGTCGTACCTCCAGAGACAAAGGCGTGTTCTCGACCAGGCGCAACTCGAGCAGCGCTTGGAGGAAGGAGAGGGTGGATTCCGCACCCTGATTCTCGTTCGGGCGGTCGGGATGCAAACCGTCGCGGCAACCGCCCGTCGTCGGGTCGTAGAGGGGAAGATCGAGGTCGTTGCGCCCCAGAAACCACTCGAAGGCGCGCCGAGCCTCCTTGGACCAGCGTTTGTCTCCCGTGCTCCGATAGGCCTCGAGGCAAGCGGAAACCATGGCTTGCGCCTCGACCGGCTGTTGATCGAAGCGGGCGCGCTCTCCACCGCGCCGAAAGAAGCCGTTGGATCCGACAGGGACGAAATGCTTGCCGGCCGCGTCGGCGCGCTGCAAATCGGCCAGCCAACCGAGCGACTCGAGTCCGACGCCGGTCATGTCGGCGTTCGGGATCCATTGCCCGCACAGGAGCATGGCCTGCGGCAGCGCGGCGTTGCAGTAAGTCAATCCGTCCTCGTACCAACGCCATTCGTCCGAGCGGCTGTCTCGATACGAGGTCAGCAATCGCGCGGCCAACTCGTCGCGCAACTGGCCGGCCTTGCGGTCGCCGGCAAACCGGCGCAGATACTCGTGAATGCCGATGAGAGCGAAGGCCCAGGCTCGCGGGCTGGTGGTCTTGAGAATCGCCGGCAAGGCTTGCTCGAACACCCACGCGGCCATGCTCTGGAGGGCCAACGTCCTGGAACGCCCCAAGACGGTCCCCAGCGACCACAACGCGCGACCGTGGCTGTCGTCCGATCCGTTCTCCTCCATCCAGTGGCGCTGGTAATCCATGAAGTTGCGAAAGCGCCCGGTCTCCGTATTGAAGGCATACCAGATGAAGGCGAGATAGCGCGAAGAGAGTTCCAACGCCTCGCTCCGGCCCAGTTCCTCCAAAAGAACGCTCACGATCAGCGCGCGGGCGTTGTCGTCGATGCTGTAGCCCTCGCGATAGTTGCGCACCGTGAAACTGGCGTGCTGCAGCATCCCGGTGTCGTCCGTCATGCGGCGCAGATGATCGAGTCTGAGCGGGGGCAGCTCGCCCGGACGCTGGTCCAGCGCTTTGACCGCGAAACCGGGGCCGACGTGGTGACGCCGTTCGACCCGGGCGCGCTGGAAACTCTCCATGTAGCGTTGGGCCACCCGCGGCCAAATCATCTCGCGCCCAAACTGGTAGGCTCGTTTGCGCATGGCGTGGCGCCGCGTCGCGTCGTCCAACAGATCGATCGTCTTCTCCGCCAACGCCGCCGGATCGCGGAAGGGCACCAGCGCTCCCCGTTCTTCGGCCAGCAGCTCTTCGGCGTACCAATACGGAGTCGAGATTACGGCTTTGCCCGCTCCCAGGGTGTAGGCCAGCGTGCCGGAGACGATCTGCCGCGCGTCCAAATAGGGTGTGACATAGATGTCGGCGGCGCCGATGAACTCGACGAGCTCCTCTAGAGTGACAAAGCGGTTGTAGAAGATGACGTGACTTTCCACATCCGCCTCGTGCGCCAACCGTTCGAGAAACAACCTGTAAGTTTCGCCCTCGGTGCGCCTGACGTGCGGATGGGTCGCGCCGAGGATCATATACACCACGTTCGGGTAGCGGGCCACAATGGCGGGCAGGGCGGCGATGACGTTCTCGATCCCCTTGTTGGCCGACAGAAGACCGAAGCTCAGCAGGACGATCTTGTCCTCGACTCCGAACAGGTCTTTGTGGAAACTCGGGTCCACAAACGGGACGTCCGGGATACCGTGCGGGATGAAATCGATCTTTTCCGCCGGGACGCGATAGATCTCCCTGAGAAACTGCGCCCCGCGATGGCTCATGACGACCAGCCGGTCCGACATGGCGGCGACCTCTTCCAACACCCGGCGCTGGTGAGAATCCGGCTCGTGCAGAACGGTGTGCAGCGTGGTGACGACGGGCATTCGCAATTCGCGCAGGAGCGCCAAGACGTGACTGCCCGCCCGCCCGCCGAAAATGCCGTACTCGTGTTGGAGACAGACGAGATCGACGTTGTTGATGTTGAGGAAGTCCGCGGCGCGCCGGTACGAAAGCGCGTCCTCTTCGTCCAATTCGAATCGAACGCGGCTCGGATAAGCGTAACCGGACTCGACGTCGTTGACGGGCACCGCGATGCACGTCGTGCCGTCGTATTCGGCGGCGATGGATTCGCACAGGTCGGTGGTGAACGTGGCAATGCCGCATTGGCGCGGCAAGTAATTGCCGACGAACGCAATGCGTTGGATCCCCGATCGGGGCGCACCCTGTTT
Source organism: Candidatus Sumerlaeota bacterium (assembly GCA_016931035.1). GTDB lineage: Bacteria > Sumerlaeota > Sumerlaeia > UBA8349 > UBA8349 > JAFGFN01. The sequence continues at coordinate 20,261 of JAFGFN010000032.1, forward strand.
CATCTATGAATGCCTTCTCTGTCCGGGGGCGGGCGCCCGCCCTCTTGGGCTCTCGCGGGAAAGAAACGGAGGGGCCGCCCGTCTGTCTCCACGATCTTCTCGGTTCCGCTCCCTAGCGCCTCTCGGAGTTCCGTATCGTCTCGACGTCTTTCGATTTCGCGGCAAGCGGCCGTCGATGCTCGACGCAACTCTCGTGGCTTCAGAGCGATACGACCGCAGAGGCACAAGAGGGGAAACTGGCCGGCGAAGGGACAGAGAACCCCCATCGCTACGAACCTCGGAGAATCGCACTTATCTCTCTTGGCCGTCAACATCCAGGTTAGTCCGTCACGGCCCAACATGCAATGCGAAAGAACCGGGAGACCACCAAGAGGGTGCATCTCACTTCCGCTACGCGGAGAGCAGCCAGATTTCATCAAAATCGTCATTGCGCCAGGCCAGTTCGAGTTCCAGCAGG
>JAFGFN010000033.1 GCA_016931035.1 Candidatus Sumerlaeota bacterium
CCTGCTGGAACTCGAACTGGCCTGGCGCAATGACGATTTTGATGAAATCTGGCTGCTCTCCGCGTAGCGGAAGTGAGATGCACCCGGTTATTCCGATTGCCGAATCCAGACGAGCATCTCGCCCTCGTCCCGGTTCGCCCAGGCGAAATACGGGATCGCCGTGACGGCGCACTCCACGCGGGGCGTTTCGTCGAGCCGGTACAACCTCCCCTTCCACTCGCTCGGGTCGCGCCGCGTCGCCCGGGTGGCAATCACGGGCATCCCGCGGAGAACTCCCGACGCGCAGGTCGATACCTCGAAATCCGGGTGCTCGGGCAGGAGAATATCGTTCAGATTCTTGCCGTTGTCCTTTTCTTCGAGGCAGTAGACCACCGGCCCGCGCTGAAGCGCCACCCGGCCGCAATCGTGCCGGACCGCCGGGTGGGCGCGCACGGTTTCGACCGGCATCGGGATTTCCATCTCGATCCGGTCGCCCGACTGCCACCGCCTGCGCAGAATCGCGTACCCCTTCCGGAGATCCGTGCGTTCGTGCCGGCCGTTGACGGTGATGTCCGCGCCGCGACACCAACCGGGAACGCGAAGGGCGAGGGCGAACTCGGCGGGCGCGTCGAGACGCAGCGCGATCCGCACCTGGCCGTCCCAGGGATACTCGGTCTCCTGGACGAGCGTCACGGCGCGTCCCCCCACGTCGAGCCGCGCCTCGCCCGAAACGAACAGGTGCACGTAGACGGCGCGGCGCGAGGTCGAGTAGGCGTACCGCCCGAGCGAGGCGAGGAGCCGCGCCAGGTTCGGCGGACAACACGCGCATCCGAACCATTCCTTCCGAACCGGCCCTTTCTGTTTCGTGTAGCGATGCACGCCGGGCTGGGACGCGAGATAGTTGTCGTAGAAGAACCGTTTGCCATCGAGCGACACCCCGCTCAGAACGTTGTTATAGAGCGCCCGTTCCATCGTGTCGGCGTAGGTGCGGTCGGGATCGATCTGGAGCATCCGATGCGCGAAAAAGATGAGCGCGATGGCGGCGCACGTCTCGGCATAGGCCTCTTCGTTCGGCAGATCGTGGTCGAGCGTGAAACGTTCGCCCTGGCGCGTGGAGCCAATGCCGCCGTGGATGTACATGCGCCGCTCGACGACGTTGCGCCACACCTTGCGGCACGCGGCGAGAAGCGCGCGGTCGCCCGTTTCGGCGGCCACGTCCGCCGCGCCCGCGAAGAGATATCCCCAACGCACGGCGTGGCCCTCGGCCGTCGTCTGCTCGCGCACCGGAAGGTGCGCCTGGAAGTAGTCGAGGACCTTCCGTTTCGTGACCGCGGGATCTTCGCCGCGAGCCGCGGCCTCGATGTCGAAGTAATGCGGCGTCCGGCCGCGTTCGTCGATGAAGTACTTCGCCAGATCCAGGTAACGCCGTTCGGCGGTGGCGCGATAGAGTCTGATCAGGGCGAGCTCGATCTCCTCGTGACCCGGGTAGCCGCGTTTCTGGCCTCGTCCGCGACCGAAGACGCCGCCGATATAGTCGGCATAGCGACACAGCACGTCCAGGAGCCGGCTCTTCCCCGTCGCGGCGTGGTAAGCGACCGCCGCCTCGATCAAATGGCCGGCGCAGTACAGCTCGTGCCAGTCGCGCAGGTTGGTCCAACGTTTCTTCGGCTCGACCACGGTGAAGTGGATGTTCAGATAGCCGTCCTTGCGTTGGGCCCGCGCGATGAGGTCGATCGCGTGGTCCACCTTCTTTTCGAGCGCCGGGTCGCGCCGCGTCGCCAGAGAGTAGGCCGCCGCCTCGATCCACTTGGCGACGTCCGAATCCCAGAAGATGTGAGGCGGATCGGGATCGCCCTTCTTCCACTTCAAGCGAAACGCGTCGATCCGTCCCGTCGATCGGCACTGCTCGTAGGCGATCGGGATCGTCACGGTCCGGTTCACCCGCAGGCGCTTTTCCCAGAATCCGCCTCGGAACCGGACCCGGGTCAATTCGACGGGTCGAGTCTTCCAGAGGGTCTTCGCTTTGCGCGTTTTCTTCACTATGCCGTTCTTCCTTTCCGTCTGGAATGCGAGATCGAGCGATCCGTCGAACGAAGGGAGAGCGGAAAACCTCACGTCTTCTCGCCCGAGCAGAATTCCTTGAGCGAGACGGCGACGTTTGCATCCACGACGATCATCGCTTCCCTTTGCGGATGCTCTTGGCCACGAGACGCTGCGTGAGGGCGCGTTTGCCTCGAACCGGTTCGGGAAACGGTGCGCCGGTCCGTTCGCGTTCGAGGACCCAACGCGCGGCGTCGGAGAGGTCGGAGGCGACGTAGTCGGGCTCGACGCCGTACTCGCCGTCGCTGCCCGCCGCGCCGGTCCGGACAAGAATCGTGGTCATCCCCGTCCGCCGGCCGGTTTCGAGGTCGCTCGTCCGATCGCCGATGAAGACGCTGTGCGCAAGGTCGAGGTTGAGCTCCTCGCGCGCGCGCTCGACCAGCGCCGTCCCGGGCTTCCGGCACGAACACCCGTCATTCAGGCCATGCGGACAAAAGTAGATGCGGTCGATCACGACCCCGAAGGGTTTGAGCGCGCGGAACATCGCGCGGTTCGTCTTGTAGAAGTCTTCCTTCGCGAAGTACCCCAACGCGATCCCCGCCTGGTTCGTGACCACCACGATGCGATACCCCATGTCCATGAAACGCCGCATCCCCTCGCCCGCTCCGGGGAGGAGTTCGAGGCGTTCGGGTTCGTGGAGATACTCGGTCTCGACATTGATCGTGCCGTCGCGATCGAGAAACACGGCGGGAGCCGTCTTGGCCGGGCGAACGTCGAAACAGAACTCGCCCGCGCTCTGCCCATCCTCGCTCGGACCCGTCTTCTCGGCGGCGTCCGGCGAGAGAGAGCCGCACGCCCGGCGAATCAGGTCGGTCGTCGAAGTGGCGATCTCGATCGGAAGAATGACCGCCTCGCCGCCGTGTCGCTCGACCACTTCGGACGAGGTCAGGCCCGACTCCGTGTAGTCGCCCGCCTTGATGTAGAGCTGCGGCTTCAACAGCTCGAGATTCCGCGCGTTGCGCCGCTCCTCGAACAAGAAAACATAGTCCACCGATTCGAGCGCCGCCACGAGGTGCGCCCGACGGTCCTCCGGGACGACCGGCCGTCCCGATCCCTTGTATTGCCGGACCGAGTCGTCGGTGTTGACTCCCACGACCAGAACGTCGCACAGGGCGCGCGCGCGCTCCAAGAAGTCGGCGTGTCCCGCGTGGATCAAGTCGAACGCGCCCGACGTGAATCCGATCCGCCTCCCTCGGGCCTGGAGGTCGCGGCAAATGCGAACCACGTCGTCGCGTGGGAGGAACTTGTCGGAAATCGGGCTCATGCGGGGGAAACGTCCGATGCGCGGGGACGCGCGTCTCGGACCCGTCGGACTGGTCGGACCGAAGCCCGAGCGATCACCGGCGATACGTGCTCATCTGCCGGGAGTTGATTTGCTGAAGCAAGTGGATCGAGTCGAGCTGTTTGCCCGTACCCAGAACGATGGCCGTCTCCGGGTTTTCGCACACGCGAACGGGCAGACCCGTCTCGCTCGCCAGAAGGGTGTCGAGACCGCGCAGCTGGGCGCCGCCTCCAGCCATCGTCATACCGGCGTCGAAGATGTCGCTCGCCAGCTCGGGCGGCGTGCGCTCGAGCATCGACTTCACGGCGTCCACGATGGCGGAGATCGGCTCGCGCAACGCCTCGCGGATCTCCTCGGACGTGATCTCGATCGTGCGCGGCAGTCCCGCGACCAGGTCGCGCCCCTTGATTGTCATCTTCTTCTCTTCGTCGAGCCGGTCCGCCGAACCGATCCGAATCTTGATCTCTTCGGCGGTCCGCTCGCCGATCATCAAGCGGTACTTGCTCTTGATGTACTGGCTGATCGCTTCGTCCATCGCGTCGCCCGCCGTACGCACCGACTTGCTGACGACGATCCCTCCGAGCGAGATCACCGCCACCTCGGTCGTCCCGCCGCCGATGTCGATGATCATGCTCCCCGACGGCTCGGTCACGGGCAGTCCCGCTCCGATCGCCGCCGACATCGGTTCCTCGGTCAGGTACACGCGGTGCGCCCTCGCTTGATATGCGGCTTCCTCGACGGCGCGGCGCTCGACCTCGGTGATCCCCGACGGGACCGCGATCAGCACGCGCGGCAAAACCACCGGCATGAGCATCTTGCGGGCGGCGCGCACCTTGCTGATAAAATAGCGCAACATGTCCTGCGTCACCTGGAAGTCGGCGATGACGCCGTCGCGCATCGGGCGGATCGCCGAGATGGTTCCGGGGGTCCGACCGAGCATCCGTTTGGCCTCGGACCCCACGGCCAGAATCGTATGCGTCTGGGTGTCGATGGCCACCACCGACGGCTCGCACAAGACGATGCCTTCGCCCTTGACGTACACCAGCGTCGTCGCGGTCCCCAAGTCGATGCCTATATCGAGCGTGAAAAGATTGCTCCAGAATCCCATGAGCCGATCGCTCCTTCAGGTTCTCTGTTCTCAACGATTCGCGGGAATCGACCCGGCGCGCTCCCGTGCCGCAAGGCGCCTCCCGGGAACCACGCCGCCCGTCCGGCTCCAGCACTTTCGTCCGGACAATCCAACGAGCAAGTGTCGGGCAAGCGCCCCGCTTTGTCAACGCCAAACCGCGCGGAGGCATCGCCCCCCAAGAGGATTTCAAAGTCGTGATCCGAGGACGAAATAAGGTCCACAGGCAGGCTGAAGCCTGTACTCAGAACGAGTTTTGAGTACAGGCTTCAGCCTGCCTCGCTATCGAGATGCGACTCTGAAATCCTCCTGCATCGCCCCCGAATCCGAGTTGAAAACCCCCTCACGGATTGGTAGGTTGACTTCCAGCGCGTGGCCACGCGTCCCATGTGGACGACGCGGCCCGACCGCTGTCGTCCCATCCCGAGCGATTGCATCCAAGCGACTTGTCCGCCATGCCGCAGGAACCTCAGCAGACGGAATCTCCCGCATCCGAACCGTCGGCTTCCCCCGCGCGGCCGACCCGACGGTTCGCTATCCCCCTCGCCATCGTCCTCGCGCTCGTCGCCCTGGCGGCGATTCGCTATCACGCGCGAATCCTCGACCGCTTCCGCGTCAACCGCCTCTACTACATGGGTCATTTGAGGGAATGGGACGAGGCGTACCAACGCATCGGCTCGCTCTCGCTCCACGATCCCGAAGACCCGTACGCTCTGAGGATGCAACTCGAAATCCTGCTCCACCTGGGCCGGACGAGCGAGGCGCTCGACCTGATCGACGCGCATCGGCCCCTGTTCGAGACGGCGCGACACGATCTCGTCGGGCTCCAACAGACGGCGGCGTTCGTCTGCATTCTCACCGATCGAAACCGACGGGCCGCCCAAATGCTGCGCCGCCACAAGCGCAGCCGCCTCAGCGCGGCGATGGTCCGCCTCATCGAAGGCGCGCCGGGCAAGGCCGATATCGGCCCGCGCGAGATCGACCGCCTCGACGCGCTGATCGAAGACGAGATGGTCTTTCGCGGACCGTACAACGATCTGGCGCGGTATCTTTTCGCCCGGCGATATATCGACCTGGGACAGATCGACCCGGCGATCGAACTGCTCGAGGGCATCTGCGAACGCTATCCCCACGTCGCGGCGTTCCATTACGATCTCGCCGAGGCCTGTCTCGAGAAACGCCGGTTCGACCGCGCGACGATTCACTTCGTCATCGCCCACAAGGAAATGCGACGCCGCGCGCCCCGCGCCCAAGGCGACCAAGGCGAACGAACCCTTTTCGAGGACGAAGAAGCCTTCTGCCAGGCCGTCCTCGAACAAACGCTCCGCCACGCGGCGACGCACACCCCCGGCGACTTCTGGCGGCTCCTCCGGGGACTCGATGTCGTCCTTCCCAGGGAGCGAGTGCTCGAAGTGCTCGCCGTCGCGCCCCACCGCCTCTCCCTCGCCGGTCTCTTCGAACGCGCCGAGGTTCAGGATGCGTTCGACGCCGTGAAGGCGGACGGCACCCCCGCCGAGCCCCGCGATCCGTTCCAGAAGAGATTGCTCTCGGGCCTCACACGGGTGACGGGCGACCGCCCCCGCACGTCGCGTTCCCTTTCGATTGCGCCGGGGGAAGTCTCCCCCGGCGACCGAGACGGCGCGGCGACGCTCACGCTCCGGACCGTCTCGATCGTCCCCCAAGCGGTCGGCATTCTCTCCGAAGGCAGCGTTTGGAGCGGCCGCATCCCCGCCGCGTCGGACCGCATGATCGACGGCGCCGTCCTGATTCGACTCCGTTCGTTCCCAAGACGGGACGTGTACGGAGGATGCCGCGTGCGGGTCGGAACCGATCTCTATTGGGTCTACCCGATGGAAGTCCAGTGGTTTGCTTTCCCGATGCCGCCTCTTCCGGACAAACAGATCGAAATCGAGGTCACGGCGACGGAATACGGAATCCCCGGCTACACCGAACGCGGAGACGCCGACAGCCGCCGCATCCACGTCGAGGCCGTCCTGGGATGCTATCTCGAAGACGGCAAGGCCGACCAAGAAGAATCTGGAACCACGAACCGGGAAAGGCTGTAGGCTTCAGGCTGGAGGCTGCAGGATAAGAAGACTCGCCTAGAGAATCTCGCACACACCGCCGGCGACGGGTTCTTGGACTCCTTTTCGTACTACTATCTCCCGAAATCGTCGAAAGCCGCGACGATTTCGGACCGACCGAGGGGACCC
>JAFGFN010000034.1 GCA_016931035.1 Candidatus Sumerlaeota bacterium
CCTGCTGGAACTCGAACTGGCCTGGCGCAATGACGATTTTGATGAAATCTGGCTGCTCTCCGCGTAGCGGAAGTGAGATGCACCCCGGCACCTCGGCACCTTTGTCCGTTTCGGACTTCCTGTGCGCTTTCCACCCCTCGGGTGTTCGCTCACGGCTTCAGTATCTTGAGGCCCAGATCCCGAATGGGTCTGAAGTGCTTGGCGTTGGAGGTGCAGAGGACGAGATCGTTTTCGGCGGCGGTTGCCGCGACGATGGCGTCGCTCGCCCGCAGGCCGTGCGAAATCGAGTATTCCTCGACGTACACCGCCGCGCGATGGCCGATGTTCTCGGTAAAAGGCAACGTGCGGAATTCGAATCCCTTCAGGAAACCCTTGACGCAGTCGTGCTGTTTCTTGTCGCGAGCTCCTTGAAGAAGCTCCATATAGGTCTGAATGGAAAGAAATCGCTCCTCGTCCCCCTCGATCAAGCGGGCAGCGGCGGAACTGCCGCGTTGCGCCCAAATGAACACGTCGGTGTCAAAGATCACGATACCGTCCTCCGCGGAGGTTCTCCATTTCTTGCTCTACGGAAATGGCGCTGTCTTTTTTCATCCCAAAGAAGGGGTGTTCGCGAACCGACTGCCCGCGTTTCGCGCGAGCGGGCGAGATCACGCCTTTGGGTTTTCCGCGATATAGAATAGTCACCTTCTCGTTGCGGTCTAGGGCCTTGAGGACCTCGTTCATCCTGTATCTCAAATCGACAATCGTCGCTTCCATAATTGTCCTCCGATCTGTATACTCCCACTATACAGAACGGAGGCCGTCTGTCAAGCGTCTTCTCGTGCCTTCTCAGTCCCTCTCGGGTCGAGCGTCGCGGGTCATGAGGTCGCGGACGGCGTCGGCGGGGCGTTTGCCTTCGTAGATGGCGGCGTAAATCTCGCGCGAGATCGGCATTTCGACGCAGTGTTTCGCCGCGAGCTCGCGCACCGAATGCGCCGTGCGCATGCCTTCGACCACGGCGCCGATCTCGTCGAGCGCTTGTTGACAGGCGCGGCCCCCGGCCAGGAGTCTGCCGAACTGGCGGTTGCGGCTGAGTTCGCCCGTGCAGGTCAGAATCAGGTCGCCCATGCCGGTCAGGCCGGCGAAGGTTTCGGACCGGGCGCCCATCGCCACGCCGAGGCGCACCATTTCGGCCAGGCCGCGCGTGATCAGGGCGGCGCGGGCGTTGTCGCCTAGTCCGAGGCCGTCGCACGCTCCGGCGGCGATGGCGATGACGTTCTTGATCGCCCCGCCCAGCTCGGCGCCCAGGACGTCGTCCTGGGTATAGACCCGGAAGAACGAGGTCATGAAAAGCGACTGCACTCGCTGGCTCAGCGCGCGGTCGCACGACGCGGCGCAGACCGTGGTCGGCTTCTTGTGGGCGACCTCGGCCGCGAAACTCGGGCCCGACAGGACGGCCGAACGCGAGCGGTTCTCAGTGCCGCAAACCGATTCGACGACCTGAGTCATCGTCTGGAGCGTGCCCTCCTCGATTCCTTTGGCGCACAAGACCCAGGGGGGGCGCTTCGTCGTTCGGGTCTCGATCTCGCGGCATTCCTCGATCGTACCGCGCACGCCGTGGCTCGGAACGGCGACGACGAGCCAGTCGGGCTCGGGCGACGCGAGGGCGTCGGCGAGCTTGCGCGCGAGGCGGATCTCGCCCGGCACTCGGAACCCGGGGAGCTTGGGGTGGGCGCGATCGCGGTCGAGGGCGTCGACCACGCCAGCGTCGAAATCCCACGCCGTGACCCGGTGGCCTTTGCCCGAGAGGAGCGAGGCGAGAACGATTCCCCAAGTGCCCGCCCCGAGGACGGCGATGTCGAGCGGCGCGTCGGAGGCGAAAGATACGGCCGAAAGATCGGTCGAAGAGTCGGCCGAAGAATCGGCGGCGGGAGTCTTTTCCGTGGTCATGTGCGCGTGTCCGTGGCTCAAAGGATATTGTCGATGGATCTTAGCCACGGATTATCACGGATCGCCGCGGATGGGAAGGAGATTCGTCGGTTTCCGCGGCGAGAGTCCAAGTCCTGAAACGGGCGGGCACAACGCTCCGTTCTTTCTGCGTTTCGCGATTCCCGGTCCGCTCCCTGCGCGGCAGCGCTAGATCTTGTGTTCGGTTCCTTTGAGCAGTCGTCGCACGTTGGAACGGTGTCGAAGGATCACGATGAGCGAGAGCACGGACGTGATGGCGAAAACGACCCAGGGGCGCGGCTCTCGTTGCCAGCCGAAAGCGAGGATCGCCGCGGGCAACAAGACGGCGCCCGTCACCGAGGCGAGCGACACCATCCGAGTGGCCAGAACGATGGCAAGACAGACGACCAGGGTCAGCAGGGCGGCCTTGGGCGCGACGACCAGGTACACCCCCAGAGCGGTGGCCACCCCTTTGCCTCCCTTGAAGCGGAGAAAGGGACTGTAGCAATGGCCGAGAAACGCCACAAGTCCCAGGCACAGCCCCATTCCGTTCGTCCCGCCCAACCGGTTGAGAATCGAAGCGGACGCGGACTGGAACACCGTGTCCATGATCCACGGGAGCGCCCAAGCGGCCACGACGCCTTTGAGGATATCGAGAATCAGGATCAGGATTCCCATCGGCCAGCCCAGGACGCGCTTGGCGTTGCTGGCGCCCACGTTGCCGCTGCCGACCGTGCGGATGTCGATCCCCCTGATTTTCTTGACTAGGATGAACGCGAACGGCACGCCGCCGAGAAGAAAGGCCGCGAGAGAGAATGAACCGATGAGTATCCAGGTTGATATCACGAGTCGTCCTCCGTATGGAGTGATCCTAGAGAAACCTCTAACGCTCCCTTTCCTTGGAGCGGATTCTCTTCTTTGCCACCGGCTTCACTTTCCGCCTAGCGCCGCTGTCGGACTTGGATGCGACTCTGGGTGGCTTTGGGCTCGTATTCAGTGTGGTCATGTTCAGCGTGGGCCAATTGACTCGCCCGGTTGGCATTACGCCCGTAATCATCAGAGCGATTCCACGGCACACACCGTAGAGCATAGCCGGGGCCGACTGCTCCTTAAATACACGGACAACGTCGTCGGAAGGCTCTCCGAGGATAGAGAACGTCCCTTCGACACTCATCTCCATGTCAGGCACAGGCGCGCCCGCGGTACAGGATGTCGGATCGGGCTTGATAGTAACCGTGAGGCGCCCGAGAAACCGGTTCGGGGACTCGGCGATCTCCGCGCTGTCGTATGTTACGCCGATGTCGATCTTTACCTTCTCGATACTCTTCGGCACACGCGACGGCCTCACAGAAACGGCTCGGATCGAGTTGACGAGAACGTTCTCAAGCTGCAAATTCGACAGGCTGACCATCCGACTTCTCCGTTTCACTCGGTTTCTGTCCCTGACACCTGAACTCGGGACTGAGAGCCTTCTCAGCGGCGGCACTCGGAATCTCGGCGCAGATCCTCGATTCAAGACGCAGACTGAGATCGGTCCCGAACGCGGACGCGATCCGCGCAAGCGTCTTGACTGTCATGTTGTGATTGCCCGCGAGAATCCGAGACAGCTGAGCCTCGTCGAGTCCTGCCCTCTTCGCCAGCTCGCCTTTCGTCATCCCCGTCAAGGCCAGTCGGTCGGTCACGGTTCTTACGAAATCCCAGAGTGCCCGTTCGGCAAGATACGCCGGATTGCCGCGGACTCTTTCAATGGCTTCCTGGAGATACGTCTTCATGTCCTTTTCCCCTTCGTCTTCTCCTGGGCTTTCCATGCCCTGCATACCCGTTCAGCTCTATCCAGAATCTTGGGATCGGCCTTGTTGCGTTTCTTCTCGGCTGCCAGGCAGAACGCAAAGGAACGGCCAGGCATGTAAAACCCGTAAAGGCATTGCTGTCCGGCGCGCAAACACCAAAGGTGCTCTGTTTCCTTCCGGACCTTCTCGCCCGTTTCTCTCGGGCCGTCCGTAGCGAGGCCTTCCAGCGCGGCGACGATCCGCGCAAACTCGTCGGGCCGACGCCGCTCCAAACGGTCCAGGTAATCCTGGACCCGGTTCTTCTCTTCAATACTCAACGTGTATAGAGTCCACGTACGTTCCTCAAGAATAACGCACTCTATACCCATCGTCAATCCCTTTTTGACTTATAAGTCAAAACCCGCCGATCCCTTCAGAAGGGTAGTTCAGTGCGGCTTGAGCGTCAATACCCAATTCGCCCCCAAGATACCCCTGGGCATCCGGTTCGATTGACGTTTGCATCGCGGACCGGACTATCCCTCCAGTCCGACATGGTACCAGTGCAGGCATTTGGCCAGGAGCGACGCCGCCAGGTAGGTCTGGACCATGGCTTTGAAGTCGCACTTGCCCGTGCCCAGCTTGTGGTCCAGATAGAGGAAGCCGTACGCGTTTCCCTGGCAGGCGATCGGCGCCGCCAGGAACGATCCGACCAGGTACTCGTCCGAGGATTTCGAGATGTGTCGGAATCTGAAATCGTCGCTGCACGAGGGGCAGAAGATGGCTCGTTGCGCCTCGAGGGCGACTCGCACGATGTCCTTGGGAAACCTCACGTCTTCGTCGATCTCGCCCAGGCAGGCTAGGGTCTTTAGGTCCCTTTTGCCCGGTCCGGACACCTGGATCGCCAGGCGGTCGCCGCCCAGACGCTGGTGCATATAGTCCAGGACGACCTCGCCCAGTTCGCCGGGCGTCGCGGCGTTTCCCAGGGAAAGCGCCACTTCGAGGAGGTCGGAGCGCAGGCGATGCGGAACGAGGGGGGGCGAGTCCTCGCGGCGAAGCCAGCGCCGGATCAGCTCGTCGAGTTCCGCGGGACTGAAGGTCGTTACCTCCGTGATCTCGAACTCCCTGCGGTGATCGACCTCGTCCCATATTCTCATCCCGCGCGTCGACAGCAGGTCGGTGATCGAGGCCTTCTCGGGGCGGTCGAAAAGCAAGAGGGTCATTCCGAGACAGATCTCGTCTCCCTGGCTCAGCGTTTGTTCGCCCTTGACTTGGCGTCCGTTTACGTACACTCCGTTGCGGCTTCCCAGGTCCGAGACGAGGTACTGCTTGTCTTGGGGGAAGATCTGAGCGTGTCGGCGCGAAACCTCGCGGTCGGGCAGGGGCAGGGAGTTCGCGATGTGTCGGCCGATCTGGATGGCCCGGGTGAAGGCGAACTCGAGAGCGATCTTCTCGTTCAAGACGGTGAGTCTTGGCATGACGCGGGGACCCCTTTCGGGCGAGACGATGAAGGGAAACCGCCCCGGATGCGACCACACGGGGCGAGACGCCCGCGTCCGACCACTCGTCGGACGGCGGACGGTGTATATTGAGACATCGTCCGCGCCGGAAGCAAGCGAAAACAGGAGATCCGCGCAACCGCGCGCCGCGCCGCGAGGCGGAAATCCCTGCAACTCGCCTGCGCTCGGCTCTCCGCTCGCGTTTTTGCGGGTCTCCCGGAGAGGGGAGGAATCGCGGTCGTCGCGACTGTCGGGAGAGACCGACGCCACCGCGCGCCGCTCGGGGAAGCGGCGGGACTCGCCGCGCGACTTCGTCGTTGACAAGTTGTTCTCGAAAGTGAATGCATGGGTGGCGTGGCGGCGAGTGACGGGGACTCTGCAGGCGGGCAGGCAGAAGAAACGGGTTTTCTCGTGCTTCGTTCTCGGCGCCGGGGACGGATTGCGGTTTCCCAAAAGATATCCACGATGAGGGTTTGGACCGTCGTTTGCGCGTTGGCCGATCTTTTCCCGCTCCCTCTGCGAATCCTGACTGGGAGAACCTTGTCCCTATCCGATTTGCGGCGATGGCGGCGGCTGCAGAGGAGCTTCTCCAAGCGCGGCGAAATCGTCGATCTGTTTCGGAATCACGAATACACGTTCGTGCTCAGTCGAATGGCGCGCGGCCCTATCGAGCGTTGGCTGGACGTGGGGACGGGGGAGGGCCCATTCGTCTCTCACGCTCTGAGCCGGTTCCCGAACGCCAAGGTGACGATCAACGATATCGATCCCGAGGCGCTCGAAGCGGCGCGGAAGCATTTCGCGGCTCTCGGCGTCGACCGGAGCCGCTATTCGGTGGACTCGAGGAATCTCGCGACAACGCCCGTGGGCGCCGAGGAATCGGAAACGTTCGACGTGTGCACGTTGATCTCGGCCATCGAGCATTTCCCGGGTTCGGGCGATATGGAATTTCTCGACGGTCTCTGGCCGTTTCTGAAAAAGGGAGGGCGCGCGATCGTCACAATCCCCGCGATGGCCTACTATGAAGAGAACAATCCGATTCACTACAGCCAGGGGACGTTCGAGCGGCGCTACGACCCTCGCGCCATCTACGGCCGACTGCAGCGCAACGGGTATCGGGTCGAGGACCTGGTTTATCTCCATCATGGGCGGACGTTCCTGGCCCGCGCGCTGGCGAGGAAATACGGCAACCTGAACAACTTCTTCGGATTGTGGTACAAGGGGCGTTTCCCGATCCACCGGTTTGGGGCTCTTGCCTCTCTCGCGGGTTCCATGTTGCTGGTGGATCGGCGCCCCGTTCCGGGCGACCACATTGTCGGCGCGATGCTGGTTTTGAGGAAAGTCGATCGAAGGCCGCTGGACGCCCTGGACTCCTTGACGCAAGACCCTTTTTTTCGGCTGGGCGATATCGCGGAGGTGGACCCGCGAGCCCCGATTCGGATCTTCAGCCCCACCCCGAGGGTGCGCATTCGGCGGACCGTCCACGAAGGCGACTTCATCGCCGTGCCGGTTTTCGTCTGCAATTACGATTCGACGACGCTCGGCTCGGATTCTCCCGATCCGGCGTGCTTGGGAGTCCATCTTGTGGATCCGGAAGGCGGCGCGCCGGATCCCGATTACGCGCGGTTCCCGTTCGACCGGCCGATTCCTCCAGGCGCGGGCATGTTCATGTCGGTGAATGTACCCATCGCGATGAACCGTCCTTATCGCTTGATCTTCGACGCTCTGAGGGAAGACGGGACCCGGCAGCGCGAACGAGGCGGCGAGGTCGCCGAGATCGAAGCGATCGTCGAGTAGAACCCGAGGCGAAGCCCCGCGTTCAGAACGTCGTCGTGTCAGTAGGAACGATCCACGGCGAAGCGGCAGAAGTCGCGGAAGAGGTCTTCGCCCGAGCCGGGGTGGACAAGCGAGAGGACCTCGCCGGCGCGCGCGGCGAACTCGCGGGCCTTGTCGGTGGCGTATTCGATGCCGCGATACTTCTGAATGACGGGGAAGACTTTGTGCATCTCGCGCCCGTTGCGCAGCTGCGATAGGAGGTATTGACGGTCTTCGTCGCTCGCCACGTCGAGCGCGCGGATGAGAGGCAGGGTCTGCTTGCCTTGGGCGAGATCGTTGCCGACGCCTTTGCCCCAGCGTCCGTCGCCGGCGGTGTAGTCCAGGACGTCGTCGCAGATCTGATAGGCCATCCCCACTTCGATTCCGAAGCGCGCGAGGGCTTCGCGCCGTTCGACCGACGCGCGGGCCAGAATGGCGCCGAGCTCGGCGCTGACCGAGAAAAGGAGGGCGGTCTTGGCCCGAATGCCCTGGTAGTAGTCGGCTTCGCTCAGGACGTCCGGTCCTCTCTCGATCTGGCGGATTTCGCTTTCGCACATCTCGCGCGTCGCGCGGCAGACCAGGCGCATGGCCTCGGGTTCGAGCGACGAAAGGACGAGATCGAAGGCGTGGGAGAAAAGAAGGTCGGCGATGAGGATCGCCACGTTGTCGCCGAACCGGGCGTTGACCGAGGGACGCCCGCGACGCATCTCGGCCCGGTCCACCACGTCGTCGTGGAGGAGCGACGCCGTGTGGATGAGTTCGACCGCGGCGGCGACGCGGATCGCGGTGTCGGCGAACTCGGGCGTCGGCTCGTCGGCGTCCAGGAGCGAATACGCGGCCGAGAGCACGAGGCGGGGGCGGAGTTTTTTGCCCTTCTCGGGCGCGATGTAGTCGATGGCCTCGTTCAGGAGGCGCACGTCGGCCGTGGCCGCCTCGCGAATGTGGCGTTCGACCTGGGCAATTTCGCTCCGGAAATCGAAGAACGATCTTTCCACCTCTATCCTCCTGGACGAGTCGAGTCAGTGTAGCCCTCGATACACGAAGTGTCAACGGAGCATTGGGGGTTTTCGCTCAAGATTTGCGCGGTTTTGCCGATATAGGAAGACAAGGCAAGGATGCCTCGTCCGGACCCGTTCCGGACAACGCCTCACGGAAGAGGTAGCAGGTCATGGCGGAGGTTTTTCCGTCACTTTCTCCATCATTCGTCTCGGCGTTTTCTCAACGCTCCGCCGGACGTTTGTCCGGCGGAGCCCAGAATTCTCTCGGCGCGCGTCTTCGGGCGGGCGCCGAGAGCGCATTTTTGGGGGCGAGCGGGGGCGACTCTGGAACGGTCGATCTCGTTTCGCTGAGCGAATGGCCTAGTCTCGTCCGGGGCGACGCAGCGTCGAGCATCGCCGCCCTCACGTACTCCCCCCCTCGTATCGGCGCCACCAATTCGAATGACCTTCGCGCCAGAATCAGAGACGGACTCGACGCGCTGTTCCAGGCCGATCCCGAGCAGGCCGAACGGCTCGCTCTGCTGTTGAGCGTTCTGGACCGACTCATGCCCGAGGGCGCGGACGCGATCTTCGAGAAGATCCATCGCGCGCTCCAGAACTTCCTCGACTCGGTGGGCGGCGGCGACGTCGTCGCGGACACGCAACAGGCGGCGCAAGCCGCGGCGGCTCAGGCGCAGGCGAATACGACGACGGTCCGCACCGAGATGGTGCATTTCGAGATCGACATCGAGGTGGAGTCGTCCGTCGATCTGTCGAGCGTCGTGGCCGAGCTGAGCGACCAGGGGATCGACGTCCGGACCATGCGCATCCAGGCGACGAACAAGTTTTCGCTTCACATCGAATTCACGGGCGTGCGTCAAGAGGTGCAACAGTCCGAGCCGCTCGTTCTGGACCTGAACGGCGACGGGGTGAACCTGACGGGAATCGCCGACGGGCAGGATTTCGACATCGACGCCGACGGACGGACCGACCGGACGGCGTTCGTCCAGGGCGACGACGCGTTCGTGGCGCTCGACAAGAACGGCAACGGGCGAATCGACGACGGCTCCGAGTTGTTCGGCGATCAGAACGGGTCGCTCAACGGATTCGAGGAGCTGGCCCGATACGACGACAACGGCGACGGCGCGATCGACTCGCACGACACGGTGTACCATCGGTTGCGGCTTCTGCACGACGCCAACGGCGACGGACGCGTCGAAGCGAACGAACTCTCCACTCTTTCCGAGATGGGCATCGCGTCCATCGACCTGCGCCACGACGGCGCGGTGCAATCGTACGACGATTCGCACGGCAACACCCTGGCCGAACGCAGCGCCTACACCCGCGTCGACGGCTCGAGCGGGTTGCTAGTCGATGCGTGGCTCGCCTACCGAACGGCCTAATTCGAGTTTCCTAATCCTCGCGCGCATCTTTTCCGGCGCAGGACGGTTGTCAACGACGGTTCTGCGTCGAAATCGTTTCGGGATTTGCGCTGCCGCAAGGTCCGGCTATCGAACCCGCGCTAGTGAGAAGAGTGTCTGGGCAGGGGAGTGATGCGCGTCTCGACGGCGGGTTCGTTCTCCAGGAGCAGTTCCTGACGCAGGCTGCGATGGCGTTCGGCCTCGACGATCGCCCCGATTTCCTCGACCGCGCGGCCGAGGTCGTCATTCAAGACGAGGTAGTCGAACAACCGGCATTGGGCGACCTCGTCGGCGGCGTTGCGCAGGCGGAGCTGGATCACTTCTTCGTCGTCGGTGACTCGGCCGCGCAGGCGTTTCTCGAGGATTTCCATCGAAGGGGGGAGAAGGAAGATCGTGACCGATTCGGGTCGGCTTCCCTTGACGGCGCACGCGCCTTGGACGTCGAGGTCCATCGCCACGTCGTCGCCTTGGGCCAGGAGCGCCTCGACCGTCGTTTTGCGCGTGCCGTAGAAGTTGCCGTGGACTTTCGCCCACTCGTAGAACTCTTTGCGTTCGATCATCCGCTGGAATTCCTCGGTGGAGACGAAACAGTAGTCCTGGCCCTCGCGTTCGCCGGACCGGGCCTTGCGGCTGGTGACCGAGACGGAGTAGCGGATGCCCTTCTCGCGTTCGAGCAACGCGCGGATAGCGGCGGACTTCCCGCCGCCCGACGGCGCGGAGATCACGAACAGGGCGCCTTTGCGTCGCAATGCAATCGTCATGGCTCGCTTCTTCCTTGCTATGCGCTCACTCCGGCCTGTAGGCGCAGGACGGATTCGATGATCTTGTCCAGGGCGCCGTCCATCACGGCCTGGATGTTGCCGGTTTCGTAGCCCGACCGCAGATCCTTGACCATTTGGTATGGCTGGAAGACATACGACCGGATCTGGCTTCCCCAGCCGATCTCCAGTTTCTCGCCTTCGCGCACGGCCTGTTCTTCGCGCTTCTTCTCCATTTCGAACTGATAGAGACGCGCCCGGAGGATCTTGAACGCCACGGCCTTGTTCTTGTGTTGCGACCGCTCGTTTTGACAGGCGACGACGATCTTGGTCGGCAGATGGGTGATGCGCACGGCCGAGCTGGTCTTGTTGACGTGTTGTCCGCCGGCGCCGCTCGACCGGTAGAAATCGATTCGCAAGTCGTCGTCCTGGATGTCGATGTTGATCGTGTCGTCGATCTCGGGCGTGGCGAAGACCGAGGCGAAGGAGGTGTGGCGCCGCGCGCCGGCGTCGAAGGGGGAGATCCGCACCAGGCGGTGCACGCCGATTTCCGCCTTCAGATACCCGAAGGCGTATTCGCCCTTGACCAGGAAGGTCGCGCTCTTGACTCCCGCTTCGTCGCCCGGGAGGAACTCGATCTCTTCGACGGCGAAACCGCGACGTTCGCACCAGCGCTGGTACATTCGGATGAGCATCGAGGCCCAGTCGCAGGACTCGGTCCCTCCGGCGCCGGCGTGAATGTGGAGGTAGCAGTTGTTCGGATCGGTTTCCTCGGAAAGGATCGCCCGGAATTCGAGATCGGCGATTCTGTCTTTGAGCGCATCGGCCCCGGAGGCGACCTCGGCGACGGTTTCGGCCTCGTCGCTCTCGTCGCCTTCCAGAAGATCGACCAGCTCGGTCAAATCCCTGGCGTCTTTGGCCGCGGCGCGCCAGGGGTCGATCTGCAGACGAATCTGTTTCATCTGTTTGAGAACGTCTTGCGCCTCGCTCTGGCGGTTCCAAAAATCGGGCTGTTGGGTCCGGGCGTCGAGGTCCTGCAGCTTCTTCTCCTTGGCCGCGAGGTCAAAGATATTGCCAGGCTTGATCGATGCGGGACTGGACCGCGGCGAGCGTCTTGCGTGTGTCGGCGAGCATTTTCGTCCCTCCTTCGGCCGCAAACACTCTCTATTATCCGAATCGCGCCCGAGGCGCAACACTATTGCACGGCGTTTTTGCTTTACTCCTCGCGTCGATTCGGATATTCACTAGACTGTTTCAACCGCCGACCGGAGGGTTCCGACCCATGGCAATGTCCCCGCAGGATCGCCGATTCGAATTCAGAGCGCGTCGCGCGATCCGCGCCGCCGTCTCGCGGTCGATGCGTTGGGGAGTCGTGGCCGTCGTTTTGTCCGGCCTGGCGGCGGGTTGTTCCCGGAGCAATGCCTCGTTTGTGATTCCTCGTCAGTCAACGGCCCAGGCGCAGTTTCTCTATGCCGAAGAACTGGGGAAACGGTTTTATGCGTCTTTGAATCCTCGGCACCGCGTCTTTTTGGGAGAACAGGCCCTGACGGCCTACCGCAAGGTGATCGACGAGTTCCCGGACGACAAGACTTTCGTTAACCGCTCGTGGCTCGCCTCGGCGATGATCTACGAGAAGGAAGGACAGCTTCGCAAGGCGCTCAGGATTCACAAGCGTCTCGTTCGCGACGCTGCCGAAGACGCGACCGTTCATGCCAGCGCCCTGTATGGCGCCGCGTTGGTCTACGATGCGTTGGGCAAGCCCGAAAAAGCGCTTTCATACTACGACCAGGTCGTTTCCAGATACGGCGAGAGCGAAGACCCCGTCCTGTCGGGAATCGCGAAGCGAGCGCGTTGGAGATACCAACAGGTTCGGGCCAAGTGACGCCGCGGGCGTCGGCGAGCGTACTCGCGTCGGCGAGCGTACTCGCGTCGGCGAGCGTACTCGCGTCGGCGAGCGTACTCGACGGGTTCCAAGGAGGCGGGCACATGAACCGCGATCAACTTCTTGAGGTGATGGATCAGTACAAGATTCCCGTTCTTCAACGCGACGTATCCACCGGTGGGACGATTGTCGCGGCGAGGCGCGGGGCCCGTATCCTCGGCTTGTTCCCGTCGCGTCGGGGAACCTGCTCCAGTGCGCTATGGATCAACCCCAATATCGAGGCTCTTCTGTCGGGCAAGGCCGCCGATTGGTCCGGCGACGGCGAAGGGGGGCTGGGGGGCGACCGATTGTGGGTTTCGCCGGAGCGGAATTTCTACTATGAAAAGCCGTCCTCTTTCGAGGGATGGTTCTGTCCCTTGGAGATGGACCCCGGCGCCTACGGCGAGACCCAGTCCGACGCCGCGAGCACAACGTGGGAGAATCGACTCGACCTGAAGGATCGCTACCGCGGCCTGACCTTGTCGGACGTGACGATGAGACGCAACATCCGAGTGCTGGAGAACCCGTTCTCGGAATCGGGACCGGGTCCCGAGACCTGGGGACGCGCCGGCTATGTGGGCGTCGAGACGATCGACGAAATCGAGATCCCGTCCTCCCAGTCCGTTGCTTCCGCCCTTTGCCCCTGGGGGTTGACTCAGGTGGTTCCACCACCCGCG
Source organism: Candidatus Sumerlaeota bacterium (assembly GCA_016931035.1). GTDB lineage: Bacteria > Sumerlaeota > Sumerlaeia > UBA8349 > UBA8349 > JAFGFN01. The sequence goes on from JAFGFN010000034.1 coordinate 12,758, forward strand.
CCGGGGGCCGGGACCGTCGTGGTTCCCACTCGGTCGGGCGCGCGGCCGGTCCACTATTTCGGCCCGGTGCCATCCGACAGACTTCGAGTGGGCAGCGACCACGTGACGTTTAGGATCGACGCGCTGTCGATCACAAAGATCGGGATTCGGCCCGAGGATTTGCGTCCCGACGTGCCGCGCCGGATCGGTTACCTTGCTCCCGCGCAGCCCGATCCGACGAGTGGCGGCAAGGCGAAGTCCCGCTCGGGCAACTGGGTCGTCGTCGTTCGCGAATCCACGGACGTCGTTCGCAGCGCGACCGACGCCCTCGATCCCGCCAAGGCCGATCCGGACGGCCCTCGCGGCGTTGTCCAGTCGTACTGCAGCGGTCCGAACGGGCGGTCGGAATGGGCGAGATTCGGCGAGATCGAGATGCAGCACGTCCCGTTGCGCCAGGATGCCTCCGGCGCCTGGAAATCGCGCGCCACCAGCCGCCTGCTGGCTTTCGAAGGCGCGCAATCCGACATTTTGGCGATCGCGTGTCACGTACTCGGGATTTACTCGATCGACCTGTTTGAGTAGGCGAATACCGCCGTAGCCGGACCATCGCGACCGGAAGACGTCGCCCGTCTTGCGCAAGGGTCGCGTGTCGATTCTCGATGGGAGTGGAACATCATGGCGCTAACGGAAGAACAACAGCATCGGATCGATGGAATCGTGAAGCATCTCAACGATTTTCTCGACAAACGTTTCTCTCAAGCCCGTCGGATCAACCCCAAAGTCGGCGTCGTCGAGGCCGACGTCCGTTGGCATCAGGTGCAGACGGTGCGCGAGGTTCTCGCCAGTTCCAGGGGGTACGGACCTCTGAGAATCATGGTGTGCGACGTCCTCTGTTCGTCGGACGAGCCGAAGAAACGCGACTTGTTCGATCCGGTCAACCAGTCTTCGATTCAGAACGAAATCGTTCCTCAGAAGGACGAGAGCGAGAGACAGCGCCGGGCCGGCCAGCTCGAGATTCGCGACGTGAAGACGTTCTATTCGGCCCTCGATCCCTCGCTGGAGAAGATCGTCGTTCTTCTCCAGACTTGGCTTTGGTGGGACTTACGCGACGCGGCGGATCTTCACCGCTTCGACGTCCAGGTCTCGCGCTTGCGGGATCTTCGCGAAGCCGAGCTCGACGACAATCTCCTGAAATACTACAAACAAGAGATGCGCGTTCGCCCCGGGGTCGAACTCACCAAGCACGAGATCCTGGCATTCGAGCTCCGGCGCACGCGAGAGATCGTCGATGCGTTTCGCGAGCGGCGCCACGAAGAGCACGGTTATCAGGTCATCGTTGTCAGCCAGGAGTGCGAAGGATCGACGGAGGCCAATGCGCTGTGCATTCGCTTGGCCAAGCGTCTCATGGCGATCGAGAAGATCAAGGCGCAGAAGAGCGATCTCGATGCGCAGGTCAGGCAATACTACGCCTCGCAACTGGGGTTTTCGGCCGATCTCGTGACCCGCGAGGCCGTCTTGGATTTCGAGCAGCATCAGGCCGCTCGCGAGCGGCAGAACCTGGGCGAGCATCTTTCGTCCGCCGCGAGGATGGGCGAGACGGTCAGCGACAAGGCGAGCAAGCTCGACGCCATGGATGTGCGGCTCAACTCGCTCTATACGGCCTTGAACATCGGCAAACCCGCCGCCCCGTCCGCCGCCGCTCCGCCGGATGGAGAATCCGCTCAACCGGGGGCCGAGCAGATCGGACAAGCCGCGGTCCACAAGCCCGTGGAGGAGCCGCAATTCCAGATCCCGAGCTTCTGATGAAAGCGTCTCGTCCGCTTCGGGTCGCGCGAGACGCTCTCCCTTGCCTCGGTCGCATCGGACGATTCGGCGGGTTGTAGTCGGACGTCACTTCCCAATACAAAATCGATTGAAAACGCGCGAGAGGACGGCGTCGTCGAGCGTGAGCCCGAGGATGGCGCCGAGCGAATCCAGGGCCTCGTTCAAATCGATCATCGCGCATTCCCCCGATTCGCGCCGGGCAAACGCGTCGTGCGCGCGCCGGATCCCCTCGATTGCGACGTGCAGGCGCTCCTCGTGTCGCAAATTCGTGACGATCGTCCCCTCGCGTTCGCTCGCCTCTTCGCCCGTTCCCGTCAGGCTTCGCTCGAGCGCCGTTTCCAAAGGTTGCAACGTCGCGTGCTGGAGGGCCGAGACGCGAACGACCGGCGTCTCGGTTTCTCGGTCGGACGAGTCTCGGCTGGGAGAGAAAAGACCGGAGAATCCTTCAGCCGCGTCCGAGGCCGGCGGCAGGTCGTTCTTGTTCAGAACGACGATCCGGCGCGTCGATCCGAGCGCGTCGAGCGATTTCCGGTCTTCGTCGTCGGGACGCCGGCTCGCGTCCGCGACGAAGAGGACGAGATCGGCCCCCTCGACCTCGCGCAGGGTGCGCTCGATCCCGAGACGTTCGATCTCGCCCGTTCCTTCGGATCGGACCCCCGCCGTGTCGATCAGGACCACGGGGATTCCGCGGATGTCGAGCGTGGCTTCGATCGTGTCGCGCGTCGTGCCGGGGCGGGGGGTGACGAGGGCGCGTTCGATTCCGAGGAGAGCGTTGAAAAGGCTCGACTTGCCCGTGTTGGGTTTCCCGGCGATGGCGACTCGCGCCCCGTCGCGCAAGAGGCGGCCTTTGCGAGCCGTGGCGATCAATCTCTCAATCCCCGTTTCCAACGACTCGAAGGCATCGAGCATCTTCTTCCGGTCGGCGGGCGGAATCTCTTCGTCGGGAAAGTCGAGTCGCGCCTCGATCTCGGCGGCCAGGTCGATCGCGCGGTCGCGCAGAGACAAGACTTCCTCCGACAGCCCACCCTCGATCTGACGCAGCGCGGCGCGCCCCGCCTTGCGCGTGCGCGAGGCGATCAAGTTGGCCACCCCCTCGGCCTGGGCCAGATCGATTCGGCCGTTGAAGAAAGCCCGCAGGGTGAACTCGCCGGGACGCGCCATCCTCGCTCCCGCCGCGAGAAGGGCGTCGATCAAGGCCGAGACGACGGCGGGACTTCCGTGGCATTGGAATTCCACGAGGTCGTTGCGGGTGTACGAGTGGGGCGCGGGAAAGAACGCGACCATCGCCTCGTCGATCTCGGCGCCGGATTCGTCTACCAGTCTTCCGAGGGTCAATCGTCGGGCGAGAGGAGACGCGGGGAGCTCGTCGGAGCGAGAGGAGACGCGCCAGACCTTGGACGCCGCGCGCCAGCATCCGGGCCCGTCGAGCCGGACCACGGCGATCGCCCCGCTTCCGGCGGCCGTGGCGGGCGCAACGATCCAGTCGCGGCTCCCGGGAGGGTCAAGACGTGGATTCTGTTGTTCGCTCATCCGTTCTCAACTCTTCGATTTCCGCGGAATGAAAGGACCGCACGTCGCCCGAGGGCATGCGGACGACCAGCCTTCCGTCGGGTTCGAGGTGCTGCGCCGTGCCCGCGAGGACTCGGCCTCCCTGGCGAATTCGGACGCTCTTGCCGACGGTGGAAGAGAGCCGCTCCCACGCTCGGAAAAGCGCCTCCGGAGACGTGTCCAGGCATTTCTCGATCTCCTCGAGGACCCGGGCCAGGATCGCAAGGCGCGAGACCGCCTTTCCGAGCTCGATCCGTATCGATGAGGCGATGGGGCAGAGCTCGGAGGGGAAGTCGCCGGCGGTCTGATTGACGTTGATGCCGACGCCGGCGACGAAAACATCGTCCCGGCCGCGCGCAGGGGAGGCGATCTGTTCGATCAGGATGCCGCAGAGTTTGCGTCCCGAGGAGGCGAGGACGTCGTTGGGCCACTTGATCGCCGCGCCCTCGATTCCCTCGCGGCGCAACGCACGCGCCACTCCGACCGAGACCGCCATCGTCACAGCCGAGCCGCGGGTCGGATCGACGCCTTCCTCTTCGTCTCGTTGTCGTTGCGGAGCGTGCAGGATCAGGGTGAAGAGAAGAGCCTGGCCGGGCAGCGCGCACCAGCCGCGCGCGTGGCGACCGCGTCCGGCCCGTTGGTGGTCGGCCACGATCAGCGTACCGTGTTCGGGACGCCGCTCGCTCTCGACGAGACGCCGCGCGAACAGATTGGTGGACTCGCATTCCTTGAAGGCGTGGACGACACGACCGAGGCGGGTCGCGGTGAGAAACGGCCGGAGGGCGTCTTCCGTGATCTCTTCGGTCTTGGGATTCGGGTTTCGCGAGTTCGACACCGGATGGCCCCTTGTCCGAGAACCGGGATCGCAAGTCTTACCGTCCCTGCCGAACGCCTCATGGAAAGGATCCAGGAACGCCGTGATGAGAAGAGAATCTATCTGTTCCCTGGAAACCCTCTTGAGTTGCCGCCGCCTTGGCCAACTGAAGTTGGAACAACAAGCAGGCGACCCGGACCGGAAGCGGCGCGTCGCGCGATGGGCCGGTGTGAACCAGTGGGAGATACGGACGGCGCACCCGTTTCCTTCGCTTGGCGGGGGGGACGACCGCGCGCCCTTGGGTCACGCGTCCTTGTTCGAAAGGACGCTCAGGAGTTTCCAGCCAGACGGCAAGAGCGCCGTTGCGAGAGAGACCTTGGCGATTTCGCCGACGAGGAACGGGATCGTCAGCCCCAGAGCCAGAGCCTTGTTGAAGCCGAACAGAACCGTGAGCCACGCGATGCCGCAACCGTAGATCGCGGCCAAGCCGGTTGTCATCATCGCCGCCGCGGTCGGAATGCGGCGGTCCCACCCCTTCTCGGCCAGGAACCCGACGAGAAACGCCGCCGGGACGAACCCGACGAGGAATCCGCCCGTCGGTCCGGCCATGTAGGCGGGTCCTGCGCCCCCGACGAAAACGGGCAGCCCCGAGGCCCCTTCGGCCAAATAGGCGAGGACGCACAAGGCGCCGCGTCGGCTTCCCAGGAGTGCGCCGACGATCAGGACGCCGAACGTCTGGGCCGTAACCGGTACGGGGCCAATGTAAAACGAGACCCGGGCGCAGAGGGCCAGCAGGGCCGTTCCGCCCAGGATCGTGGCGATATCGTATAGAACCGCGTCTTTCGCGACCGCGGGCCGGAGAATCCCGGCGTACGTTGTCGAAGTCATATGCGAGAGACCTTCCCTTGCTGATGAGCGTTATTCGACTATCGGGTGGGGCTCGTCCACGCCCCGCTGTGTTTCCGGGTTCGTCTGGATCTGGCCCCCGGCCGCTGGCGAGACATAATGAGCGATTTCGAGGTGGAAGGAAAGGAAAAAAGAGAGACAGTCAGGGAACCTGAATCCTTCATGCTACGTGATCTCGAAGTCCGGAGGGGGCTTCCGAAGTGACTCGTCACGTCCTTCGAGCTGTCTTCTCGATGAATTGGAGTGGAATTCTGCCGCGATGAGGCGTTTGTGCGGTTTGGGGCCGGTTCGAGGGTAGGGGGAGGCGTTGCGGAAGGCGGGCTTGCGACAAGTCGACGTGCATTGAGTCCGCGGTCGGCGCGCCTTCAGCAACGCGATATGCACAGGCGCCAGCGTTCGAATTGTTCGCGCACGGGCGCGCTTGCGCCGAGGTAAGCCTTTAGCCACCAGACGCAATACTGCGTCCGTCTCGCTCGCGCGTCAAGAGGATATCGAGTGTGGCAGAGCCTGGATC
>JAFGFN010000035.1 GCA_016931035.1 Candidatus Sumerlaeota bacterium
CCTGCTGGAACTCGAACTGGCCTGGCGCAATGACGATTTTGATGAAATCTGGCTGCTCTCCGCGTAGCGGAAGTGAGATGCACCCCGCCCGATCGGGCGGGAGAGTCTGAAAACCGCATCTCGATGCCGGAGCAGGCTAAAGCCTGTACTCAAAACTCCCTCGGACCCAAAGCTGCATTCCCACCTCGTTCTGAGTACAGGCTTCAGCCTGCCTCCGAACTCCTTTCGTCCTTCGGGCGAGAGACTTCGCCCCGGTCCCGCCGCAGCTGGATGTTGAGCGAGCCGCCCGGCCCTTGGCCGGGCGTGCGGCCGATGGAGGCGATTCGGCGGCTCAAACAGGCGTGGCACTCCTCGCCGGTCTCGAACAGGCACGCTTTCGCGGGATAGATCTCGTAAAGCGACCGATACTCGACCGGCGTGAGGTTGGGCATCACCACGTTCGCCCCGCGCGAAAGACCGAGTTCGCGTCCCTCGGCAAGATTGAGCGTCGCCAGGGCCGTCGTGCTGGGAATGTTGGTCAGCGGGCAGACGATCCGGGTCAGGGCCACGACTTTGTAGGTCATCAGCTCGCTATTCGGGACTTGGTCCGCCTCGCATCCCGCTCCGTCCGCCGCCGCAAGCCCCAACGGCGTCCCCGGATGCGGAATGAACGGCCCGACGCCGATCATGTCCAGATCGAGGTCCCGAAACATCTCGATATCGTCGGCCAGGTCCTCGTAGGTCTGACCCGGAATTCCGATCATCGCGCCGCTGCCGACCTCGTACCCCAGATCGCGGATACGACGAAGCAAGGCGATCCGATCGCTCCGCCGACCCGGAAGAGAAGGATGGATGCTTTCGTAGAGATTCGGATTGGAGGTTTCAAAACGAAGCAGATACCGGTCGGCCCCGGCCTTGCGCCAAGCGGCGAGTTCCTCGTCGCCGCGTTCCCCGAGGCTGAGCGTCACGGCCAGCGGCGTCTCGGTCTTGACGCGGCGAACAAGATCGCTCACCCAATCCGCGCCGATCCCCGGGTCCTCGCCCGACTGGACAACGAGCGTCCCATAGCCGAACCGTTCGGCTGTCCGCGCGCATTCGAGTACTTCTTCCATCGACATGCGATAACGTTCGACGCCGGAATTGCCTACGCGAAGCCCGCAATACGCGCACGAGCGAACGCAGTAGTTCGAAATCTCGACCAAGCCGCGCAGGTGGACCGCGTCGCCCACGTTCTCGCGCCGCGCGCGGTCGGCCCGCGCCCAGAGCGCTTCGAGGCGCTCGGCGTCCTCTTCTTTGAGCCAGTGGAGAATCTCGTTTCGATCCATTTGCCCGCATCCCGCGCTCACAGCCGCAACAAGCCTCACCACACAGAATAGCGGACTCCTTCGGAACGCGCAAACGCTTCCTCGGACGGACAAGTCAGGCGGGACGCAGCACCATCTCCTCGAGATAGCGCGCGCTTCGAAGGCGTCGCTCGAGTTGCACTTCGAGCATCCGGACGGCGAGACGCAACAGGACGGGACCGACGCGCCGGTTCACGATCGGACACGTCGCGGGCGATGGAATCGGATTCTCGCGAAGACATCCCATTGTCCGGCGCAGGACCCGCACGGCTTCGGCGCTCAGAGGATAGAGATTCCGCGCGTCCGAAACCGCGCCGCTCCCCTTGCGGAGCGTCCCACCGAGCAAATCGAAGACCCATCGCCCCTTCGGTCGGTCAGCTCCTTCATCCTCGTCCGGCTCGAGATGAGGCGCGTAGCCGAGCGATTCGAGAAGGGCGAACGCGCCGTGGACGGCGAACGACCCCGGGTGCCGCGCCTCGCTCAAGCCCGAGAAGAGCCCTTGCGCCAACGCAAACAGTTCCGCGCTGTGCGGGTCGTTCTCGTCAGTCGACGCCAGCACTTCGGCGTAGAGTCCGGCGTAGGCCAGCCTCGCCAGAGCGTCGCCTCGCGCTCCGACGCGCGCGTAGGCGGGCCGTTCGATCAAGTCCGCCGAGACGAGGTTGGCGAGTCCCGCCGCGGGCTCGCGCACCGCGAGCCGGACATGGAGCAGCGAGAATGGTTGAAGAATCGAGGCGAGGGACGATTTGCCCCGACGCGCGCCCTTGGCCACCGCGCCGAGACGTCCGCGGTCGGGCGTCAGCAGGGTCGCCAGCATCGACGTCTCGCGATACTCGCGCGTTTCGAGAACGAGGGCTTGGGTTTCGACTAGAGGCATGGCCGCCGGAGACGAAACAAGACGAAGGACGTGAGACGGAACCGCGAGACGCCAGTCGCCCTGGACTGGAGACCTTGGCGCCACCTTCGTGGCGCCGGGCTGACTTCGGCGAGCTCAGCCGAGCCGTCACGTTTCCTGCGAGAACCGGCAGGAAACGCGCCAGCCCTCTGCTTGCGTGTCTCGCCTACCCCGACCCGAAGACCAACGCCGTTCAGTGGTTTTATGACGCGCAAAGAACGGACACGGCCTTGGTCTTGTCCCGAAGGGACAATCGACAATAGCCCAGCGCTTCAGCGCTGGGTGGCGCGACAGGGTATGATCCAGTCCCGGAGGGACAGCTGAAAATGAATACGAGGCGTTTCCGGTCATCCGCGTATTCAACCGTCCCTACGGGACTGGATTCTTCTTCGCGGTTTCCTTCCCGCCGTTGAAACGGTGGGCTATTGTCGCCCGTCCCTCCGGGACGAAAACCACTGAACAGCACGGCCCTGAAGGCCGGGGCAAACGGGGAGCCTGCTAAAGCAGGCTGACCACGCAAGCGCTCCACACCCAATACTCTCTCATCGGTCAAGCGGCACGGCTGAGAGGCTTCTTTCCGTTTCTTGAACCTATACAGCCTACAGTCTGAGGCCTAAAGCCTACTTGGAGCGCGCCCTACAGCACCGACGCGACGGCTTCGCAGAGCCGGTCCATGTTGCCCGGGGTCATCCCCGCGACATTGATGCGGCCCGAACCCACGATATAGATCGAATGCTTGTCGCGCAGTTCCTGGACCTGGTCCTCGGTCAGACCCGAGAACGAGAACATCCCTTTCTGAGACGTGATGAAGGAGAAGTCGCGCTTCACACCTTTCTTCTGGAGGGTCTCGACAAACAGCGTCCGCATGTTGTTGATCCGGTCTCGGATCTCGGCCACCTCGCCCTCCCACTGCGCGCGCAGGGCGGGATCGCCCAAGATGGTGGCGACGATCGCGGCGCCATGCGTGGGAGGATTGGAATAGTTGGCGCGAATCGTCGCGCGAATGTGGGTGAAGATGTTCGCCCTCGCCTCGGCGCTCGACGCCACCAGGGTCAACGCGCCGACCCGCTCGCCGTAGAGACCGAAGTTCTTCGAGAACGAACTCACGATCAGGACCTCGGGACAGACCTCGGCCACGATCCCGGTCCCTTCGCGGTCTTCTACAATGCCGGTCGACAGCCCTTGATAGGCGAAGTCGATCAACGGAAGCGCGCCGCGGTCCTTGAGGGTCTGGGCGATCTCGCGCCACTGATCGGGCGTGGGATCGAGCCCGGTCGGGTTGTGGCAGCACCCGTGAAGCAGAACCACGTCGCCCTCGGGGATCTTCTTGAGAGCCGCGATCATTCCTTCGAGACGCAGTCTCTTGCTCTCGGCGTTGTAGTACGGGTAGCTGACGAGTTCGAGCCCCGCCGCCTTGAAAATGTTGTCGTGGTTCGCCCAGGTGGGATCGCTCATCCATATCTTCGCGTTCGGGCGCAGCTTGTGGACGAAATCCCCCGCCACGCGCAGTCCGCCCGTCCCGCCGGGCGCCTGCGCCGTCGCCGCGCGTTTCTCTCGTACAACGCGATGTTCGGCCCCGAGCACGAGATCCTGAACGGCGGCGCCATACTCGCGCGATCCCTCGATCGGCAAATAGCTCCGCGTCGTCTTCGCGACGACCAGTCTCTCCTCGGCCGTCCGGACCGTATCGAGGACGGGCGTCTTGCCGTTCTTATCCTGATAGACCCCGACTCCAAGGTTGATCTTGTCGGGATTGGAGTCTTCGACGAATGCTGCGGTCAATCCAAGAATCGGATCGGGCGGCGCGGCTTGGATTTGCTCGAACATGTTCGCGTGTCCCCCTCTATACCCTTCGGCTTCCATCCGGCCCGCGTCCCCCGTGCAACACTCTTGGAACCGGATATTAACATCAACACCTATCACGCCCCGGACCGCGAATCAAGAGAATCGGGGAAAATCGCACGTATCCGGGCGCATCTTGATTAGGCAACGTTGTCCAGTTCCCAGATTTCGTCCCAGTCGTCGTTGCGGCGGGCGAGTTCGAGTTCCACGAG
>JAFGFN010000036.1 GCA_016931035.1 Candidatus Sumerlaeota bacterium
CGCGGTTGGGCGCCCAGGGCGCCACGCTGAAGCGGATGGTTCAGGACAAGCTCGTCGAGCACAAGAAGTACATCTGCAAACACGGCCAGGACATGCCGGAAATTCGGAACTGGAAGTGGGGCGCGGCTCATGAATAGGCTCAAGCACCTCTGGAGCGTTCTGCGGTCGAACTTTTGGTTTATGCCTTCGCTGATTGTCGTGGTTAGCATTGCCTTCGCGGTGACTCTGATCGAAGTAGACTCCACTGGGATCGACCGATGGCTGGCCCGGTGGCCGCGACTGTTTGGAGCCGGGGCGGAAGGCGCGCGCGGGATGATGTCCACGATCGCCGGTTCGATGATGACCGTGGTGGGCGTCACGTTCTCGATGATTCTGGTGGTACTGGCGCTCGCTTCGAGTCAGTATACCTCGCGCATTCTGCGGAACTTCATGCGCAGCCGCGTCACCCAGATCGTGCTCGGAATCTTCGCCGGCATCTTCACCTATTGCCTGATCGTGTTGCGCACCATTCGCAGCGCCGACGAGGGCGGTTTCGTTCCGACTCTGGCCGTCTTCTTCGGCTTGGTGCTGGCGCTGGGAGGAGTTGGCGCCCTCATGTTCTTCATTCATCACATCGCCTCTTCGATCCAGGCGTCCAGCATCGTCGCCTCGGTCGCTCAGGAAACCATCGCGACCGTGGACCGGCTGTTCCCGAAGAACCTGGGCCAAGTGCCCAGCGAGGACGACGACGACGAAGCGCCGTTTTCCCAGACCAAGCGGACCTGGTACGCCGTCCCGGCCAGGCGGAACGGCTACATCCAGGGCGTGAACAACACGGCGCTCCTGATCTTGGCGCGGGACAGGAAGACCGTCGTGCGGATGGAGCGCGGCATCGGCGAATTTATAGTACAAGACACCACGCTGGCTTCCCTCGCACTGGAAGAGCCGCCCGACCAGGAGACGGTGGACGCCCTGCTGGCAACGTTCACCATCAGCCGCTACCGCACGGTGGAACAGGACGCGGCCTTCGGCATCCGGCAGATCGTGGACATAGCGCTGAAGGCGCTCTCCCCCGGCATCATAGACACGACGACAGCCGTAACCTGCGTGGACTATCTGACGGTGATTATGGCGCGAATAGCGCCCCGGCAAATCCCCTCGTCGTACCGCTACGAGGATGGGGAACTGGGGGTGATCGCCCGAGGCGCGAGTTTCGAAAGATTGCTGGCCGAATCGTTCGACCAGATTCGGCGCATTGCCCAAGGCGACATCGTCATCCTGTCGCGGCTGCTCGACGCAATTCAAACCCTTGCCAGTTTGACGGCCAGCCAACACCGCCGGGGAGCGCTTCGCGCCCAGACGCAATGGATCGCCGAGATGGCCGAGCGCGCCATCGAGTCCCCCCACGACCTTGCGAGGATCCACGCGCAGCTGGCGCGCGTGCGCGAAGCGCTCGAAGCCGAACCTGCTTCATGCACGGGACAAGGCGTAATGAGCTTATGAAGAGCGACTATTGATTTGTTCATCCTATTGAAACACGAGGCGAATAAATGACACAGAAAAGCAATCTGCTCACCATCGAATCATTGGCCGAGTTGGCATCAGTCCAAGAACCGCCGTGTCTCTCGCTTTACCAGCCGACCCATCGGAGCCGGCCCGAGAATCAGCAGGACCCGATCCGATTTCGCAATCTTGTAAGGGAGTTGGAGGTATCGCTCCGGCAGAAGTATCCCACCGTCGAGACCCGGCTCCTACTGGAACCGTTTGCAGCCCTCGCTCACGATGATGCTTTCTGGAACCATACGCGGGAAGGATTGGCCGTGCTGGGCGGGCCAAACCTGTTTCGAGTGTTCCGGCTTCAGCGGCCGGTCGCCGAATTGGCCGTCGTGGCCGACAACTTTCACACGAAGCCCTTGCGACGCTTTCTGCAATCGGTCGGTCACTATCAGGTTCTGGGATTGAGCCTCCAGAAGATCGGGCTCTTCGAGGGGAACCGCGACGCGCTCGACGAGATCAATCCGGCTCGAGGCGTCCCGCGGACGATCACCGAGGCGTTGGGCGATGAACTGACTGAGCCGCAGCAGACGGTCGCTTCATACGGCGGTGTCGGTCAGGGCAGCGACGCTATGCACCACAGCCACGGCGGGAAAAAGGACGAGGTGGACAGCGATGCAGAGCGGTTTTTTCGCGCGGTCGACCGCGCGGTACTCGAACACCATTCCCGGCCGTCGGGCCTGCCGCTGATCTTGGCGGCGTTGCCGCAGCATCATAATCTTTTCCGCCGGATCAGCCTTAACCCATTTCTGATCGCGGAGGGACTCATGATCAATCCCGACGTCTTGGCAATCGATGAACTTCGGGAACGCGCCTGGCAAGTCGTCGAGCCGCAGTATCAGGCGCGGCTGGCTAAGCTGAGCGAAGAGTTCGAACAAGCCCGATCCAAGGGGCTTGGCAATGACGACCTGGCGCAGGTTGCTCAGGCGGCTACCGCCGGGCGGGTCGCGACGCTGCTGATCGAGGCTGGCCGCCAGATTGCCGGCCGACTCGACAGTGCGACGGGTCGGGTCGAAGTTGCCGATCTAAGCCACCCGCAAGTCGATGACTTGCTCGACGATCTGGGCGAACTGGTCGAAAAGATGGGCGGCCAGATCCTGATCGTTCCGGCCGACCTGATGCCGGTGCGGACGGGACTGGCCGCCACCTATCGATATTGAACCAATCCCAACCACAAAAGGAGAACACCATGCAGATTCAAATAAACAGTGGTCACAACATCGAGGTTCACGAGGCGCTGGTCGCTGAAATCAGTGGCGCGGTGGAAAGCGCTCTGAGCCGATTCTGCGATCACATCACGCAAGTGGAAGTCCACCTGAGCGACGAGAACAGCGACAAGAAAGGCGGCAATGACGACATGCGTTGCGTGATGGAAGCCCGCCTCGAGGGCCGCCAACCCATCGCGGTCACGCACCATGCATCGACCTTGGACGAAGCCGTCGACGGCGCTGCAGATAAGTTGACCAGATTGATCGAGCACACCCTCGGGCGGGCGCGATCGTTGAGAGTCGCAGGACCGATCCGCCTCTGCTGGGGTCGACCAATGATTGACAGAACTGCTGAGGTATCAGAGATGAATATGCAAGAGATTCTGGACACCGCGAACGCGCTGGTCGCCGACGACAAGGGTCTGTTGGCGATGGAAGGGAAAGAAGCATGAAAACGAGCATCGCCTCAGAGGATTTCCGGGTGCGGCCCGGAGAAGAGGTCAAACTCAGCGAGTGGCCGACGACGGGAAAGCCCTTCTTCAAGTCGAAGAAGAGTTATCACAAACTCTTGGGCGAGCACGTTGAGGAGTTGAGTTCGCTGCAACGCCTGCACTACGCTTCCAACCGCTATGCGTTGCTGCTCATCTTTCAGGGGATGGATGCTGCCGGCAAGGACGGCGCCATCCGGCATGTCATGTCCGGGATCAATCCGCAAGGCTGCCAGGTTTTCAGTTTCAAGCAACCGAGCGCCGAGGAGTTGGACCATGATTTTTTGTGGCGCACGAACTGCCGTCTGCCGGAGCGAGGCCGGATCGGCATCTTCAATCGTTCCTACTACGAGGAGGTGCTCATTGTCCGCGTTCATCCGGAGATTCTCAGCAGCCAAAGGCTTCCAGTTGAACTGCCTGACGCCGAGACGATCTGGAAGGACCGATATCGCTCCATCGTGGATCTGGAGGAGCATCTCCACCGCAACGGCACGCGGATCATCAAGTTCTATCTCCACCTGTCGAAGAAAGAACAGCGCAAGCGCTTCCTCGATCGCATTGACGAGCCGGAAAAGAATTGGAAATTCAGCGTCTCGGACCTTCACGAGAGGGAAAGCTGGCCGCTCTACATGCAGGCCTATGAGGCGTGCCTTAGTGCCACGAACACCGCCAACGCACCCTGGTACGTCGTCCCCGCCGACGACAAGAAGAACGCCCGGCTCATCGTTTCGCAGATCGCCCTCGATACACTCAATGATCTGAAAATGGCATATCCCAAGACCACCGCGAAACGTCGGCGGGAGTTGAAATCCATCCGTGAGAGGCTTTGAAGGCATGACCACAACCCAGCTATAATCCAAATCCAATTCAAGGAGTCCAAAATGCCAATTCAACTCAGTGAGGAAAACGGTGGAAAGCTGCTCGTGGTTCACGTTAGCGGCAAGCTGGCGGCGGCCGATTACGAGCACTTTGTGCCCGAGTTCGAGCGGCTTGTCCAGCAGCACGGGAGGTTGCGCGTGCTGTTCGACATGACCGATTTCCACGGCTGGGAAGTCGGCGCGATGTGGGAGGACACCAAGTTCGCCATCCATCACTTCAACGACATCGAGAGGTTCGCGATGGTCGGAGAGAAGAAGTGGCAGAAGGGCATGGCGACATTCTGCAAGCCGTTCACGAGGGCCACGATTCGATACTTCGATCACGCCGACGCCGCCGAAGCGCAAAAGTGGCTTGCTGAGGCTTAGGGGTCTCGGCCGCGCCGACGAGGCAAACGTGTTGGCGGCGTAGCGAGATCTCGTTCATCGAGCCAGGTGCAACTGGCTTGCGCGCCGTGGCGAATACACTACCGCGATGGAAAGGAAAGGACATGAGCGTGACAAACGCGTGCGCCTGAACTAAACTGACAGTGGATCGACGAGAGTTTACATGAACAACCCAACCAGTCCTTCGAATCTCGGCGAGGTGGTCTCGGTGCGTGGCAGCGTCGTGGACATCCGGTTCGATGCGCGTTTGCCGCCCATCTATTCGTTGCTTCAGGCGAAAGAGGGGACAATTGCCATCGAGGTTCTATCTCAACTCGACGCGCATCGCGTGCGTGGAATTGCGCTGACCCCGACCCAAGGCCTCGCCCGCGGCATGACCGTGGAAGACACCGGTGGGCCGCTCAAAGCGCCTGTCGGCAAGGGAATTCTCTCGCGAATGTTCGACGTTTTCGGCAACGCCATCGACCGCCAACCGGCGCCGTCGGATATCCAATGGCGCACCGTCCATCGAGCTCCGCCCGAGTTGGCGCGGCGTTCCACCAAGTCTGAAATCTTCGAGACGGGGATCAAGGTCATCGATGTGCTGGCGCCGCTCGAACGCGGCGGCAAAGCCGGCTTGTTCGGCGGGGCGGGAGTGGGCAAGACCGTGTTGCTCACCGAAATGATCCACAACATGATCGGGCGCCAGAAGGGCGTAAGCATTTTCTGCGGCATCGGCGAACGATGTCGCGAAGGGGAGGAACTTTACCGCGAGATGAAGGAGGCCGGCGTGTTGCCGAACATGGTGATGATCTTCGGCCAGATGAACGAGCCGCCGGGCAGCCGCTTCCGCGTGGGCCACGCGGCGCTGACGATGGCCGAGTATTTCCGCGACGACGAGCATCGCGACGTCCTCCTGCTGATCGACAATATCTTCCGCTTCATCCAGGCTGGCATGGAGGTGTCCGGCTTGATGGGCCAGATGCCGTCGCGCCTGGGTTATCAGCCGACCATGGGCACGGAGCTGTCGCAACTCGAAGAACGCATCGCCAATACCGACGCCGGTGCCATCACTTCCATTCAGGCCGTGTATGTGCCCGCGGACGATTTGACCGACCCGGCGGCGGTGCATACGTTCTCGCATCTCTCCGCGTCCATCGTGCTTTCGCGCAAGCGGGCGAGCGAAGGCCTCTACCCGGCGATCGATCTCCTGCAATCCAACTCCAAAATGGCCACGCCGGGCATCGTCGGCGAACGACACTACTTCCTCGCTCAAGAAATCAGGCGGATGCTCGCCCAGTATGAAGATCTCAAGGATGTTATCGCCATGCTCGGCCTGGAGCAACTTTCGCCGGACGACCGTAACGTGGTCGCCCGCGCCCGTCGGTTGGAGCGCTTTCTCACCCAGCCCTTCTTCACGACCGAACAGTTCACCGGTCTCGAAGGGAAACTCGTCAGCCTCAAGGATGCGTTGGACGGGTGCGAACGAATCCTGAACGATGAATTTGAAGACTACCCGGAGAGCGCCCTCTACATGATCGGAGCGATTGACGAGGCAAAGAAGAAAGCACCACACGATAAGCCGAAGGCCAAGGCCGAACCCGATGGCGTCCTTGCGGAAAAGGGGGACTCAGAACCCGACTCCAACTCCAAGTCCAAAGCCCAATCCGAACAGCAGGTGAAACCCGAAGCGGAGGTCGAACATGCCGCCGACGCTCATGAATCTTAAGATTCTTTTGCCGTTCCGAGTCTTCGCCGATAAGACCGGCGTCTCGCGCGTCGTTGCGGAGACGCCTGAGGGCTCATTCGGACTCTTGCCGCGCCGACTCGACTGCGTTGCGTCGCTCGCGCCCGGAATCCTGATCTATGAAAGCGAAACGGAGGGCGAGATCTGCGTGGCCGTAGACAAAGGGAGCTTGGTCAAGACCGGATCGGATGTGCTCATCTCCGTGCGCAACGCTATTGCCGGAACGGACCTTGGCCAACTTCATGAGGCGGTCGAACGTGAGTTTCTGGACTTGAACGAGCGCGAGCAGAGTGTCCGCTCGGTGATGGCGAGAATGGAGAGCGGATTTATCAGCCGCTTGGCGGAGTTTCACCATGAGTGAAAAACCGAGAATCGAGCGCGCGAAACGCCAGACCGTGTTCAGTCGGGAAGTCGGCGCGAAGGCGGCGCGCAAGATCAAGGCTCGGCGCAATGCCACGCCGGGTGTCTGGTTCGGCTTGGGCATGATGGGACTCATCGGTTGGTCGGTGGCGATCCCGACGCTGCTCGGCGCAGCGCTCGGTCTCTGGTTGGACAAACACCATTCGAGCAAGCATTCCTGGACGCTGGCGCTGTTGGTGGCCGGGCTCGCGATCGGCTGTATGAATGCGTGGCATTGGGTCGCCAAGGAAGAACGGGAAATGCGAGAGGACCAGGAGGATAACGATGAATGAAACTCTGAGTCTGGCGCTGGCTTTCGCGACGGGCGTCGCTCTCGGCGCGATCTTCTTCGGCGGCCTCTGGTGGACGATTCAGAAAGGGGGATCGTCCCAACAACCGGCGCTTTGGTTCTTCGGCAGCTTCTTGCTACGAACGAGTATTGCCCTGGCTGGTTTCTATTCTATCGGGCGCGGTCATTGGGAACGGCTGCTGCTTTGTCTCGCTGGATTTGTCATGGCGCGCCTGGTTGTGACGTGGCTGACCCGGCCATCGAAAGAAAACCGGCCCCGCCCCGCACAGGAGGCCAGCCGTGCGTCTTAGTCCCGATGAGATGATCTTCTGGCAACACGGGGTTCTGAAACTCAACGCGACCATCGTGTTCACGTGGGGCTTGATGCTCCTGCTGGCCATCGGTTCAAAACTCATCACGCACAGACTCTCCAAGGGTCTGCTGCGTTCCCGCTGGCAGAACCTTCTGGAAATCGTCGTCTCCGGCATCGAGAAACAAATCGAAGAGATCGGGCTGAGTCCGCCTCGGAAATATCTCGGCTTCCTGGGTACGCTCTTCCTGTTTGTCGCCTCGGCCAGCCTCTGCACGGTTATTCCAGGCTTCGAACCGCCGACGGGTTCGCTCTCGACCACGGCGGCGCTCGCTCTGTGCGTGTTCGTGGCCGTGCCGCTCTTCGGCATCGAAGAACTGGGACTGGGCGGTTACCTGAAGTCCTATATGGAGCCGACCTTTATCATGCTGCCGTTCAACATTATCAGCGAGATTTCGCGCACGCTGGCGCTGGCCATCCGTCTGTTCGGCAACATGATGAGCGGGGCGATGATTATCGGCATCCTGCTCACTATCACGCCATTCATCTTTCCCATCGTCATGACAGTGCTCGGCCTGCTTACCGGCATGGTGCAGGCCTATATCTTCAGCATCCTGGCAGCGGTTTATATTGCGGCCGCCACACGCGTCCGCAAGCCTGAATCCGAACCCGAAGCGGAACCGAGCAAATGAAAAAGGAACACCAACGACCCAAGGAGGTAATACCATGGATAGCATGACAATCATCGCGGTGGCATCGATTGTCACCGCCGGCGTCACAACCGGTTTCGGCACGATGGGGCCGGCGCTCGCGGAAGGAAGGGCGGTCGCGACGGCGCTGGGTTCATTGGCCCAGCAGCCCGACGCCTCCGCCACTATCACCCGGACCTTGTTCGTGGGGCTGGCGATGATCGAGTCCACGGCCATCTATTGCTTCGTGGTCTCGATGATTCTCATTTTCGCCAACCCGTTCTGGAACCACGTCATCGCCCAAGCGACAGGAAAGTGAACCCATGCTAATCGATTGGTTTACCGTCGGCGCGCAAACGCTCAACTTCCTCATCCTGGTATGGTTGATGAAGCGTTTTCTTTACAAACCCATCCTCCACGCCATCGACGCGCGGGAAAAACGAATCGCCGCGGAGATCGCAAACGCCGACGCGAAGAAGGCCGAAGCCGATAAGGCGCGCGACGAGTTTCAGCACAAGAACGAGGAATTCGACCAACAGCGCGCCGCACTCTTGAGCAAGGCGACCGACGAGGCGAACGCCGTGCGTCAGCAGCTCCTCGCCGACGCGCAACAGGCCGCCGACGCCTTGAGCGCCAAGCGACAGGAAAGCCTGAGAGCCGATGCCCATAACCTGAACCAAGCCATCGGGCGCCGGACCCAGCAGGAGGTCTTTGCCATTGCGCGAAAGGCGCTGAGCGATCTCGCCACAACGAGCCTGGAAGAACGCCTGGGCGAGGTCTTCACTCGGCGCTTGCGAGAAATGGACGGCGCGACGAAGGCGAGCCTCGCCGAGGCTCTCAAAACAACCTCCGACCCCGCGGTTGTGCGTAGCGCATTTGACTTGCCTACGGAACAACGCGCGGCGATTCAGAATGCGATCAACGAAACCTTCTCGGTCGAGAGTCGCGTCCGGTTCGTGACCGAGCCGGACCTGATCGGCGGGATCGAACTCGCCGCGAATGGGCAAAAGGTGGCGTGGAGCATCGCGGATTATCTGGCATCGCTGCAAAAGGGAGTCGAAGAACTCCTGAAAGAGAAAGACAAGCCTGAAACCAAGCCCAAGCCCGGCAGTCCGTCAACATAGCCGCGGCGGGTGGCGCCGCTTAAGAATACAGGCTTCAGTCTGCTCATTCGGTTGTAAGAGGCGGCCCGAAGGCCGTATTCCAAGGCGTACTTCTCGAACTTGGCGAATTACTAGATTCGAAATAGAGAACCAACAAGCATGGAAACAGAGAGCCTCCAGAACGTCTTCGACAGCGCGTTTGCCGAAATTTGCCAAGTGCGCGATGCATTCACCCCGCAACTCACGCCACGCGAGGTGGGGACGATCGCTAGTGTCGTCACCGGCATCGCCAAGGTGTCGGGGCTCCCCAGTGTGGGCTACGATGAATTGGTGACGTTTCCCGGCAATGTGCCCGGCATTGCGTTCAACGTGGACGCGGACGAAATTGGCGTCGTTCTGCTCGGCGAATACTGGCATCTTCACGCAGGCGATGAAGTCCAACCCACGGGCCGGGTCATGGACGTGGCCGTGGGCGATGGACTGCTGGGCCGCGTTATCGATCCCCTCGGTCGGCCACTCGATGGCAACGGCCCGGTGGCCGCCGGCGAGCGCTTGCCCATCGAACGCCCCGCCGCGCCCATCATGGACCGCGCGCCCGTTACCGTGCCGCTCCAGACCGGCCTCAAAGTCATCGATGCCCTCATCCCCATCGGGCGCGGCCAGCGCGAGTTGATACTCGGCGATCGCCAGACGGGCAAGACGGCCATAGCGCTCGACGCCATCCTCAACCAGCGCGACCAGAATGTCCTGTGCGTCTATTGCGCCATCGGTCAGCGCGCGTCAACCGTCGCAAAGAGCGTGGCGACCTTGCGCGAAAAAGGCGCGATGGATTACACCGTCCTCGTTGTGGCCGAAGGCAACGACCCGCCGGGTCTCGCATACATCGCCCCCTACGCCGCAACCAGCATCGCCGAGGCGTTCATGGAAGCGGGCCGCGACGTGTTGATCGTTTACGACGACCTCACCCATCACGCCCGCGCCTACCGCGAACTCTCTCTCTTGCTGCGTCGCCCCCCCGGTCGCGAAGCTTTTCCCGGCGACATCTTCTATATCCACTCGCGCCTACTCGAACGCGCAACGCACTTGCGCAAGGAACTCGGCGGCGGCTCGCTTACCGCGCTGCCCATCATCGAAACCGAAGCGCAAAACATCTCCGCTTACATTCCGACCAACTTGATTTCCATCACCGACGGCCAGATCTACCTCTCGCCGTCGCTGTTCGAATTGGGCGTCTTGCCCGCGGTCGACGTCGGCAAATCCGTCTCCCGCGTCGGCGGCAAAGCGCAACGCGCGGCCTACCGCGCGGTCACCGGCGCCCTCAAACTCGCCTACGCTCAGTTCGAAGAACTCGAAACCTTCTCCCGGTTTGGCGCCCGCCTGGACGAAGAAACCCGCAAGACCATCGAGCACGGGCGCCGAATTCGCGCCTGCCTTAAACAGCCGGAATTCACCCCCGTGTCCGTGCCCGCGCAAATCGCCGTACTGCTGGCGCTGACCGCGGATCTCTTCGACAGCGTGCCGCTGAACCGGATGACGGAAGCCGAGAGCGCTCTGCGCGCGGCGGCAGCGCATATCCCGGCCGAGGCGAGCGAGCGATTGATCACCTCAGAGATATTGAGCGACGAGGATCGTGAGACCATTATCGAAATCGCCCGCAAATCCCTCGCCCCCTTCCAGGCCAAGCCGAAATCGAAATCCGAGGCCGAAGTCGAATCTAAACCCGAAGCCCAAACCGAGCCCAAGCCCAAGCCAACGCCCAAGGAGAAATCATGAGCGACACCATGGCGAGCTTGCGCCGAAAGATCGGCGGCGCCGGAGATCTCCAATCCGTCGTCCGCACGATGAAAGCCGTGGCCGCATCGAGCGTCGGGCAATACGAAAACTCGGTGCGCGCGTTGGCCGACTACTATCGCGCGGTGGAACTCGGGTTGAGCGCGTGTTTCCGGAGAAATGGGTCGGAGCCCTTAATGGCGGAACAGAAAAGACAAACGGGCTCGGGCGCCGTCGGCGCAATCGTGTTCGGTTCGGACCAGGGGCTGGTGGGCCGGTTTAACGACGCGGTGGCCGACCATGCGGTCAAGATCCTGGCGACTCTGCCCGGCGCCAAACCCGAGGTCTGGGCCGTCGGCGAGCGCGTTCATGCGCGCCTGACGGACGCGGGCCTGTCGCCGATAGGACTCTTCACCGTGCCGAACTCCGTCCGGGCCATCACCCCGCTCGTCGGGCAGATTCTCGTCGAGAGCGAGGCACGCCGCAGCCAGGGCGGCGTCGCCGCACTCCACCTCTTCTACAACCGCCCCGCGTCCGGGGCGACTTATGCGCCCGTCGCTCAGCGACTGCTGCCACTGGACGAAAACTGGCGACGCGATTTGGCGGAACGTTCGTGGCCGACGGAGAAATTGCCCGAAGTCGTAGGGGGCGGCGACGCGACCTTGCGCGCCCTCATCCGCGAATACCTCTTCGTCTCGCTCTTCCGGGCATGCGCCGAATCTCTCGCAAGCGAGAACGCAAGCCGACTGGCGGCGATGCAACGCGCCGACAAGAACATCGACGAATTGCTGGAGGCGCTCAACGCGACGTTCCATCGCCTGCGTCAAAGCGGCATCGACGAGGAGCTGTTCGACGTCGTCTCCGGCTTCGAAGCGCTCGGCGGAGCGGAACATTGACGTGAATTGCCAGGGCGATGGCGACGCGAACCGCGCGGCCGCCGCCCCAACGATTCTCGATCTTCCTCGTTCTCAGTGAGGGAAGTTGTGCTTCGCTCCTGATTCCCGATATGCGACCAGTCTCCTCGGCGACCGGTGTCGAGAATCATCTTGCCGAAACCTGCCAGAGTGATGCCAAGACGAGGCCGAAATCGGGCGCAGCCCCAGGAATCAGCCCATCTCTCAATCAAGTTGAGTGTATTCCGTTCAGGCGGTTTGCAGCGTAGTCTGTTCCACGCCGCTGAGACGGACGGAACCTGATTCCGGGAGACCGTACCATGCGCAACATCAAGACACGGAAGGGCTTGCGGTATTCGCCAGGTCTTCCCCTTGGGGTTTGTTGCAGGCGATCGCTTTCTTGCACGCCAGAGCGTCCCCAATATCATACGCGAGTTGCACATCTTCCTCGGCATCAAGCACTCCGACCGAACCCACACGCCGACAAGCCAAACCTTTCGATTCGTCCACAAGATCAGAAACCGGAACCCGATCATCTATGCGGCGTCTAATCACTCCCGGCATTGAGGTTGTGTGATTGGGCAATTGAAGAAGAAGTCTCTCTCACCAATGTGCGACTCGCCTGCACGGATCTGTGGAACTGCATTCTGAACATCTTTCAACGATCCAAGGCTCCACTGACCCGCTGACCATTGGCTTCCCGCCACTCGGCCCTCGATCTTCTCAGGCGATGATCCACATTGCTCACCCTCCCTTCTGGATTTACAGCGCGGTGAGCAAGGCAATCGATTTGTCCTCCCAAAATCACAGCATCAGAACGCTCGCCCTCTTGACTCCCGACAGGTGAGGCTTGAAAAGGCCCGTCATCCAGTACCCCTCGCAGCAGAATCAGAGCGTTTGCAGCATACGGGTATGTATCCATCCAGATATCGCGTTTGCGGTGCCGGCGTCACGCCAAAGGGGTGGACGCAACGAAAAAACCGCCCTCCGGGAAGGGCGGCAAGTCCTTTAGAATCAATGGTGGGTGATACTGGAATCGAACCAGTGACCCCCGGCATGTGAGGCCGGTACTCTAGCCAGCTGAGCTAATCACCCACAACCGTCCGGGCAACCGACGAAACGAGAATGTATCAATCCGCGACGGCGGGGTCAAGCGATTTCAGGGGGCGTGTTGCCGCGATTCTTCACTCAAAAAGAAGACCGGCACAAGCTCAGCCACTACAACCCATCTCAAAAACCCCGGTCGGGCGCTGTCACAATTCTTGCGGAGCAAGAATACGCGCCAGCGCGATATAAAGAAGGCTCGGCATACCCGAGGCGTCGCTCGCATCCGCCTTCGCAAGGCTGCGGCGGACAGACCGCTCGCTTTGCCTTGGGCTACAATATGCCGCGCCTTCAGCGCTTGGCAGGTTTTTGAGATAGCCTGTAGTGTCGTGTCCCAGAAGTTCTTTGCATAATTCCCAGCCCGCGTGGCGGGCGGCATAGAATGCTACCGGTTATTGCCGGGACACGATAGTCGTGTAGGCGAATACTGATGGCTCCGTTCTCTTTGGCTCTTCTTCTTTCCATGCTTCTTCAAGAGACGTTTGAGGGGATGTAAGGATCCAGGTCGCGGGTCCTTGTTGCCCAGCGCCCGATTCTTCGGGAAGGAGGGTGGAAGAATCTCGCGCGGATGGTCGGCTTCTTGTTGCGGAGGGTGAGTTCATTTTGCTTGAACTTGGGGCGGGTGGAAATCAATATGGAAGGGCGGAAACCCGCTTTCGATCCGCACTCTCCCTCTGGGGCTCGGGGAATTCGAGCAGGAAGAACGGACATGGCCGATCGACCGATCGACGAACGGCTTACGGCATCGCAGGACGAACGCGTGGTGGATGCGTTGTCGCGGGTGTCGAACTTCATGAGCGAGGTCACCGACATTCGGCGCCTGCTGACGCTGATCATGGAAGAGACCGAGCGGGTGATGAATTCAGACGCCAGCGCCTGCATGCTGTACGACGGCGCGACGGACGAGATGTATTTCGAAGTGACGACGGGGGAAAAGGCGGACGAAGTCAAGTCGATCCGGCTGAAGCGGGGCCAGGGATTCGGGGGGATCTGTCTGGCCGAGGAGCGCACGCTGATCGTCAACAACGTGCAGCAGGACCAGCGCCACGACAGTCGGGCGGACGCGAAGTCGCAGTTTGTGACGCGCAACCTGGTCGCCACTCCGATGCGGCATCGGGGCGAGATGATCGGCGTTCTGGAGGTGCTCAACAAGAAGGGGCGGCGCGATTACGACGACGGCGACGCGCAGATTCTGCGCATCCTGGCCGACCAGGCCGCCATCGCGATCGTGAACGCGCGGCTCGTCGAACACAACATCCAACGCGAGCGGTTGGCCGCGATCGGCGTCGCGGTCAGCGGCGTGGCGCACCATCTCAAGAACTTGATCGCGACGATGAAACCCTCGCTGCCGCTGCTTCGGCAGGCGGCCGAGAAGCAGAACGTGCGGTTGATGGAGACCATTCTGCCGATTCTCGAGCGCGGCGCGAGTCGCATGGAACAATCGGTACAGGAGATGCTGGCCTACAGCAAGGAGCGCGAGCCGGAACTCGAACGGACGGACTTGAATCGGCTCGTGCGCGAGATCCTGGAAGAGAGCCGGCCCCGCGCCGATCAGGCGATGGTGGACCTGAGAGAGGAGTTCGACTCCTCGATCGGCGAGCCGTACCTGGACAAGCACCGCCTGCACGACGCGATTCTCAATATCGTCTCCAACGCGATCGAGGCGCAGATGGGGAGCGGGAAGGAATCCTACGTCGCGGCGCGGACGCGGATCGGACGCCAGGGCGGGGTTTTTGTGATCGAAATCGAGGACAACGGGCCGGGCATCGACGAGGTCACGTTGTCGAAGATCTTCCAACCCTTCTTTTCGACCAAAGGCTCCAAGGGGACCGGTCTGGGGCTAGCCGTCGCCCAGAAGGTGGCCGAGGAGAACGGCGGATCGCTCACCGCGCAAAGCGTGGTCGGGCGAGGGACCACGTTCACGTTCCGGTTGCCGATCATCGAGTCGCTGCCCGAGCGCAAAGCGGCGACGGAAGAGGACTGAGGCATTAGGCCGTAGGCTTCAGGCTGTAGGCGATAGGCAAGAAGAAGAGGGAGACCCTTTCCTTTCTGCGCATGTTGTTGTCCACCGAAGTCAGCACCCGTAGGAGTTCTCACGACGTGTTGTAGCGGGAAACGCAACGGTCCTGACCGGCGGCGAGTTCGGAGTTCCCGATGAAACGATGTCCGTATTGCGAAGTGTTCATCCCCGACGATGCCGCCGAGTGTCCCTCGTGTAGAAACGTTCTTCCTACTGAACCCGCCTCGTCGGCCAGGCGATCGGACCGCGCGATCCCGCGGAGCGCCGCTCCGCCCGAAGCGGACGAAGGCATCGAGTCGATCGCGACGCTGCCCGAGGAATTCGTCGAGAGTCTGATCGGCGAGAGCGAAGAGCCAAGCGGGAGGCCCCCGTGGGTCCGACTCACGAGACGAAGCGCGAAGGTGGTCTTCCGGTTGGTGTTTCCTCGGACGGCCTCCGCAATCTTCTCCTTCGGTTTTTGGACGCTGCGGGCGATCGGCCTGACGATACTGGCTTCGTGGCTCTACTTCGGCATCGAGAACTCGACGTGGGACTACACGAAACTCGGGGCGGGGCTGGTCACCCTGATTGCCGGTCCGCTGTTTCTCCGTCTCATCGAGTTCATTCTGGAGCAGTTTCTGTTTCATGGGCAGGTGGGGCAGAACTGGAGCGATTTCTGGACCTTTCGGCGCATGATGACTCCAAGGTCGATCCAGGGCGCGTTCTTCGTCGGCTTTTGGCTGCTCGTCATCGCGGGATTCATTCGGGTGGCCGAGGGGTTCGTGGATTTGGTCTGCGCGGAAAAGGTTCAACGCGCTCAAGAGCTCCTGACCATCAAGGAGATCGAGCAGATCAGCGCCGACACCGCGCTTCCCAAGAACCTGATCCGCCAGATTTCGTACGTGGTGGCTCTGAACATGAGAGGGGGGAGCGAAGCAACGACGCCGACGCTTTCGGCCGCCGGACTGGACGATTGGCGAGGTCTGGCCAGCAGCCTGATCGGCGCGGGGCACGATCACGTGCATCCGCTGGTCAAGATTCTTCGCGGAATCCTTTTGATGGTCGTCGGACCGCTCATCCTTCGATTCACGTGCGAAACGATCATCCTCTTCTTCCGCGTCAACGAAACCCTGACCGATATTTCCAAGGAGATCGAGACGGCCCGTCGACAGAACGAACCCGAAGAGGACGAGCCGGCCGAATGATCCGTCCACTTTGAAACGAGAAGTCTGGGGCACAACCTTCAGATTGCTCTTGGGCGGGAAAAGGCGGGCTGCCGGGCTACGGCAGGTTCCGCCCTGACGAGAAGTCCGGACTCCGAACGGCGCGCGGTTCGTCGCGGCTCATCGCTCATGCCTCAGTGGACGCCTTCCCAGCGCCTTGCGATCGACACGATCGGATGCGACCTCCTGGTCTCGGCCAGCGCCGGCACGGGCAAGACCGCCGTCCTGGTCGAGCGGATCGTGCGGCTGGTCCTCGACGGCGAAACGCCCGTCGACATCGACCGGTTTCTGGTCGTGACGTTCACGCGGGCCGCCGCGTCGGAAATGCGGGAGAGAATCGCCTCGGCCTTGCGCGAGAGGCTGGCCGCCCGGCCGCGCGACGAACGGCTTCGGCGTCAGGCGCTGCTTCTCGACCGCGCCCAGATCTCGACGATTCATTCCTTCTGCGAAACGCTTCTCCGCCAGCACTTCCATCGTCTGGGGATCGATCCCGAATTCTCGATCGCCGACGCCCAGGAGGCCGCGCTGCTCGAGACCGAGGTCGCGCGGCGGCTCTTCGAACGCGAGTTCGAGCGGCAGGACCCGATCTTCCTTTCCTGGCTCGATTCCTTTCACGGGGCGAATCCCGAGACGCGCGCCCGCCAGTCGGTTCTTCGCATCCATCGGTTTCTTCAGTCCGTCGAGGACCCGGAGACGTGGGAACGGGCGGTTCGAGAGGCGTATCCGGTCGATGAGACGGGTCGGAAGGGGATAAAGATTCCGTTCGAGGATTACGCGTGGTTCGCGGCGTGGCGCGAATCGTTCGTGTCGGAGCTCGACTATTTCGCGCGCGAGCTCGACGAATGCCGACGCGCGGCGCACGCGATCGAACCCAAGTACGAGGGCTGGATCGAAAGCGTGTCCGAGGCGGTCGCGTCGGCCCGGACCCAAGCGGGCAACGGGAACTGGGACGGGGCGATTCGCTCGATTCGCGACTTTAAGCCGCGCTCCAAACCGGGGATCCGGAACAAATCGCCCGAGTGCGAGCGGTTGAAGGAACGCTTGGACAATCTGCAGGAGAAGTCTCTCAAGGGAGTTCTCCAATCGGACCTCGCCGCCGCGACGCCCGCCGAAGCGGCGCGGACTCACGCGGCCGTTGCGCCGACGGTCCACCTTCTGCTCGATCTGGCGCGCCGGTTCCGGGACGAGTACGCCGAAGTCAAGCGGGCGAGCGCGACGCTCGACTTCGCCGACCTGGAGCGATTGAGTCTCGCGCTCTTGCGCCACGACGACGTGGCGCGGGTGTGTCGCGAGCGTTTCGACCATGTTCTGGTGGACGAGTATCAGGACATCAACCCGGTCCAGGACGCGATCTTGCGCCTCGTATCGCGCGGCGGCGAACGCGGCGGCTCGTCGGGCAATCTCTTCGCCGTCGGGGACGTCAAACAGAGCATCTACGCCTTCCGTCTCGCCGCGCCCGAGATCTTCCTGGAGAAATACGAACGATTCGCGTCGCTTTCTTCCGAATCGCGCGGAGGGGCGGGATCGAGAGTGGATCTTCGGGAGAATTTCCGAAGTCGCCCGGGAGTGCTCTCGGGCGTCAACGAGGTCTTTCGCCGTCTCATGAACCGCGAGAGCTGCGGGATGGACTATGGGGCGGGGGCGGAACTGGTCGCGGGCGCGGCGTATCCCCCCGCCAAGGACTCGCGCGATCCGATTCCGGTCGAGGTGCACCTCCTCGAATCCGATGCTTCCGAGGCGCGGGACGAACCGGGGGTGGTCGATGAAGACCCCGAGTCCGAGGGCGCAGCCGATTGGAGCGCGATCGAGAACGAGGCGCTGTGGATCGGGCGGCGCATTCGCGCCATGGTGGGCGATCCGGAGCGGGGCATCCCGTCCGAATTCGAGGTTTGGGACTCGCAGGGCGCCGACGCTTCCCAATCGCCGGGCCGCGCGACGCGGCCGGTCGGGTATGGCGACATCGCCATCCTGATGCGGTCGGTCCGGGGTCGGGCGGAATCGTTCGTTTCCGTTCTGAGTTCGATGGGCATCCCGGTTCACGCCGAGCTCGAGTCGGGTTTCTTCGAGGCGGCCGAGGTGCGCGACGTGCTTCATCTGCTCCGCCTCATCGACAATCCGCTTCAAGACATCCCGCTCGCCGCCGTCTTGCGTTCGCCGATCGAAGGATGGAGCGACGCGGACCTCATGCGCATCCGGGGACTTTGTCCCACGGGTCCGTTCTCCGAGGCGTTTCGTCTAGCGGGCGACGGGGCGGAGACATCCGAGGGAGTGCGAGGGCGCGCGGCCGATTTCCTGCGACGGCTCGATCGGTGGCGGACGCGGGCCCGTCGGGGCGAGCTGGCCGACCTGGTGGCGTCGATCTACGACGAGACCGGCTATCCGGCGTGCGTTCTGGCGATGGAGGGCGGAGCGGTGCGCCACGCCAACCTGGCGCGATTGCATCGGTTGGCGGGCCGTTTCGACCGGTTCCTGCGACAAGGGTTGGGCCGGTTCCTTCGCTTCGTCGAGCAGCTGCGCGAGGAGGAACACGACTACGGCGAGGCGTCGCCCTCGGCCGAGAGCCGGAACGCGGTGCGCATCATGACGGTCCACAAGAGCAAGGGGCTCGAATTCCCCGTCGTGTTCCTGGCCGACACGGCGCGGAAGTTCAATTTGCGCGACGCGAGCGAATCCATCGTTCTCGACCGACATGACGGAGTGGGCGTCGTCGTCACCGATTCCGCGCGGTCCGTCAGCTATCCATCTCCCTCCCTGCGCCTTCTGCGTCGCGGCGCCGTGCGGCGGATGCTCGCCGAAGAAATGCGCGTGCTCTACGTCGCCATGACGCGCGCGCGCGAGCGGCTCGTCCTTTCGGCTTCGTTCCGGAAGATCGAGGACCGGTTGCGACGCTGGATCGAGACCGATGCGGGCGAGGCGCGTCGGGTTCTGGACGCGCGCAACGCCATCGACTGGATCGGACCCATCCTGGCGCGGGACCCCGACGCCGGGCGCGTTTTGAGCGAGGCCGTCGGCTCGGCTCCGCGCGGGCGAAAGAGCGCCCCAAGTTCCGGGGCGAAACGGTTCGCGCTCCATGTGCATCGCGCCGACGCGATCGCGCGTTGGCGGGCTTCGGCTGCGGAAGAGAAGACGGGGCCCGTCGGCGGCACGCGAGCCGACGACTTCGTTTGCGTTCAGGAGGATACGAGCGACGAACAAGTCGCGGCGGCCGTCGACCGGATCGAGTGGTCGTATCCGCACGCGATTCTCGCCTCGCACCCGTCGCGGATTTCGACGAGCGAAGCGAAACACCGGCTCGACACGGGATCGGAAGAAGGCGAACGAGCGACGGCGTTGCCCGGAGTTCAGAGTCCAGGCTTCAGCCTGCCCTCTTCTCTCAATCGTCTCGATTCTCCGGACGCAGCCGACGCGGCGAGGGAGCGCGGCCGGGTCACGCACCTGGTGCTTCAACATCTCGATTTGCGCGGCGAGCTCGACTATGCCGGAGTCTCCGCCCAGATGGACCGGATGATCGAGCGCGGATTGATCGACGAAACGGGTCGCGGGCGGGTCGACATCCCGCGCCTGGCCGATTTCTTCGCCGGACCGTTGGGTCGGCGCGTTCTCGAAGCGGGCCCAGGGCGAGTGTGGCGCGAGGTGCCGTTCATTCTGGGCCTGACGCCGTCGGAACTCGGGATGACCGACCTCGAGGCATACGACGCAGAGGAACGCATTCGCGTGCAGGGCGTGATCGACTGCCTGGTGGAGGAGGCGGACGGACTCGTCCTGATCGACTACAAGACCGACCGCGTTCCCGCCGAGGCGGGCGTCGGGAGGACGATCGACGAGCGGGCGGCGGCCCACGCGCCCCAGGTTCGGCTCTATGCGCGCGCCGTCGATGCGATCTTCCGTCAGCCGCTCAAGGAAGCGCACCTGTACTTCCTCTCGGTCGGCGAGTCCGTCGAGGTTCGGGTCTCCGATGCGAAAACCCAGGAATCTCCATGAGGCGGGTCGAGGCGCCGCAGACCGAGAACTGCAGGTCTGACCCCGATCCCTGCGACCTGGTTCGGGTGCGCCTCGTACTTGCCCGAATCGGGGCGACAATACCCGATCTCGACTCCGAAGGAGTCGAACAAGAAAGAAGTCCCCAGCCAATTCTCGGACAGAGTCTAGTCCTAACGACTATTCCCCGGCCGACCGCCGTGGACCTCGACAACCGGCACCGGGCGGCGGATGAGGCGTTCGATGTCGCGCAGGAAGTCGCGCTCGTCGCGATCGCAAAAGGAAATCGCCCGGCCGCTGGCGCCGGCTCGCGCCGTTCTCCCGATGCGGTGGACGTAGACCTCGGGCTCGTTCGGAAGGTCGTAGTTGATGACGTGCGTGATGCCGTCCACGTCGATGCCGCGCGCGGCGATGTCGGTCGCGACGAGCACGCGGACGCGGCCCGAGCGAAACCGATCCAGGGCCAGCGTGCGGGCCGACTGCGACTTGTTGCCGTGGATCGCATCGGCCACGATTTCGGAACGCTCCAGGTGCCGGACCACCTTGTTGGCGCCGTGCTTCGTGCGCGTGAAGACCAGGGCGCGCGCGATGGCGTCGTCGTCTAGCAGTTCTCTCAATAGGGCGGCTTTGTCCGCCTTCTGGACGAACATCACCCGCTCGTCGATGTTGTCGGCCGTCGGGCTGCGAGGCGCCACGCTCACCCGCACCGGGTCGGTCAAGAGCGAGCGCGCCAGGTCGATGATGGCTGCGGGCATCGTCGCCGAGAAAAACAGCGACTGACGCTTCTTCGGCAACGCCGCGATCGCCTTGCGCACGTCGGGCAGGAAACCCATGTCGAGCATGCGGTCGGCCTCGTCCAGAACGAATATCTCGACCTTCGAAAGAAGCAGATGCCCCTGGCCCATCAGGTCGTGCAGACGGCCGGGCGTCGCCACCAGAATGTCCACGCCACGCGAAAGCGCCTGGACCTGCGGCCTCTGCCCCACGCCCCCGTAGATGACCGTGTGAGAAAGGCGCAGGTGCCGTCCGTAAACGGCGAAACTCTCGCGGATCTGCGCCGCCAACTCGCGTGTCGGCGTCAGAATCAGCGCGCGCGGAGCCCGCGGCCGCCGCGGACGCGCGTCGCTTGTCAAACGCTGAAGAATGGGCAGCGCGAACGCCGCGGTTTTGCCCGTGCCCGTCTGCGCGCAACCCATCAGGTCGCGTCCTCGGAGCAAGTGCGGGATCGCCTGCGCCTGAATCGGCGTGGGCGTCGTGTAGTTCTCGGCGCGCACGGCGCGCTGGATCGGCTCGATCAGATCGAGATCCGAAAATGAAACGGTACTACTCATAGGTCCTTCTCTCCTCTGTGCGGGACGCTGCGTGTGTGGCTGCGGGCCATCGCCGTGCCACCCCGAGGACGAACCCGAGGACGGGGCCGAACCCGTCGTCCGGCCGCGCGGTTCGATGCGCGCGGGAGAAACGACAGAGACGCCGCGCCGCTGGGGGACACGGAACAACGCGAGCCTAATGCTGTGCGGGAGGATTCAACGATAATTCAAGGAAAGACAGGCAACCGGCTCTCTGCCGGTTCCTCCCCCTGGTTCCAGGGCTTCGTGGGAAGCGGCGGCCCCGCCAGCGTCCGCGTGGAGCGGTGGCCGCCTCAAGACGCCGGTCTAGCGCCCCCGGCCCAGTCTTGAACTTCCTATCAGACGCTAGTTCCTTCGAATACACAAGGACTATTTCTCGGACTATTTCTCGGACCTGTTTCTCTCGGGCGAAAGGGGATCTCCGTTTCCCTCTTGACTCTACTCCTCATGGATATCCCCGATTTAATCAGTATTGTGTCCCGAATGGCGCTAAGATAAGGGCAAAACGGCGCGCAGTCCATCACAATGAAGTTGACGGACCACTAGGGCGGCCCCCCCCCGTCCTCGCGGCCCGGACCACGGCGCGCCCCGAACACTAGGTCCGCGCGAAACGGAGGTTCTTGTCGATCTTGATCTTCTCCAGGTCTCGAAGAAACGCGTCGGAAGGATTAACCTTGAAGCGCGTCGCCGTCTGAACCAGCACTTCGCTCCCGTCGCCGTCGAGCTCGACCCGAATCCGCAGCGGCACCGAGCCCGAGTGGTTGCGGACCAGAGACCGCAAGCGTTCGAGCGCCTCTTCGCCGAGGGTCTCGGCGCGGAAGACAATGTCGACGAATCGCGTTTCGAGTCGGCGCACGTCCTCGACGCGCTGCGCCTTGTTGACGAGGAGTTTGCTAGTGTCCTCGCCGGGGCGACGGCTGCATTTCCCCTCGAGATAGAGCACCTGATCGAAAACCAGAATGTCGCGGAGCTTGTCGTAGACGCTCGGGAAGAACAGCGCCTCGAACTTCCCCTCGAAATCCTCGAACTCGACGAACGCCATCGTCTCGCCCTTCTTTGTCACGATCGGCTTGACCGCCGCGACCATCCCCACCGTCCGGACCTCCTTGCCGTCCGAGACCTCCTGGAACGTCCCCGAATGCACGTCGGCGAACGATCGGATGTCGGCGCGAAAACGGTCGAGCGGATGTCCCGTCAGGAAGAAACCGACGAGTTCCTTCTCGCTCTGCAGTTTCTCGCGCTCGGTCCAATCCGGGATCTTCGGAAGCGCGATGGTGGTGAGTCCCGCTCCGTCTTCCGGGGTCTCGATGAGTTCGAAGAGCGACGTCTGGCCCGATTCGCTGAGTTTTCGCTGGTCGGCGCCCATCTCGAGCGCGTCGGTCATGATCGCCAACAGCTGCGGCCGCGTCCCGTCGAGCGAGTCGAACGCGCCGGCCTTGATCAGACACTCGATGGTGCGCGAGTTCACCTTGCCCGTGTCGATCCGCGCGCAGAAATCCTGGAACGACTGGAACGGCCCGCCGCTCTCCCGAGCCTCCAGGAGATGGGCGACGGGACCGTGTCCGACGTTCTTGATCGCGGCGAGGCCGAAACGGACGTGGCCCTCGACCACCGTGAACATGCTCTCCGAGAGATTGATGTCGGGCGGCAGCACCTGCAAACCCATTTCGCGGGCAACGCCGATGTACACCCCCAGTTTGTCCGACGCCCCTCCGCGCACCTCGTTCGTGAGCAGCGCGGCCATGAACTCGGCCGGGTAGTGCGCCTTGAGATAGGCCGTTCGGAACGTGAGCGCGGCGTAGGCGGCGGCGTGCGACTTGTTGAAGCCGTATTCGGAAAACTGCCGCATTTGCTCGAAGATCCGAGCGGTCAGCTCCGCCTCGATCCCCTTGCGCGCGCATCCTTCCTCGAAGGCTTCGCGCATCTTGAGCATCTTCTCCATGTTCTTCTTGCCCATGGCGGCGCGCAAGACGTCGGCCTGCCCGAGCGTGAAGCCGCCGAGAATCTGGGCCGCCTGCATCACCTGTTCCTGATAGACGATCAGGCCATACGTCTCTTTCAGAACCTCCTCGAGGTCGGGATGCGGGTATTCGATCGGTTCGCGTCCTAGCTTGCGATTGATGAACGAGTCCATCGACTGCATGGGGCCGGGGCGGAAGAGAGCGATCAGCGCGGTCACGTCGCTGAAAGAGGAGGGCAGGGCGCGCCGCAGCATTTCGCGCATTCCCGACGATTCGACCTGGAAGATGCCGAATCCGTCGCCGCGCTGGAGGAGTTCGTAGGTCTTGTCGTCGTGGAAACCGATCTTCGGCCATTCGACCTCGACGCCGTGGTTCTCGCGGACCATCGCGATGCAGTCTTCGATGATGGTCAGGTTCTTCAGGCCCAGAAAATCGATCTTGAGAAGGCCGATCTGCTCGACTTCGATCATGTTGTACTGCGTCAGGATTTCGCCCTTGCCCGATTGCTGGTAGAGAGGAAGAGTCTCGATCAGCGGCTCGCGCGAAATCACCACCCCCGCCGCGTGCATCCCCGGTTGGCGGATCGCGCCCTCGATGGTTGTGGCGCGGTCGATCAGAGCCTGGATCTGCGGGTCGGAGCTATAGAGTTCCTTGAGGTCGTGCGATTCCTCGAGGGCTTTCCGCATCGTCACCTTGGGACCGTCGGGAATCATCTTCGCCACGCGATCCACCACGTTGAGCGGCACGTTGGTCACCCGCCCGGCGTCGCGCACGGCGGCCTTGGCCTTGAGCGTGCCGAAGGTGATGATGTTGGCCACGTTGTCGGCGCCGTACTTGTCGCGGACGTAACGAACGACCTCCTCGCGCCGCAAGGGGCAGAAGTCGATGTCGAAATCGGGCGCGCTCACCCGGTCGAGATTCAGGAAGCGGTCGAACAGAAGACGATGCTCGAGCGGATCGAGGTCGGTGATGCCGAGCGTGTAGGCCACGACGCTCGATACGCCCGAGCCGCGGCCGGGTCCGACCGCGATGCCGTTCTGACGCGCGTAATGAATGAAATCCCACACCACGAGGAAGTACCCGACGAAACCCGTCTTCGAGATGATGTCGATCTCGAAATCGGCCCGCTCCATCAAGGCATCGGTCACGTCGCCGTAGCGCCACCGGATGCCCTCGACGACCAGCTCGCGCAGATACGCCTCGGGGGTTTTTCCGTCCGGAGGGGTGAATTCGGGCAGAAGATTCTGACGGAGCCGGATGTCGGCCCGGCAACGCTCGGCGATGCGAACCGTGTTTTCGATCGCGCCCTCGACCTCGCCGAAGATCTTCTGCATCTCGAGCGGACTCTTGAGAAAGAACTCGTCGCACTCGAACTTGAGGCGTCCCTGCTCTTCGAGCGTCTTGCCCGTCCCGATGGCCAGGAGGATATCCTGCGCCTTGGCGTCCTCGCGGTTCAGGTAGTGAACGTCGTTCGTCGCGACGAGCGGCAGGCCGGTCTTTTTCGCGATCTCGATCAGCTGTGGATTCACCCGTTTCTGATCGGGCAGACCGTGGTCCATGAGCTCGATGTAGAAATGGTCAGGCCCCAGGATCTGGGCGTAGTCGTCCGCCGCGCGCTCGGCGTCCTTGGTTCGGCCCTCGCACAAGAAGTCGGAGACGACGCCCGAAAGGCATCCGGAAAGACCGATGAGGCCCTCGTGGCGTTCGGCCAATAGATCCTTGTCGATCCTGGGGTTATAGTAGAACCCTTCAAGGTATCCTTTCGACACTAGGTAACACAGATTCCGGTAACCCTGAAGGTCCTTGGCGAGAAGGACCAAGTGCTGGCGCGTGCGCCGAGCCTCGGGCGACGTGCGGTCGTGGCGGTCGGTCGGCGAGACGTAGACCTCGCACCCGACGATCGGGCGAACGTCCGTTCCCTGCGCGGCTTGATAGAACGCCAAAGCGCCGAACAGGTTGCCGTGGTCGGTCAAGGCGACCGAATCCATCCCCATCTCGCGCACGCGCTCGAACAGGGGGTCGAGCCGGGTCGCGCCGTCGAGAAGGCTGTATTGCGTATGGACGTGAAGATGGACAAACGGCGGATCGGACATCGTTCAACCTGACAAATGGAACAGGCGGATCGTCTTCCCGAAGACGAATCCGGAATCGGAAGTCGGCACGAGTCGGCGCGCGAATCGGGTTCCGCGTCTTTCGATCTTTCCTATCGTACCCAACCCGGGCAAAGCGCGCCAGAGGCATTTTCCCCGGAGGAATCGGCGCTCGGAAAGACAAGGAGGCCTCTGTCCTCCATCGGGTCGCCGGGTCCCGCCCTGTGCGCCGGATCGCCCCAGCTCAGCGCCCCGACTCCGGTTCGAGTTTGACCGCGGTGCCGTAGGCCAGGAGCTCGGCCGCTCCCGCCATGACCTGCGAGGTGACGAACCGGATGTTGATAACGGCGTCCGCCCCGATCTTCTCGGCGCTGGCCGTCATCCGCCGGACGCTTTCGGCCCGCGCCTCGACCAGCATTTCGGTGTATTCCTTGATCTCGCCGCCGACCAGGGTGCGCAACGCAGCCATCAGATCCTTGCCGATGTGTTTGGCTCGAATCGTGCTCCCCTGAACCACTCCGAGGCTCTCGCGGATTCGCATGCCGGGCACGAAATCGGTGTTCACAACGATCATTTTTCCGGATTCCTTTCGGCGAAATACGAGGAGTCGCCGCGACGCTTCAGGAATCGTCGCGCAGTTCGCGATCCTTCTCTCGCTCCTCCAAGCGCTCCCAGATCAGCGATCCCAACAACAGGAGGAGACCGGCGGCCGCCGCGACGATCCCCCATCGAATCGGCCAGGGCAGCGCCCGCAACCATGGCCAAAGGAAACGCAGCGGCTTGACTACCCACGTGACGAGGAGCGCCGCCCCTGCCGCGATCAGGAGAAAGCCCACGATGCGAGTCAATCGGATCATTCTCTCAGATCCTTCTCCAAACGATAGTCGCGAATCCGTTCGAGGACGAGAGAGACGAGAACCAGGGCGCCACCCGCGACAAGAAGCCCGAGCCCGATCTCGACCTGCGCCGGGACGCGCAGAAACCGAATCGCCGCGCGGGCGATCGTCACGAACACCCACCCGGCGACGAGAAGAATCCCGCCGCGCCAAAGAAACAGACCGACCACGTGAACCGGTCGCATCGTACGTCGCCTTCGAGTTCGCCTCGCGAGAGAGACGAGCTCCGATATCGCCCAAAACGTCCCGAAATGAATGTTCGCCCTTCGC
Organism: Candidatus Sumerlaeota bacterium; assembly: GCA_016931035.1. Lineage (GTDB taxonomy): Bacteria > Sumerlaeota > Sumerlaeia > UBA8349 > UBA8349 > JAFGFN01. The sequence continues at coordinate 26,541 of JAFGFN010000036.1, forward strand.
TCGCCGCGTGTCAAGCGCCTTGTCTCTCGGTTCGGTGTCCGGGCGTATCTTGGCGAAGCGACGAGCCGTTCACAAGCCGGAGGCTTGGCTGGAAAGTAGCCGGGGGTAACACCCCCGGAACATGCCACGCCTCCAGACGAAGCACCCCGGAGGGGTGCCGGAGAAAAGAGACTTCGCGTTGCCCATGAGACTCAAGTTCTGCGTTCGACAACTCTCGCAGACCTTCTCGCTCTTGCTGCGGTCGGGACTTCCGGCACCCCCTCCGGGGTGCGCGTGTCGTTCTATCCTGGTCCGGGGGTGTTACCCCCGGCTACTATCCGTCAGCCCTCCTGGCTGGAGAAACGCTCCGACCGAAACTGAGATGAAACCCATCCGCGGCTTCGCCAAGATACGCCCTCGGTGTCCCCAGGAAGCGCCGCGACTGAACGGGATGAA
>JAFGFN010000037.1 GCA_016931035.1 Candidatus Sumerlaeota bacterium
CGACTCCGAAGGAGTCGAACGACGCAAAACCCGATGGGACAACGATGTTCGACCCCTACGGGGTCGATATGAAACGGGGACGACGTCTCTGGAATCGTCTTTGTCCTCGGCAACTCGAACGATTCTGAAACGCTCCCGGGGGTATGTCGGTTCTCGAAGGCACCGCTCGAGAAAAGGGGTCACGATCCCTCGACCTCGGCGGGCGGGGAGTCGGCGGAGAGTGCGGCCCCAAGGGTGAAGCTAAAAGTCGCCCCTTTCTCGACGGCCGCATCGACCCAGATTCTTCCGCCGTGACGCTTCACGATTCGATGGACGGTGGTCAGGCCGATACCCGTACCGGGGAACTCGTGTGGGGCGTGCAGTCGCTGAAACGCCCGGAACAGTCTATCGGCGTGCTCCATGTTGAGACCCGCGCCGTCGTCCTTGATGAAGTACATCCTCTCGTCCCTCGATTCCTCGACGCCGAATTCGATTCGCGCCGCGGGATGGCGGGAGGTGAACTTCCAGGCGTTGATCATCAGGTTCGTCATGGCAATCCGAAGGAGAGGCAAGTCCCCCACCGCCACGACATCCGGAGCGATGACGAAACTCACCTGGCGATCCGGCTCGAGTCGCGAGAGACCGTCGGCTATCGTTCGAACCATCTTGCTCAGGTCCACCGTTTCGTATCGCACTTCGGAACAAGTGACTCGCGAGAGATCCAGCAGATCGTCGATCAACAGCGTCATGCTCCGGCAATTGGCCTGAATCCGATCCAGGTAACCGCGACCGGTGTCGTCGAGCATCTCCGTGCAGTCCTCCGACAACGCCAGCGCGAAACCTTCTATCGCGCGCAGGGGACCCCGCAGGTCGTGGGACACCGAGTGAGCGAACGCCTCGAGCTCCTCGTTCGCGACTGTCAGTTCCGCGGTGCGCTGCTCGACTTGCCGTTTCATCTCGCGGTTGAAGTCGCGAAGAGCCACTTCGGCTTTTCTGCGTTCGGTGATGTCTTCTCCCGAACTCAAACTGCCGGAGATCCGTCCCAGTTCGTCCTCGAAGAAGACGTTGTGCCAGGCGACGATCCGCTCGCGTCCATCCTTGGTCAGAACCGGATTCTCGTGGTACTCGACCCGATCGAGCTCGCCGGCGACCACTTTGGCAAAGACCGATCTCACTTCGTCGCGATAACGGACGGGCAAGAAGGTCTCGAACCAGTTCTTGCCGACGATGTCCCGGGCGGGGTATCCCAGAGTCTCGCATCCTTTGCGATTGATCCGCGTGACGCAGCCTTCGCGGTCCAGGACCACCATGACGACGGCGGCGACCTCGAAATACTTCGTCGCGTGCGCCGTTTCCGTCTCCAGGGCCTCGGCGGTCCGTCTGCGCTCGGTCACGTCGACGAAGGACAGCACCGCGCCGACGGCGCGACCCTCGACGAGGATCGGGCCCATTCGGCACGCGAACCAACCCACCTCGCAGTTGGCGCGGGTGCCCGGCATCTCGAATTCGCTCACCGTCCGCCGCTCGAACGCGTCTTCGAGAGCGTTCTCCACGATCGATTCGTACTTGTGAAAGACCCAATTCCGAACGCTCGTCCCCACCAGCTGATCGCGGCGATACCCGGGCAGAACCCTGCTCGCGAACCGGACGGTTCCGTCGCGGTCCAACTCCATCACGAAATCCGCCGCCGTCTCCGCCACGGCTTTGTGGCGGGCGACGTGCTCTCGCTCGCGTTCGACGTCGGCGAGGATTCGTTCCTTCTCCCGTTTGCGACGGAGGCTCGCGGAGTAGACCAGTCCGACGGCCAAACATGCCGCGAGGAAGACAAGACGCTCGATCGCCTCGTCGAACGACGGATGGAGGAGAATCGCCGTGAGGGCTGAACCCTCCTCGGGGTGAAAATGCGAATGGAGGAAACCGTCGACGACCCAGTAGCCGCAACCGAACAGAACGGAAAGGACAAGAATCCGCGCCCGCCCGGGCCCTTTTCGGGGGGGCGATTTCGCGCTCGGGGAATCGCGCGCTCTTTCAGCGGAGCGTTTGGGGTCACTCCGTTTGGAGTCACTCATGAGAAACCCGTCCACTGCGGATTTGACACATCTCCCGCTCTTCGCCTATAGTTCACTCACCAACCCCATCGCGACGATCGGCTCGGCGAGGCGCCCATCCGTCGCTCGCGCGGCGCGGGCCTTATCGCGCCCCCGGTCGAGACCCAGCTATGAACCGGCAAGAGTCAAGAGACCTCTCGGCGCCGCGAGGCCGTCGTGCGCGGACTTCCGGGGTGCGGCTTGTCGCGCTCGGCCTTCTTGTCCCGGCGGCCACGCTACTGAGTCTAGCCGGACGAATCTACGTCTACTCGTCGGTCAGCGACCCGGGTTCCGCCGACGCCGCTATCGTCCTGGGCGCCGCCGTGTACAAGTCGCGCCTTTCGCCCGTCTTCGAGGAAAGGATCAAACACGCGATCCGCCTTCTGGATTCGGGACGAGTTCGATACGTCGTCTTCACCGGCGGTCTGGCGAAAGGCGACCGAATCGCGGAATCCGAAGCGGGCAGGCAATATGCTCTTCGCCAAGGCGTGGCGGAGAGTCGCATCCTCTATGAGAACGTATCGCGCACTACCTACGAGAACTTGAGGGAGGCCCGGGCCATCCTATCCCGCGAGAACCTCGGCCGCGTCCTCGTCGTCAGCGATCCGATGCACATGCGACGCGCCCTCACCATGGCGCGCGACCTGGGGATCGACGCCTACCCTTCCCCCACCACGACGACGCGCTATCGCACGTGGAGAGGCAAACTCGGTTTCGTGCTCCGCGAGGCGCCCGTCTACGCGGGGTACCTGGCCAAAAGGCCGTTTCTGATCCGCCCGAGAACATGAGTCGGGAAACGCGCCGCGCTCAGTCCGCGGCCGAGGTCCCCGACGCTTCAGTTTGGGCTTGGCTTGGTTTCCGGTTTCTGCTTTGTTGGCCTTGTGAGTTCGCCGTCCCGAACGGCCAGGACTGGACTCTTCACCCCTGGGACTCGGCGCGACTCTTCTCGTCTATCTATCCCTTGCTTTCATCACCGTCGGCGTTCGATCGGTCACGTGGCTTCTGACCGATCGCGAAGCGGTCAAGCGCGTCCTGCGCGAGGCGTACCCCCGAGGATACCCCAAACACAAGTCCGACTCCTCCGCTTCGGACCAGTCCTAAACCTACAGACCCTGTCCGACTCGAAGCCACACGCTCCGCCGAGCAAAATGCATTGCGCCTCGCGCCGACAGGTGGCACAATCCGCCTTTGACGCTTTGGCGTCGGCTGAGCCCACGAGAGTCCTATCGGAACCAATTAGGTCGAATTGGATCTGTTCTTGAAGGATGGAAAACCGATGAGCGCCCCTGTCTCGACTTCCGGGTCTCCCACTCGATTCCCAGCTTCGCAGCGCCCCGATCCGCGCGGGCGTTTCGGCCAATTCGGCGGACGCTATGTCCCCGAGACCCTGATGACCGTCCTGCTCGAACTCGAGAAGCAGTACCTGGCCTATCGCGACGATCCGGACTTCCGGCGCGATCTCGACGCCCTCCTAGGCGACTACGCGGGCCGCCCGACCCCCCTCTTCCACGCCGCGCGGCTGAGCGAGGCGATCGCGGCTGGACGCGCCAAGATTTATCTCAAACGCGAAGACCTGTGCCACACCGGGGCGCACAAGATCAACAACACCCTGGGCCAAGGTCTCCTCGCCAAACATCTCGGCAAACCCCGCGTGATCGCCGAGACCGGCGCGGGACAACACGGCGTGGCCACCGCCACCGCCGCGGCCCTCCTCGACCTCGAATGCGACGTCTTCATGGGCGAAGAGGACATCCGCCGCCAAGAACTCAACGTCTTCCGCATGAGACTCCTCGGCGCCGAGGTCCACCCCGTGAGCAGCGGGTCGCGCACCCTCAAAGACGCCACAAACGAAGCGTTCCGCGATTGGCTCGCCCGATGCGACGACACCCACTACATCATCGGCTCGGTCGTCGGCCCGCACCCGTTCCCGATGATGGTCCGCGACTTCCAGAGCGTGATCGGCGTCGAAACGCGGCGTCAGATCATGGCAAAAGAGGGCCGCCTGCCCGACCACCTCGTCGCCTGCGTCGGCGGCGGGTCCAACAGCATCGGGCTCTTCGCCCCCTTCTACGACGAGCCGAACGTCCAGATGTACGGCGTCGAGGCTGCGGGCGAAGGGATCGAGACGGGTCGCCACGCCGCCACGATCTCGATGGGCCAGGTCGGCGTCTTCCACGGCGCGCGCGAATATGTCCTACAAACCGACGACGGCCAAATCGTCGAGGCCCACTCGATCTCGGCCGGACTCGACTATCCCGGCTCGGGACCCGAACACTGCTTCCTCGCCGAGTCCAAACGCGCTCACTACCTCTCGGCCACCGACCGGGAAGCGCTCGACGCCACCCGGCTCCTGTGCCGCACCGAAGGCATCATCCCCGCCCTGGAAAGCGCCCACGCCATCGCCGCCCTCCACAAGATCGTCCCGCAGGTCGAGAAAGGGGCGATCGTCGTCCTCTGCCTCTCGGGCCGCGGCGACAAGGACGTCTACACCTTACGGAAGCATCTCGGGTAAACGCGACCGTGTGAGACATGCCTGAACGGGCGAAGTCCCAATCAGCCCTGACGGGGGAATCGGTCTCGTGAATACGCTGACGTTCTTCTGTTGGCTCGGGGCCATCGCCATATTGCTGTCGAACGTGTCGCGTCTGATCCGAATGGCGGGCTGGGAGGAGGATGTCGCGTTCCTTGCCTGGTTCATCTCGGTTGTTGTCTGGTTCGGCCTGTCGATGCTTGGAGGATACCTGCTTTGGTTGGACCTTCAGGTAGATGTTCGCCATGTGCCGCTCGTCCGGGGACTTATGGCTCTTTTTCTTGGGTCCGCAGGTGTCGCTGTGGGGAGGCTTGTTCTTCTGTTTGTGAGAGGCGGTTCCTTCGCGAATTCGCGAACATCTCCGCCTGCCGAAGAGCATGAGATCGTCAAGGGATCAGGGCATGTCGAGACCCTTCAGATTTGGGCGAGCGCGCTCGCGATTGTGTCTTCTGTTCTGGGGATCATCTCGTTCTATATTGCGCACAAATAGGAATGCCTCGATTCCTTTCAAAGCGAAGGCGAGAAGCCGTCGTGGCGATACTGGGAACATGAGACAAGCCGAATTCCCAGAAGAATCCCTGACTGGCGGCCCCGAAGGGGCCGAATGTGAATAGCCCTGGGTGAAACCCGGGGATGCGCGACAATTCATACATTGCGACCCCGAAGGGGATCGAACGCGGTTGTCAACGTGGGGGGCTTTGTTCGACCCCTTCGGGGTCGAGACTGAACGGCGAACGCCTGTTCCCTGGGTTCCACCCAGGGCTATTCACATTGTTCTCCTTCGGAGAACCACGGAACATGTTTCTGACACAGTCTCCCATGACGCTCAGCGACCCAATACCGTGGAAATGCCCCTGTCGTACCTCGTGCTCGTACTCGATTCTCCGCGCCGGAAGGCAGGGTGTTCTCAGAACAGACGGGTGCGTAACCGGCGTGCGCGATCCGAGATTGAGCGCTTTTCCACACACCCCGCCAAGCCCACGGCGCTGACACATCGTCCACAACCGGCCCGCAATCTCCGTCACGCATCCCTGCTTGGCAGGCCGAGCCAGGTCGCCCTGGCCCATAGTCAAGTGTAACTACTTTGCGCCCCCGTGCTATTGGGTCCAGCATCCGTGCGATCCGGCCTGTTCGCCCATGGATCGAGATGGGGCGCCAAGCAACACTGCTTGGCCGGGGTGTCTTAGGTCCGACTTGGACCTGGGTCACGGTACTCGGGCCGAGCGACCACAGGACTGGGTCGGGAGAAGAGGGGTCAGGACCCGCTCAATCTTCCCGCCCAAGACCCTCCGACGGCCCTCTCTTTCTCCCCAAAATCGAGTCACGCCCGTCACCGCCGGACAGGCGACCCTGACCCCGTCCGCACTGCTCTCAAAGACCGGTTTCCGGCATCGGGCGAAAAGGGGCGAGACCGGTCTTGACCGGCCTCTTAGAATCTCGTTTCGTTTTTGCTTGACAAGAATAAGTGCTTAACCATAGCCTAAGACGGGTCTTAAGTCGTCTTATCCCCTCTTATCGCCGGGCGATGGCGTGAAATAGGAGGCTCTAGATGCGGGAAATCGAGATCGACGACGATGTGTTCTTCTTTCTTCAGTCTCGCGCCATTCCCTATGTGGAAAACCCCAATATGACCTTGCGCCGACTGTTCAAGTTCGATGCGGCAACCGCCGCCGACGCCGCACACGTCGAGTTTCGCGAGATCTCGGACGTGCCTTACCCCGAGGGCGATGGGCCGCGCGCCACAGCCGGATTCTTATCCGGCGACACGCTGCCCGTTCCCATAAGACCCGAGACCCTCGCGACAAGGAAACGAACACGTCAGACTAAGACCAACCTGCGGGTCCTGATCCGCGAAGGATTGCTCTCCGAAGGGCAGCGTTTGTTCCTCCACGGCTACGACGGACAGCGGATTCCCGGCCCCGAATTCCAGGCCACGATCCAGGGACGCAACCTGATCTGGGCGGTGGACCGCCAGGCCTATTCGATGAGCGATTTGGCCACCAATCTCCTCAAGCGGCTCGGCCACCAGGCGACCAGCGTCCGGGGACCCTCGCGCTGGTACACGGGCGAGGGACGCAGCATCCAGGAACTCTGGGCCGAGCGCGAGCGCAAGGGTCGGAGACCCTCCGCCCCCGTCTACCCTAACCTCGAAGACCACATCCCGATGTCCGCCCGGTGACCGTTCGGTGACCACCCGCTGACCTCCGGCGACTTCCAAAGAAGAGGCCCTTGGGCAACGTGTTACCCAAGGGCCTGTCAATCAACCACCTTGACGGCTATTCATACAGCACCCAGTCCCGCGCCGCCGTTGGATTCGGAACGACGACCACGTTGTACATACTGAATCCTTCTTTCATCCCCGCCTCGCGGTTGTAACCTAGGGCGACCATTCCGGCGTCGAACTCCCTGGCGAACAACATGCGCGGCGTGTGGTCCGTGGTCTGGAGCGTTTCCGTTACCGGGGTCCAGATGTCGAGCCACGAGGGGACAACCGGCATCTCGTCGGGTAGCGCGATGTAGACCGTCGACGGGTAGTTCAACCGGAACGTGAAGAAGTCGGCGCCCGGCGCCGGAGCCACGATGTCCTTGTCGTCGTTGAGCGTGCGGATGTACTGACGCCCCTCGAGATTGCCCGGGATGGTCGCCAAGAACCGGTAGTCGCGGTCGTTGTAGAGGAGCTTGTCGACTTGGAGCGTGTCGGTCGTGTACCCCGCGCGCGAGATCTCGACAATCGGCGAAACGGGGCCGAGGACCGCCGTCAGGGTCATGTCGGAGATCACGTTGGTCGCGGTGAGCGGGTTGGCCGTCGAATATGTCGCTCCGCCCTCGGTCCAGCGCCGGAGTTCCATGCGCCAAGGCGCGACGGCGGTTACGGGGGTACTATTACTGCCGTAAGCGACGGTCTGCAACACGTCGCCCTCGAGCGTCGCGCCCGAGGTCCCGTCAGTCTGGAAAGCGACCTGGAAGGGACCCAGGGGCGGGAACGCCACGCCCATCGGCACGACCCATTCGAAGCCGCCGTGCCCGTCGTCCGCGTAGTATCCAGCCATGAGGGTCGCCGTCTCGGTGTTCGATTGCAGGTCCACCACCGACAGGGTCGGCGACGAGTTCATGGTCGACATGTTCGAGACGTAAAGATGCCGACCGAGTGGATCGATCGCGACGGTATCCACGCCGAAGAACTGACCCCACGTCATGGAATTGGAGAGCGGGATCGTCGTGCTGGAGAAGGAGACCTGTCCGGGGCCGGTCACGTCGAGCACCGCGATTTCCTGGCCGATCAGATCGCCGAAGACGGGAGGATCGCCCGACACTTCCATTCGGTCCACGTAGCAGTACGCCTTGTCGTCGGCGAGGCGCGAGAAGGCGATCGACTGCGCCGCCGTGTAGCAGTTGGGCAGATTCGCCACGCCGGTCGGGGTCACGACGCCCGGCGCGTCCACGCTGAACAGGATCGCCTCGCCGCCGGTCGTCGTCGTGGGCGCGTCCGTACCGGCGCTCAGGACAACGGCCGTATTCCCGTCGGGCGAGAACGCCACGTTGATCGGGTAGTAGGGCAGAAGGTCGAACGACTCGACGTACGCGACTGCTCCCGTGGCGGGATTCAAGCGGTACGCGTTCGCGTACCCCTGCAACCATCCTATTGTCATCACGGTCTCGCCGTCGGGCGCGATGGCGATCGCCTGGTGCTGCAGCGTCGTGGTCGCGGGAGGATCGGCACCCAGAACGGGTGCGGTCGTGACCACGTCCTCAAGATACGTGCGGGTCGGAACGTGAATCACGGCGATTCGCGAACTGAACCCGCCGTCCGTCACCAGAGCGTATTCGTCGTCCGGCGTCAGGGCGATATCCTCGGCGAAGAAGGTCAGCGTCACCGAGGTCGGATCGAGCTGCGGATCACCCGGGTCGGACAGGTCAACAAACAGAATCTGACCGTCGCCGAAGTCGCTAACCAGCGCCGTCCGGCCGTCGGAAGTCATGACGGCGTCGAGCAGCGTCGGATCGCTGCCGCCGAACTGCCCCCCGAAGTACGGGCCGTACAGAGTCTGAGTCACCGGATCGATCACCTTGAGACCGTCGCTCGTGAGGTTGACGACGCCGACCGGGCCGGCGTATTCGCTCCACGGCCCGAAGTTCGCCACGACGACCATGTTCTGAGTCACATTGCGAACAACGACCGGGTTGAGAGTCGTGTATTCCACTCCACCAACCGTCCACCTGGAGAATCGCGCTCCGTCGGGCGGAATTGCCTTCACCGGCGAGCAATCGCCTCCGGCATGAACCTCCTGGACGAGTTCGCCCTCCAGCATCGCGCCCGGCATGCTTCCGACCTGGAATGCGACCGTGAACGCGGCGAAGACCGCGGTCCACGTCTGGCTCTCGGTCACGTTGGTCACGGTGAGCGGGTTGGAAGTCGTCGTGTCCCCCCCGTTGGCGGTCGCGCGATGAGCGCCCGACGGCGGGGCCGGCGGTGGAGGCGGCGAAGGAATCCCGGTCTCCTTGTCCCAGCGAACGAAATGCCAACCCACGGGAGGCGCCGCGGTCACCGCGGAGCAGTCCGAGCCGTGCGTCACGGTCTGACTCGTCGCGCCGTCGATTGTCCCACCGGGCGCGCCGTCGGTCTGGAAGTTGACGGCGTACTGGTTGATGGCGCAGGTCGCCGTGACGACTTTGTCGTCATCCATGACGACGATGACGGGGTTTTGGGTCTCTTGACCCGAAGGCACGTCGCCGCTCCAGAACCCGAAGTGATAACCCGTGTCCGGCACCGCCGTCAGGGTGACGGATGTTCCCGGAAGGTAGCTGGCTTGATCGGGCGACCGATCGACCGAGCAGTCCATGGTCCCGACGTCCAGGACATAGGCGTTGAGGACTTCGAACACGTTCGAGTCGCCCGTGTGGCCCGCGCCGTCGTCGGCCCGCAGGAACATCGGTGGAACAGGCTGATTCAGCATGACGTTCCCGTTCCACACGCCGTTGACGAAAGCGCCGCTCTCGGTCGGAACGACCGGTATCTCCTCGGCGCGCAACCGGATGTCCGGAACCCATTGCAGAGGCAACGACAACGGAGAGGCGCCGTCCCAGTTCAGAGGGTCGCCCACGGGGTCGTTCTTGCTCCAAGCAGCGGTCCGGACGGCGGGCGCCGTGTCGGCATGGAAACACAACGCCGTGGACGTGGGGACTCCGTCGTTCAAGGTGAAGTCGATGAAGAGGCTGTCGGTTCCGTTGTAGTCGAACGGCGTCGAGAACTCGAACCACACCCACCCCGACGATTCGATTTGGGTGGACGCCTGGGAATACACCGTCGTCCAACCGCTGTTCGGCCCTTCCCAATAGGGGCGCGACAGAGGGCCCGGCGTAAAATCGACGTACTCGACAAGAGGAGTATGCTTTACGCGAATCGTGAAGCTGCTCAGCGGGGCGGGGCCGAATGTGTCGACGTTCAGAGCTAGAGCCGTCAAGGTTCGGGCGTGGCCCAACTCGCTCTGGGTGTAGATCGACTGCGTCCGCGCGTCCGACAAGAGGCCCATCAGCGGCGCGACCCCCGTGCCCGCCGATCCGTCGCCGACGGTCACGTCGGGAAAGTGGCCGGTCAGTTCGACGGTCCCGGTGAAGCCGGTCTCGGTATCGTCACCGGGAGTCTTCGCCGCGATCGTGACGGGAATGGGCGAAAGCCGTAGTTGAGGCGACGTGATCGTGTCCCATTCAAACGACTGCGGCGAGAAGTTCGCCGTGAGAAGCATGTCCTCGATCACGTCGGTCACGACAAGCGGGTTCGCGGTGGAATAGTCCGAGCCGTCGAGCGTCCAATTGTAGAACTGGTAGTCCTCGGGAGGAACGGCGGTAACCGTTGTGCAGTCGTCGCCGTGCGCGACGGTCTGACTCGTCACGCCGTCGAGCGTCGCGCCGGGCATCCCGTCGGTCTGGAACACAACCGTGTGCTTGGGTCCGAACTCGGCGAAGTAGTCGCGTCTCTCGCCGTCGAAATCCCAGAAGTCCCCGCCCACATAGAGCGCGGAACCTTGCACTCCGAGAGCATACACCTCGTCGTCCGGATCGGGATCCCAGTCCAGGGCGTCGCCGGTTTCGCCGTCAATAGCGGCGAGGCAATAACGCTCTTCTCCGCCGATCTCCTCGAAATATCCGCCGACATAGACGGTCGAACCGTCCCGGGACAGCGCCAGCGCGTAGACCTCCTGTTCGTCCCCGTCCTCCCAAGGGTCGGGATCCCAGGCGGTCGCGGTACCGGTTGTCATGTCCAGTTCGGCGAGGGCATCACGGTCCTCTCCTCCGACATAGGTGAAGCGTCCGCCCACGTAGACAGTCGAGCCCGATATCGCCAGAACATACACGCTATCGTTGGCGTCGGGGTCCCAAGCGGTGAGGTCGCCACTGGCGAGATCGAACGACGCGAGACAGTCGCGGGACCCGTCATCGAAATCCTCAAAATCTCCGCCAACAAAGAGCGTCGTGCTCGTCAGAGCGAAGGCATAGACTTCATCGTCGGGGTCGGGGTCCCAAGAGGTGGCATCGCCCGTGACGGCATCGACGGCCCCGAGGTAGTCGCGCTCTTCCCCGCCCAGTTCATCGAAGTACCCGCCGACATAGACGGTCGAACCCGACACGGCCAGACAATAGACCGACGGATCGTCGAATGAGTCGTTTACTCCGGGGTCCCATCCCGTCGCCAAGCCGGTCGAGGCGTCGATCGCGGCAAGGCAATCGCGGTCTTGTCCGCCGATCTCGTCAAAGTACCCGCCGACGTAGACGGTCGAGCCCGACACGGCCAGAGCGTAGACATCGTCGTCGGCGTCGGGGTCCCAGTCGGTCGCCTCGCCGGTGCGGCGGTCGATGGCGGCGATATTGTTGCGGGTCGCGCCGCCGACGCTCGAGAACGATCCGCCGACGTAAAGCGTCGAGCCCGACAACGCCAGCGCCCAGACCGAATTGTTCGTACCGGGATTCCAGGCGGTGGCAAAACCGGTTGTGGCGTCGAGTGCGGCCAGGCAGTTGCGCTGCTGTCCTCCGATATTCCAGAACTCCCCACCCACGTAGATCGTCGAGCCCGACACGAGAAAGCGATTGACGCCGCCGTCCGAACCGGGGTCCCAGGCGGTGGCCGTACCGGAGGTCGTCGTCGCATCGAGCGCGGCGATGTATCTGCGCGACGCGCCGCCGATGTTGGAGAAGGCGCCCCCGGCATAGACCGTCGAAGCGTCGTCCGACACGGCCAAGCTCATGACGAACAGGTCGGCGCCGGGATTCCAGTCCGTGGCGAGGCCCGACGAGGCGTCCAGAGCGGCGATGTAGGCCCGGCTTTGCCCGCCGATGGTCGAGAAGTCTCCGCAGACATAAACGGTCGGACTCGACAACGCGATATCGAAGACCGCAGCGTTCGGGTTGGGATCCCAGGCGGTCGCGGTGCCCGAGGTCAGATCGAGTTCGGCAAGCCGACTGCGGCTCGCGCCGCCGGCATTCGCGAACCACCCGCCGACAAGAAGCGATGAACCGGTCCAGGCCATGGTCTCGATCCCGCCGTCCGCACCCGGATTCCAAGCGGTGACGTTTCCGGTCGTCGTATCGACAGCGGCGAGATTCTGGCGAGGTTGACCATCGACCTCGGAGAAGTTCCCGCCAAAGTAGAGCGTACTGCCAAACAGAATCATGTCCTCCACGTATTCATCGAGGTCGGGATCGCCCGCGCCGGGATCCCAGGTCGGGTCCACTGTGCCGTCGGGCAGAATGTGGGCCAAGTTGTCGCGCTCCGCCTCGCCCACTTGCCAGAACCAACCGCCGATGTACCAGCCGCCGGCGCCATCGGACAATACGGAGTAGACCTCGCCGTGCACTTCCGGATACACGGCAAGGGGTTGTCCTGTTCCCGAGTCGACGGGAACGCCGCCGCCCGTGACCGGGCCGACGTAGCTGAACCACCCGCCGACGTAGATCGTGTCGGTCGTCGGCGCGATCGTGTAGACCTCGCCGTCCGTCACCCAAGTGTCTTGGCGCGGAATCGGACTCAACTCGCCCGTCGGCGGCTGTGCCCAGACGGCGCCCCCGACCAAAGCGATGAAAGCGATGACGATGTGCAGAACGCGGTTCTTCATGATGCCCCCCTTGCTCGAGCATGACGTCCCGAATTATGTAGATACTTCGCCCATGCGACTATTGTGCACGGCAGAGCCCCACAAACAAGAGTTTTTCCTAAGATGTTCCAGGAAGTAAAGGGAGACCTACGGTCGGCGACGGCTGAGAGGAACCTCAGGACCGGGCGACGAGCTCGTTGGGAAAGATGCGGTGGCGGATCGGATAGTCTTCGTTCGAGAGGATGATCTGGTAGCCGATCCGTTTCTCGGTGTGGACGACGATCGGGGCGCGGACGTTGACCGTCATGGCGATCGGCTCGTCGTGCGGGATGTTGACGATCGCCATCATGGCGAACTCCTCGCCGATCTCCTCGGCGCCGAGGTGGCCGGCCGACTCGGCGTCGAGAACCACGCGGTACTCCTCGACCACGGCGTGCGGATCCATGACGATGAAGGCGAGTTGAGAGGAATCGAGCGATTGGAGCCACTTGAACGGGGTGCCTTCCGAGTCGTGCTCGAGGAGCACGAACCGGTGGTCGTTGGGGAAACCGAGGACGCCCTCGGGAAGGTGGATGATCCGGTCGTCGGGAACGTCGAGTTCGCCGAATCGCGTGGTTAGGATTCTCATGAGTCGGATCTCGCTCCGGGTTCCTGGCCTTTGACGGCGCCTTGCTTCTGCCAGAGACTCTGGATCAGGACCTTGTCGCTGGGTTGCGCCTGAGCCGCCAGGAGATTCTGCTCCTGAATCTGGTCGTACACCTCTTGCCGGTGAACCGCTACGTTTCGCGGCGCCGCGATGCCGAGGCGGACCTGGTTGCCCCGTATCTCGATCACCGAGATGGCGATGTCATCGCCTATACGTATCTTTTCGCCCGATTTCCGTGTGAGAATTAGCATTATCTTTCGTCCTATCCATGGTCGAGAGGAGGTTCGCCCCGGTCGGCCCCCCTCCGAGGGGGCGCTTCGAGCCCCGGGTCGGGATCGAAGATACGCGACGCTTCTCCGCGAATGCAAGCGGATTATGTCGACTCTCGGAATTCCGCATCGCTCCGACGTCTTCCGTTTTCGGAGCGAGAGGCGACTCGCGTCGCTGCTCGATTCCAAGAGTCGCTCTATGTCAGGAAGTCGAGGAGGCTCGGCTGGACGATCTTGGCCGAGGCGCTCAGCACGGCCTGATACGCGTTCTCGCGACGGTTCATCTCGGTGATGGCGTCGGTGATGTCCACGTCGCGCAACTCGCTCAAGAGCGTCTTCAGGTTCGTCTGAACGTCCAAGAGCCGGTCGCTGGTTTGCGAGAGCAGGTTCTCGCGCGATCCGGCGATGGACTGGATCGCGGCGGTCTGTTCCGTGGCTTGATCGAACTCCCCGAGCAAATTGTTGATTTCAACCTGATCGTTGTTGCGAAGCGCCGTGTTGGCGCGCTCGAAAAGATCGAACAGGTTCACTCCCCCGGGCAGTCCCGCTCCCTGAAAGACCCGATCGCCCGTGAAGTTGATTTCGCGCCAGACATCCTGCTCGACCTCGATGCGGATCGAGCCGCTGTCGCCTACGTAGGTTCCGGCGGGGGTCGTGGTCACGTCGAAAACGTCGCCCACCGCCGGAGGTCCGCCCGTGTCGTCGATCCGGACGATAATGCCGTCGAATTGGATGTCGCCGCCCGGAACGTAGGTGTTGCCCGTCGAGACGGGAACGCCGGTGGTCGTGTCCCACACCTCGTAGGTCCAGGGGGGCCCGGCGGGGGCAACGAACCGGATCTGGTAGTCGTCTCCGGTGACCAGGGAAGGATCGGCCACGGCCTGGTACGTCACGGCCGCGCCACCCGTGTTGCCCGCGCCGGGCGTGGCGGTGACGAAGGTGTCGAGGAAGGGTTCCGTGTCGTCGGCGTACCCGGCAAACAAGAAACGATCGCCGTATTGCAGGTTGGAGATGGCGACGAGTTGACTGGCCAGGGAGACGATCTCGATCCGCGCGGCTTCGCGCGTGGCGTCGGTCGACGTCGCGCTGTTGGCTTCGCCCAACAGGAGTTCCTTCGTCCGTTTGAGGACCGAGACGACGCTATCGAACGCGCCATCGTAGAGGTCCGTGATCGTGTTCGCCGAGTCGAGGTTGCGCACGAACTGCTCGTTCTGCGAGATCATCGCGCCCACGTCGAGGATGCGGCCCGAGGCGACCGGATCGTCGGAGAGACGATTGACCTTGCGCTGCGTCGCCATGACCTCCTGGGCCGTGAGGAGATTCGAAATGCTCTGCTGCATCGTGCGGCGCAGGCTGTCGTAGATGTAGTTGGTCGAAACTCGCATGACTCGATCCTTCAATCAGGCTGTAGGCTGTAGACCTTGGGCTGTAGGCCTCAGAGAACTGAGTTCAACTAGGGAGAACCGCCAGCCCGCCGTTGTCTTTCCTTTCCTACAGCCTCCAGCCTATAGCCTCAAGCCTTCCTCAAATCATCGACAGAAGCGTCTGCATCATTTCGTCCGCGACGCTAATGACCTTGGACGAGGCCTCATAGGCCCGCTGATACTCTATGAGCTTCGTCGCCTCTTCGTCGATGTTGACTCCGCTCACGCTCTGAAACATTGTGTTGACCTGGTTGAGAATCGCGTCGCGACTGTCGAGCTCCGTGCGATCCGCCGCCGAGGCGACGCCCAGTTCGGTCACCATCGCCAGATACATTTGGCGGAAGCTCATGGTTCCTCCCGCGGCGAGCGCGGCGGTCTCCATGTCGGCCAGAGCCAGGGCGTTGCGGTTATCGCCCGACTCGGCGCTCAGACCCGCCGCGATCGCGTCGAGCGACGCGGCGACCGCCGCCGAAATCTCGATGTGGCCCGAAGCCCCCGTCACCGTATCCACTCGGAACACATCGCCCGCGACGGGCGGGCCGGAGAAGTCGCCGATCGTGACCGAGATGCCATCGAACACGATGGCCCCGCCCGAGACGTAGGCTCCCGAGGCGATGGTCGCGCCCGTCGTCGCGTCCACGACGTCGTAGTTCGCCGGACCCGTGAACCGGATTTCGTAGTCGTGGAGCGTCAGGAGCGTCTCGTCCACTACCGAAGAGGCGGAGACGCCGACATTGCCGCTCGATCCTTCGCCGATGTGCGTGTAAACGGGAAGCGTCTCGAAGAAGTTGCGCCCGCTCACGCCGTCCAGACCCGTCCCCGCGCGATGTTGGGCGTTGAACGCCAGGACGAACTCGGCCGCAAGGCGATCGAGTTTGGCCAACTGCTCGGGGATGATCTCGTCGCGATTCCTCAGGACTCCGCCAAGCGCCGAATTGTCCAACTGGGACGTGACGTCCATCCGGGCGCCTTGGTCGCTGACCCAGTAGACGTCTCGCTTGAGGTCGTTCGCCGCGCTGGGCACGGCCTCGAGCTGGTAGGACTCGACGCCGACGACCAACGGCATCCCGCCCTCGATGAACAAGTTGAACGCGCCGTTTTCGTCCTGGACTACCGTGACGGGAACAAGCTCGGAGACCTGGCGCACCAGTTCGTCTCGTTCGTTCTTGAGTTCGTTTGCGCCGATCACGTTGCCGACTTGTTGCCCGATCTGGCGGTTGAGGGAGGCGATGGTGCGAAGGTGCCCGTTGACCTGACTGACGATCGTATCGACCTCTGCGTCCTGACCGGCGATCTTTGTCGACAACTGGCTGTAGAGCAGGTTGAACATGTGACCCATCGTGTCGCCTTGGGAACGCAGCGTCTCGCGTTCCGAGACCCCCCCGGGACGAACCGTCAGGTCCTGGAGACTCCGGAAGAAATCCTGGAATTGCGCATCGAGGCCGGTCCCCGCAACCTCGTTGAACAGCTCTTCGAGCTCGCCGTAGACCTGGGAGGTGCGGGACGAGCGCGCGTAGTCGGCCGTCGCGCCCAGGAGCTGTCTCTCGACGCGGGGGCTGACTTGACGCTCGACCGATTGGACGGTGACGCCGAGACCATAGGGAAGGTTGACCTGGTTGAGACGTTGGCGGCGATAGCCCGGAGTATTGACGTTGGCCACGTTCTGCCCCGTGACCTGGAGACCTATCTGGCTGACGTACAACCCCTGCCGGCCGATGTTGAGGGTCGTGAGAAGCGACATGGTTCTTCCTTCCCTGCTCAGGTCCGCACGTCGAGCGTGGCGCGCCGCGCCGCGCGACGCGACGATCCCGTCCGCTCGTACATCGCGCCGCCGGGCGACGCTTCGTCGGGTTCGACCGAGAGGTCCTCCATCACGCGGCGAATCGCCTCGATCCCGCTGTGACAGAGCACCGCGTTCATCCGTCCGGTCTGACCCAGGCGATCCACGCAATCGCGTAGACGGTCCCGCACGGCGGCGATCCGCTCCGCCGCGGCGGCGTCGCAATGTTCGAGGATCTCGGAAAGGACGAGGGTCTTGCGCGACAGGCCCCAACGGCGCGCAAGCCGCGTGCAGATCAGGTCGCGCGATTCGTCCACGGTCCGGATCTTGAGCAGGAGCGTGTCTTTGCGGCGGACGACGCCCAGCACCGCGTCGGGCGGTCCCGACAGCAGCGCCTGCTGCTCCTCCCGGGCCAGATCCAACACTTGACCGTAGAGATCCGCCTCGCGGTCCAAGATCGCGATCAGTTCATCGGCGAGGGTTTCCATGATGACGGGGTCGCGAGGACCGTCGGACGAGGCAACGAATCGTCGCGCGCCGCAAGGGACGCGACACATCCGTGCCGTGGGAAAAGACCGGTTCGAGAGGAACGAGGGAGAAGAAGGTCCGGTTGCGCGGCCTCGCTACTTGCCGCGGGACTTCTTGAGGCGGGCCGACTCGCGGAGCGATTCATCGACCATCTTCTTGGCGATGACCTTGCTCTCCACCTGGTAGTTGCCTTCGTCGACAAGCGGTTTGATCTCGGAGACCCTTTCCACCCGCACGTCGGGCAGATCCATCACCGTTTCTCTCACGCGATCGATCTCGCGCGACATGTCGGAGATCCGAACGTCGGTCGCTCGAGCATCAATCGAGGGCGTGGGCTCGACCTTCGGTTTCCCGGCCCCGCGCTGCGCGGCGCCAACCGGTCCGGTTCTGCTCACGGATTTGCGTCCCGAGATCTTCATGTCGAAGGCACTCCTCGGTTGGAGTCTGGACTCACGCTACTTATCATCGGCCGGTCCTGAATGAACCTTGAGCCGAGACAAGATTTCCCTGTTTCTCCCAGGTTGGGCCAGATTCCCTGTGCCGGACGGTCCCTCCTTTCGTAACAGATGTGTCGGCTCGGGACACTAGCGTCCCTGGCCGACCGCCGGAAGCTCCGGCCGCTCGGCGGGATTCTCGACGATGCCGAGCTGTATCCTCAATGTCTCGGTCAACCCGAGACCGCCCGTCTTCTCGCTGACCGATCGGGCGTATTCGCCGTCGAGGAGCGATTCGAAGAGCTCGCGTCCGGAGTTCTCTCCGAAGATCTCGGAGGGGGGGATCGACGCGCGCATGGCCTTGAGCATTTCGTGCATCAGAAACCCCTGGAACTCGACCAAGACGCGGTCCGTATCGGGAAGACCGGCGCCCTTGCCTTCGAGGTGACCCAGGTTCATCGCCTCCAGATAGGAGGTCGTGCCCGTGCCCGCCAGGGTGCCCACCGTCCGGGCGTCGTACTCGGCTTCGGTTCCCATGACGGACTGGATGGCGAAATCGGACATTTTTGCCTACTCCGCTCTTCTGAAGCAGCCTTTCACGTAGAGAAGAGCAATCGCTGTGCCGGGATGATGCGCGTATCGAGGGTTCGAAGGTTCAAGCCGGAAACCAGGAACCGGCAACCAGGGGTTTTCCTTACATCGGGACGAGCTCGGCCTGGAGAGCGCCGCACTCCCTGAGGGATTGAAGGATGGCGATGATGTCGCGCGCCGTCACGCCCAGGGCATTCAGACCGCGGGCGACCTCGCCGATCGTCACGCCCTCTTCGTACACCTGCAGGTCGCCGCGCTCCTCGGTCACCCGGATGCTCGACGTCTTGTCCAGGATCGGTTGGGTTCCGGGAGGCGTGAGAGACTGAACGGGGATGTTGGCGGGAGTGCTCTGCTTTTCGAAAACCAGGTTGCCGTGCGTGATGATCGCGGTCGAGATCCGCACGTTCGACCCCATGACGATCGTTCCGGTGCGTTCGTTGTACACCACCCGCGCGGGAGAGTCGGGGCTGACTTCGAGCGATTCGACCTGGGCGATGAAACGCACCCGTTCGTCCGTCCCGCCCCCGGGCACGCGAACGGAAACGACTCGGGAGTCGCGGGCTTGCGCCGCCCCTTGTCCGACCGAGGCGTTGACGATCTGGGCGATGCGGCTGGCCGTGGTGAAATCGGGATTGCGCAGGACGAAATCGATCTCGGACTTGGTGGCGAACGACGTCGGCACCTCTCGCTCGACCAGTCCGCCGCCCGGGATCACGCCCGAGGTGGGATGGTTCTTGACCACCGCCGCCTCGCCCTGCGACGCCGCGAATCCGCCGGTGCTCACGGGGCCTTGCGCCACCGCGTAGACCAAGTCCGACCGGTTCGCCGGCGCGCCGACGGGACGAAGGGGCGTGGCAACGAGGGTGCCGCCCTTCAGGTCTTCGGCGTCGCCCAACGTCGAAACCACCACGTCGATTTTCGAGCCCTGCCGCGCAAACGGCGGCAGCGACGCGGTCACGATCACCGCGGCGACGTTGTCGGTCTGAAGCTTGGTCGGATCGACGCGGATGTTGTTGCGTCGAAGAAACGAGGCCAGGCTCTGGTTGGTAAACGTCGCTCCGCTCCCGTCGCCCGTGCCGTTCAGGCCGACCACGAGACCGTAGCCCACGAGCTGGTTCTCGCGCACCCCTTCGATCGTACAGATGTCCTTGATCCGAACCGCGTGCGACTGCGAGGCGCAGAGCGTCAGCCACGCCGCGAGGCATAGCGCGCTCGAAACTCGGCGCAACCGCCCGAATCGGGAAGAACAGGTGAGAGAGGTCGCCGTATGCATCTTCGTCGTGCTCCCGTCCATAGTCCTGCGCCTTCTCACAACGGCCACATCCAATCGAAGACCCGCGAGAGGATGCCTGGGCGCTGCTTATCGCTGACGACGCCGCGTCCGGTGATCTCGATGCGCGCGTTGGCGATCCGTTCCGAGCCCACGGTGTTTTCGGACGACAAGTCGGAGGGGCGAATCACTCCGTCCACGGTCAGGATCGATGTCTCGTTGTTGACCAGGAGCGATTGACTCCCGTGGATCCGCATGTTGCCGTTGGGAAAGACCTGCGTCACGATGGCGGAGACGTCGGCCGTCAGCTTGCCCTCGCGAAGCGTGTCGCCGTCGCCCGTGAATTCGTTCGAGCTGGCCGTCTTGATGAGCTGGGCGGGCGTCGTGTTGTTCGTGCCGACGCCCGGAAACGAGTTTTCGTAACCGAACAGCGATTCGACGCTCGCGTCCATCTTGCTGGTGCGACTGAGATCGGTCGTCGCCTTGTGCTCGCCCTTGTTCTCGACGCTCACTTGGACCGTGACCACGTCGCCGATCCCTCGCGCCACGTCGTCGGCCCACAACGAGCCGCCGAACGAAGGATCGAAGAGCGATCCCTCGGCGGGGACCATGTTGCCGCCCACCGTGTCGGTCGGATGAACCGGCGGGGGATTCTCGAGCGCCAAATCGCTCGCGCCCGAGCGGCGCCCGTTCAGAAGCGCGCAGCCGTTCAGCAGGAGTGCGGCCGCCAGGGCGATCACCGCGATGTGAAGTCTCTTTCTCATATTGTTCGAACCTCTGACAACCATTCTCCGCAAAGCCGGACTCAGAATGGAACTTGTACGAGCTGCCGGCCTACGACGATTCCCTGGACGCGCTGGCCCGACGAGGCGTTGGCCACGACGACGGTGTCGCCCAACGTGCCGTTGCCCGCCGAACGGCCCAAGGTCGAAATCCGCATCCCATCGGCGGACTGAAGAAGAAGCCGCACGGTCTCGCCGCGGCGAACCAGTTTGAAGCGCTCGACGTTCGACCAGACGAGCCAATCTCCGGGTTTCAAATCGCGTCGGGCGACCAACACCGTCGCGAAGTCCTCGGGCGAAACCGGGACGCCTCGCAGATCGGACAAACGCATCCGGGTCGCCTTGCAGTGTCCGGGAACAACCTGCTCGCCGCGTCGGACGCTGTGTTCCACCCGTAACGCGTCGATTTCCATGTCGATTTGGGCGACGCTCGAGATCCGTTTCTCGCTCTCGCCGTCCACTAGCAGATCCAAGACGAAGGCGACCGAACCCACGGGACGATTCGGGAGACGGAACTCGACCGTGTGGGCCAGAGCCCCCGCGGGAACGCGGATCGCGGGGGGAAGCATCATCCGTTCGACCACGACGTCGCCGTCGAAGGGGGTCTGCGCGAGAAGTTCTTTCTCGATCTCGCGCCGCAGCTGCGTCATGTCCACGTCCTGCCCCAAACGCTCGACGAACATACGCCTCGGGAATTCGAACGCCACCGTGGGAGCGCCGATGCCCTGCCGCTCCAACTGCAGCTCGATCTGGCGCGAAGTGAGCGGCTGACGAATCCCCAGGCGCGGAGATTTGCCCATCACGAGTCCCTTGAGACGTTGGGCGAGCTCGGCGTCCGCCGCGTGGACCTCGGCGATGTCCCCGAGCGTGTACTCCGCTCTCGTGACCAGGGCGTCGGACTTGAACTCGACGATGGCGGCGGCCTCGGAGTCCGGAGCCGTATCCCGATCTTCGAACGAGCCAAGCCCGGTTCGGGCGCTCGCAAGGACGAGCGACGCGGCGACGAGCGAAACGATCGCCAACCACGTCGAGCCGGTCGAACCTGTTTGTGTTCTTGTTCTCATGGGACTTCTCTCCGCTTCCATGCTCCGGCCCGAGCGGGCCGCGGCCTACAATCCAGGGCGCTTATCGTTTCACATTCACGGCCGTCTCGAGCATCTGGTCGGCCGTGCCGATCGCCTTGGAGTTGATCTCGTAGGCGCGTTGGCCGACGATCATGTTGACTAATTCGTCCACCATGTTCACGTTCGATATCTCGAGCGTCCCGCCCACCGTCTTGCCCAATCCGTTCTGACCGGGGACGCCCACCTGCGGCGGACCCGACGTGGCGCTCTCGGCGAAGAGGTTCGAGCCGATGGCTTCGAGACCCGCCGGGTTGACGAACTGGGCGAGCTGCAACTGCCCCGCCGTCGCCGGCGTGGCCGCCGCCCCGCCCACGCGGTAGGTGATCGTCCCGTCCTGCCCCACGCTGATCGACTCCTTGATGGCGTTGGGCGGAATGGTGATCGTCGGCGTCACGGGATCGCCGTTGGGCGTCGTCAACGTTCCTTGCGAATTGAGTTGGAAGGCCCCGGCGCGCGTGTAGGCCGTCGCGCCGTCGGGCGTCTCGATCTGGAAGAACCCCTCGCCTTCGATCGCGATGTCGTTCCAGTTGTCGGTGAACTTGGCCGAGCCCTGGTCGAAGATCTTGGAGGTGGAAACGGGACGCGACCCCAGGCCGAGGTAGATGCCGGTCGGAACCTCGGTGTTGGCGGTCGCGCTGGCGCCGACGGGCCGGAGCGTCTGATAGAGCAGGTCCTCGAAGTCCGCCCGGCCGCGTTTGAAACCGGTGGTGTTGACGTTGGCCAGGTTGTTCGAAATGACGTCGAGGTTGATTTGCTGGGCCTTCATGCCCGTGGCGGCGATGTACAATGCTCGCGACATGGTCTTACACTCCTTGTTATCCGTTCAGAACCAGAGTCGCCACCTTGGACGATGCGTCCGACATCGTCTGGATGACCTTCTGGCTCGCCTCGTAGCTGCGTTGCAGCTCGATCATTCGGACCAATTCTTCCACGATGTTGACGTTCGAATACTCCAGGAAACCCTGGCGCACCTGAACGGGGTCGGTGTCTTGGACGTCGCGCGTGACGACGCGGCCCCCTCCCGCGCTGAACAGACCGTTGCCGATCTTTTCCAGGCGGTTCGGTTCGCTCACCCACACCAGGCGCAAGGCGCCGGCCTGTGTGCCTTCCGACGCGACTTTGCCGTCGGCGCCGATCGAGAGGGATTGGGGCGTCGCGTCGCCGACTTGGATGGCCCCGCCCGACGAGCTCAGAACCCGATAGCCGTCGGGCGTAACCAGTTCGCCCTCGCGGCTGACCTGGAAAGCCCCCGCGCGGGTGTAGCGTTCGCCTTGCGGTGTCTCGACGGCGAAGAACGCCGCGCCTTGCGTTCCGCCCGACTGCTCGATGGCCACGTTGAACGGATCGCTCGTCGAGCGAAGACTCCCTTCCGAGAAGTCCGTGGACGTCTGCATCAGGGTCACGTAATTGCGGTCTCCCGTCAGTCTCTGGCGGGGCGAGGGCAGGTCGAGTTCAGGATCGGCGCTCCGTTCCATCCGCTCCCAGTCCACGTTGGGAGGCCGCACCTGGAAGACGGCGGTGTCCTTCTTGAACCCGACGGAGTTCACGTTGGCGAGGTTGTTGGCCACCACGGCCAAGTGCTTCTCTTGGCCAACCGCGGCGGATAAGGAGACGTACATTTCCTTCATGAGTCGGAATTCCTTTCCACTCGGACATCCAAAGGTGCAAGGCCGGTGCCAAGGGAGGGAAAGACGCCGACTTCGGCGCAGCATGTTGACAAAACTGGGATTAGACAGGGTGCGAAAAGGCGGCACAGTCCCCAGGGGGAAAGTTTTTCCGCCCCCGCCCGGGGAGCGCGGAAACCCCCGTTTTCGCTTGATCCACCCGAGGGCGGGGTGCGACAGTGCAGACGGCGCAAGAGGAGAACGCGGCGCGATCGGCGCGCCCAGACTCATTCCCAAGGACGAGGTTTTGATTACTCCGAAGGAGTAGAACGTGAATAGCCACGGGTGAGGCCGAAGACCGAAACCCGTGGAAAACGGGACAGAATTCAATCTCGACTCCGGAGGAGTCGAACAAAGAAGAAGTCTCCAAGCGATTATTCGGACAGAGGCTGGGGAGGGAGACGATGGGCGCGATCGCGGAGTTCTACGTCGGCTGGGTCGGGCGCAGCCCTCTTGTGTCCGCGGCGATTCAGTTCGCCGTCCTGGGGACGCTCGGCGAAATCGTCTCGCTCAGCCTGAGCAAGCGCCGGTTCACCCTTCCGTGCGGTCCGGCCCGCATGATCCTGAAGGTGGTCGCGTGGGCCATTCTCGGGGTGTTCGTCAAATACGGATTCACGGGGATGAAAGGATTCGCCGAGGCGTTGTTCTCGCACGGCATGTTGCCGGGTTTCGTCGAGTCGGGTTGGGGCCGGGCGTTCGTCCTTTCGCTCCTCCTCAACACGTTCTTCGGACCCCACGTGATGTTCTTTCACCGGCTGGAGGACTGCCTGATACTCTGGCGCTGGGACTTCCGCGGAATCTCGCGCGCGCTTTGGGCGCTCCTCTGGTTCTGGATTCCCGCCCACACGATCACCTTCGCGCTTCCCGCCACGTTCCAGCTCGGCCTCGCGGCCGTCTGGTCCTTCGCCCTGGGAATCATCATGGGCTTCTCCAAGAAGACATGAGAGACGAAGTCGCTTCTTTTCCCCAAGTGGGCGAAGTCCACCCTCTGCCTACTGCCTACTGCCTACTGCCTACTGCCTACCGATCTGCGTCAGGATCCGCCGTCGGTCCCTCGCGCGACGGGCATGCGGCGGCCGTAGCCGAAGGCGCGGTGGGTGATCTTGAGGCCGATGGCCGCCTGGCGGCGTTTGTATTCGTTGCGTTCGATCATGCGGATCACGCGCTCGACGATGTCGCGATCGAACCCGCGCGCGACGATTTCGTCGATGTAGATCTGCTCCTCGACGTAGGCGCGGATGATGGGATCGAGAATCTCGTAGGGCGGGAGCGAGTCGCTGTCCTTCTGATCGGGCCGGAGCTCGGCCGAAGGAGGTTTGCGGAGGGTGTTCTCGGGGATCGTTTCGCTCGAGCGGTTCATGAATCGGGCGAGTTCGTAGACCAGGGTCTTGGGCACGTCGCTCAAGACGGCCAGCCCGCCGCTCATGTCGCCGTACAGCGTGCAGTACCCGACGGCCATCTCGGACTTGTTGCCCGTGCTCAGGAGCAGGTGTCCGAACTTGTTCGATAGCGCCATCAGAATGTTGCCGCGGATACGGGCCTGAAGGTTCTCCTCGGTCGCGTCGAACTCGCGGCCCTCGAAGTGCGGCTCCATGATCTTCAGGTACGCCTCGTAGATCGGCTCGATGGCGATTTCGCGAAACGCGATGCCCAGGTTGCGCGCGAGCGCGGCGGCGTCGGTGCGGCTGTGGTCCGACGAGAAGCGCGACGGGAGCGCGACGCCCAGGACCTTGTCCGGCCCGAGCGCGCGCGCGGCAAGGGTGGCGGTGACGGCGGAATCGACGCCGCCGCTGAGGCCGACGACGGTCGAGCGAAACCCGCATTTGCCGCAGTAATCCCGAATCCCCAGGACAAGGGCGTTGTGAATCGTCTCGATCTCCTCTTCGGACACGCGCTCGAACGCTCCTCGGTCCGGCGCGTCGGTGTCGAAGACGAGGAGCGATTCCTCGAAGTCCGCGGCCTGGGCGAGAACCGAGCCGTCGGGACCGAACACGTTGCTCCAGCCGTCGAAGATCAGACTGTCGTTTCCGCCGACCAGGTTCACGTGGATGAGAGGACGAGCGTGGCGGCGCGCGACGCTCGCGAACATCTCGCGCTTGAGGGCGCGTTTCCCCTCGGTGAAGGGCGAGGCCGCGATGTTGACGAAGTAGTCCACGCCTTGACCCGCGAGGATCTCGATCGGGTCCGCCTCGTAGCGCCGTTGCCCGCGCCGCCCCCAGAAGACCGCGTCGTTCCAAATGTCTTCGCAGATCGAGACCCCGAACCGCAGGCCGCCGAGCTCGAGGACCGGGTGCTCGCGGGCCGCGCTGAAATATCGCATCTCGTCGAAGACGTCGTAGGTCGGCAGAAGCGTCTTCGAGTGGATCGACCGCACCGCTCCCTCGGCGCAAAAGGCGACGGCGTTGAAGAGGTGCTTGCCCTCGGATCTCTCGTCGCGGTGGGCGTGTCCGACTAAAGCCGCAGGGAGATCGGTCGTCGCCCGCGCGACGCGGTCGAGCGCTTCGAGGTTGTGCGTGATGAAGCTCGGGCGATCCAGAAGATCGTTGGGCGGATAGCCCGTCAGGGTCATCTCGGGGAAGAGGACGAAATCGGCCCCCCGGTCGCGCGCCTGTTCGAGCGTCGCGATCGCGCGATCCGCGTTGCGCGCAATCGCGCCAACGGTCGTATTGATTTGGGCCAGAGCGATTTTCACGCCGAGCGCTTTCTACCCGGGTCTTTCCAGGGGATCAGTGTATCGGGACCGAAGCCGGAAATCAATCGCCGAACTACGCCCGACGGGAGTGAACCCAGGAGAATTCCCGAATCGTCCGACCGGTTGGAGAGACACTGGAAGAAGAAACGACGAAGAAAAACGGAACCACTAATCTTCACTAATCTACACTAATCTTCCGATAGTCTCCGTGGTGCTCTATCTTATCCGATTAGTGAAGATTAGCGCAGATTAGCGGTTGGTCTTCATTCGATTTTCCTTGAGTGAAGGATCAGGGCGCTTGTTTGGAGTACAGGCTTCAGCCTGCCAAAGAAGAAACAATCGCGGCTTCGGACGGAGTCACGGACTCGAGAGCATGAACCGGGCGATGGGCGCCGTCGGTCCGCCGAATTCGCCTCCCGAGCGCAGGATCTCGCCCAGGCTCGTCGTCCCGTTCGACGCGTCGTAGACGTAGTGGATGAAACAGTCCAGATCGCGAATCACCTCGGTCTTGACGAACGTCCCCGTCACGCTGCCGACGGTCAGGTTGTTGCGCACGCGATCGGGTCCGTGCGAAAACATCGCGTACCAGAGGATGCGAAGCGTCTCGTCGGGTCCGGTGCGAGGCGAAATGATCGTGCCCACCCCGCTCACGGCGTTGAGGACCCCCTGGCCGTTGAACCCGTAGTAGCGCAGCGTCTCGATCTCGGAAATGTCGCGGCCGGGACCCGGCGGGCGAAACGGATCGCGGAGCTGTTTGTGGGAAAGGTACGAGACCGGGGTCGTAAGCCAGTGGAACCAGCGGAGCGTGCCGTTGATCT
The DNA here is from genome assembly GCA_016931035.1 of Candidatus Sumerlaeota bacterium. Lineage (GTDB taxonomy): Bacteria > Sumerlaeota > Sumerlaeia > UBA8349 > UBA8349 > JAFGFN01. The sequence continues at coordinate 26,706 of JAFGFN010000037.1, forward strand.
CGGCCGAGGGATAAGCGTTCTCGTCGACGCGGTAGGCTTCGAGCGCGGAGATCGCGGTCCGCGCGTCGGCGCGGACACGCGCAACCTTGGCGCGGGTCTGCGATTCGAGGAAGTTGGGAACGGCGATGGCGGCCAGAATCGAGATGATGGCCACCACGATCAGCAGCTCGATGAGTGTGAAGGAACTCCGCCGACTCATGAGGAAACATCCTGACTTTCGAGTAGCCTACTCATAAACCGGAACCGGATATCGCGTCAAGAGTGCTTTTCGGCGCGAGGGGGAAGAACGGGTAGAACCTGATCTACGTTGACGGGCGCAATCCGGCGTCTCAGACGAACATCCCCGTTTGGGAAGAGAAACGTCTCCGCCGACGTGAAGTCGGCGGTGGCGAAGAGCGGCATCGAGAAGATTCCTCCCGAAGTGGCGGCTCGCCCCCACGGCCCTCGCGCTCGGGAAAAACCGCTTGACTCCGCCCAAGCGGGAGTATATTTACCATATTCTGCGCGCGCGCCGGACGGCTTTCATACAAGGCAAGAGGGCGCCGCGCAGTCGGTCTCTCGGCGGCGCACACGACGGATTCGCAGCCCTCCCCCCATCCGTCGCGTGCCGCCTCCGCTCGGTGATCGAGCGTTCTTTCCAGCGTTGTCGCTTCTCGACTTAGCGGCGGGATGGAGCGGGATCTTCCAACGTCTCTTTCCCCCCCGCCGACCCGACGAGAAGCCTCCTTCCCCCCGTGCCCGGGTAGCTCAGTAGGTAGAGCAGAGGACTGAAAATCCTTGTGTCGCTGGTTCGATTCCGGCCCCGGGCACCATCCGTTTCATCCCGCTGAACCCAATCGTTTCCTATCGAACCGAATCGTTTCACTCGATCTCGATCGGCAACCGCGCGACGTGGAGAATCAGGCCGCGGCTCGAACGCAGGTCGCCCGGTCCACTACCACCCGGTCCGCGGTCGCCCGCTCCGCGACCGCCCGCGTCGAACAGCGACTCGAGAATCGCCAAGGGACTGAGCGTCGTCCCGTTTTCGGATCGGATGCGCATCTCGAGTCCGACGGCGCAACCTCGGGCGGGTTCGACCGTCCGGAATTGCTCGACGAACGCGCGGGCGTCGCGCCGCTGCGCGCTCCCCTTGCGCAGGATTTCGATCGGCCATTCCGCGCTCGCTAGGAACGCCGCGATCCGGCTCTCGACTTCCGCGCGGTCGAGCGGCAAGGCGGGCGGTTCGTCTCCCCATCCGCGCCAGTCGATCCGGTAGTCGTATCGTTCGATCGCCTGTTGGATCGAAGGCGTCTTGAGCGGGACTTCTTCGACGCCGGTCCATTCGAGACCGGCGACGGGCATCGCGCGCAGATCGCGGAGCCACGCCTTGAGGTCGATGCGTTCGACGAGCAGGACGTCGGCCAATTCGCCGAGCGCTTCGAACCCGAGCGGAAGCGGTGGGGAAAGGCTGATCTGGGGCTGGGGATTGAAGCCGTGCGAGTACGCGACCGGCGTTCGCGACCGCCGGATGAGGCGCTGGATCGTCTCGGCCAAGTCGAGATGCGAGACGAATCGCAACGCACCGCCCTTCGAGAACCGGAGCCGGGCCCGCATGACGGGAAACTCGGGTGCGCTCGACTCGCCCTGGGGAGGCGCGGCGGGTTCGGAAACCTCCTGAGATCCGGACTCGGACTCGGGACTTCCGTCGCGCGCCAGACGGTGCTCCTTGGGCTTGGCGCAGGCATCGCATTGCGCGCACGGGTGGTTCTGACAATCGGGCGTGACCTCGCCGCGTCGCGCCAGGTCGCGCTGAAAGGCGAGGAACCGTCTTCCGGGCGGCGCGAGGACGACATCGTAGGGAAAGACCTCGTCGTTCCCTCGCCGACGTTCGGTGTAGAAAGCCGGATCGAGTCCACACGCTTCGAACGCCGCCCGCCATCGGTCGAAGCGGAAATGTTCCTTCCATCCGTCGAACCGGGCGCCGTCGCGCCACGCGCGTTCGACCACGGCCCCGAGGCGTCGGTCGCCGCGCGCCATAGCGGCTTCGAGGACGCTCCCCTCGAGCGGCGAGGTTTTGACCGCGACGACCTTGGGAGGGAGACGGTCGCGCACGAGGTTCATGCGGCGTCGAAGTTCGTCGGGCGGCGTCTGCCCTTCCCACTGGAAAGGCGTGTGGGCTTTCGGAACGAACGGCGAAAGCGTGACGTTGATCTTCACCCCTCGGACGCCGAGCGACTTGGCGCGACCCAGCGCCTCGCGCACGATCCGCGCGATGCCGCCCAAGTCTTCGTCGGTTTCGCCCGGCAGGCCGATCATGAAATACATCTTGAGGGTGCGCCATCCGGCGCGCAGGACTTCGCCGACAATGTCGAGGAACTCGGCTTCGTCGAGCGGCTTGTTGACGATGCGGCGCAGGCGTTCCGATCCCGCTTCGGGAGCGAAGGTGAAGCCCGACTTGCGAACCGACGAGATCTCGGCGGCCAGGGCGACGTCGAACGCGTCGATCCGAAGCGAGGGAAGCGAAATCGAAATGCGGCGCGGACCGAGCTCGGCGTTCAGGGTTCGCGCGAGGGGAAGGATCTCGCTGTAGTCCGCCGTGCTCAAACTGAGAAGCGAAATCTCGCTGTCGCCCGTCGAGGCCAGACCCGCGCGCGCAATCTCGACGATCTGCTCGACGCTGCGTTCGCGCACCGGCCGCGCGATCATTCCCGCCTGACAAAACCGGCATCCGTTCACGCATCCGCGCCGGATCTCGATCACCGTCCGGTCCTGAACCGACCGAATGAGCGGGACGACGGGACGGACCGGTCCCGCGTCGCGCCCGAGATCGAACACGCGGGGACGCACCGTCTCGGGGACGCCGTCGGCGGCGGGGCGGATCGATTCCACGGCGCCGTCTGGGCGGTATCGGACTTCGTAGAGCGAGGGGACATAGACCCCCTCGACCGTGGCGAGTCGACGCAGAAGCGTCGGGCGGTCGACGCCCTCTTCTTTGGCTCGGGCGACGAGATCGAGGATTTCGAGCGCCGCCTCCTCGCCGTCGCCGACGACGAACGCGTCGATGAAGTCGGCCATCGGCTCGGGAGAGTGCGCCCCTTCGCCCCCGGCGATCACGAGGGGAAACGGGGACGTTCGGTCGGCGCCGCGAATCGGAACGCCGCCGAGATCGAGCGTCTCGAGAACGTTGGTGAAGCCGAGCTCGTGTTGGAGCGTGAATCCGACGACGTCGAGATCGCGAAGCGGACGATACGTCTCGAGCGTCGTGAGCGGGAGTCGGGCGCGGCGCAAAGCCTCGGCGTAGTCGGGCCAGGGGGTGAACACGCGTTCGGCGGCGAACCCTTCCACGGCGTTGATGCGTTCGTAGAGAATGCGGAACCCGTGATACGACATCCCGATTTCGTAGAGATCGGGAAACGCCAGGGCGATCGACGCGCGGAGCCCCCGGGCGGGGTCTTTGACGACGGAGTGGATCTCTCCGCCGACGTAGCGGCCCGGTTTTTCGACCCGGGCGAGAAGCGGCTCGTATTCGCTAGGTATCTGAAACGGCATGGGGAATCCGAAGAAACGTTTGGGCGCGTCGATCAGGATTCGACCGCGGTCTCGGCCGATTCGTCTTCGCGCGTTTCTTTCGGCCACTCGCCCAACGGACGCGAAAGGAAGTCCGAGATCGTGTCGAACGCGCACACGAGCGTGAAACCGACGCCGAGCGCGACGAACAGGGGCGCGAAGCCGGTGATCCGGTGGAGCCAAAGCCGAAGAACGACGTACATCGCGCCGCAGTAGGCCCAGAAGACGACGTTCATGACCGCGTAGGTCTTGAGCGAAACTCTTTCCATGAATTCCCTCCCGGTCGCGGAGCGCGGAAACGGCGGCGGAGACTCTCATCCAAGCGAAAGGAGACGCTCTTCGAGCGTCGCTTGTTCCTTTCACATAGCTACTCCGAGAACACAGACTCCGTCAAGGGATTCTTCGGGTCGAAGGAAGGAAGCGGGCGCGTTTCTCGAATTCGTGGGATAATCGATGAAATCGGGGATTTCCGGTGCGGTGTCTCTCCTCGCCCCCAACGGGGGCGCGGCCTTCAGCCCAGGGTTGCCGCAATGCGGCTACCCTGGGTTGGGAGCGAAGGGCTGGATCGAGACAACCCCAACGGGGTTGAGGCTAGGGGTATGTGCATGGCCCCAACCCGTTCCGGGTTGAAGAAATCGGGGGTGCACGTTCCTGGGGTAGCCGCATCGCCCGGCTTCGCTCGGGCGAACGGCAACCCCAGGCTGGAGGTCGGCACGCCGTTGGCGTGCCAAGAGAAGAGAGACCGGAATTCGAGGCCTCCGATTCAGATCGTATACGCAGGAAGACTCTCGACGGCGAGTGGGCGAGGGAGAAGGCGCTAAGTCGGGCACGATCGAGACCGCGCGATCGGCGCTTGCTCGTTCGGCGGCGGGTAGCTTAGGATGAAGGCGCGCGACCGCGGGCGCGATCCCCGAGAGGAGACGAACCGGCTGTGACCGACACCGAACCGTGCAAGACGAAACATGCTCTCTATCGAACCGATCCCGCATCGGTTCCTCCAAGCGGCGGACATGAGGCCGCTTTTGCGCCAGGCCCGAAACGGGGCGGATGCCGTCGCACGATTTCCTGGATTCTCCAAGCGTTGGGGGTTCTCTTTCTCCTGGCACTCCTTTGCGGCGTCGGCGCGGGAGGGTGGTTCTTCTATTGGATGCATCGCCCCCAGTCCGCCGACCGCGCCGAGGCGGCGCGCGTCGAACTCCGCAAGGGCGATTCGGTCCGCACCATCGCGCGCCGTCTGCGAGAGGGCGGGGTCGTGGACTCGGAGACTCTTTTTCTTGCCGCGGCGGTGTGGCGGCGGGCGGATCGGCGTCTCAAGGCGGGCGAGTACGCCTTCGCGCCCGGTCTCGCGCCTAACGATGTGATCGATCTTCTCGTCAAGGGGCCCGACATCCTCTCCGTCAAGGTCACGTTTCCCGAAGGGTGGACCGCGAGCCGAATGGCCCAGAGGCTCGCGGAGAAGGGTGCCATCGTCTCGGCGGAGCGCCTCGAAGCGCTGTGCGGCGACGCCGAGTTCCTCTCGTCTCTCGGCGTTCCCGACACTCAGGCCGAGGGGTACTTGTTTCCCGATACGTATGTTTTCGTTCAACCGACCGACGAAAAGGAGGCGATTCAGCGCCTGGTCCGCCGCCAGGGGGAAATCGTCCGATCGCTCGGTCTGCGTCCGGGCCTCAACAGCGCCGATGCGGCGCCACTGACGTTTCGTCAGGGCGTCATTCTCGCCTCGATCGTCGAACGCGAAGTGTCGGACCCGGAGGAAATGTCGCTCGTCTCGTCCGTGTTTCACAACCGCCTCAAGCGCGGGATGAAACTCGACAGCTGCGCCACGGTCCGCCACGCACTGAACAAGTGGGACGCTCCGCTCACGTTGAGCGATCTGAAATGCGACTCGCCTTACAACACCTACGCGCGCGCCGGATTGCCGCCGACGCCGATCTGCAACCCCGGCCGCGCCGCGCTCGACGCGGCGTTTCGTCCCGCCCGGTCCGACTATCTGTACTATGTGTATCGGGGCGACGGCCGCCATGCGTTCTCGAAGACGTTGCGCGAACACCTCGCGGCGCGCAAACGCTACAAGGAGGCATGGGGCAAATCGGCCTCGCGCGAGCGAGACGACACGGGACCCACCGCAGTCGAAGACGAGGCCACATCCTCGACGCGATGACTCGGCCGGACCGAGTGGGCTTGCTTTTCGCGGTTCGAATCGGGTAGAACCGAAGAACATCCGGAGGTGACGGGGGCCCGGTGGCCCTCGCGGTCTTCAAAACCGTTGTGCCGCCTCACGGCGGCGGGTGGGTTCGACTCCCATTCACCTCCGCCAGGATGAGTTGCGAGTTGTGAGTCTTGAGTGGAGAGTGGAGCGCCCTTAGGACTCGCCCGATTCTTCGTCAGGGTCGAAACCGAACTTCTCTTTCACCCGCGCGCGTATCCACGAATCCGCCTCGGCCCGGGACCGAACGGTCATCGTCTCCCAACTGGTTTCTTCGGCCAGAACTTCCCACATCCGCGCGAATCCGAAGGCCGCGTCCCTCGGCGCCACGATGCACACCAAGGTGCCCTTCGGCGTGAGGGCGGAAACGCGCTTCGACATCTCGGCGACGGTCCGAATGTGGTCGGGCGAAATATCGACGGCCTCGACCGCCTCTTCATCTAGGATGCAGTACTTGGATTTCTCTACGATCTCGGGCGCCGCAAGCATCTTCTCATGGACTTCGATCAGGTCCCGGCCGCTCAGCACGCCGCTGGAGATAAGCACCAGCCCGTCGCCGTCACGTTGCACTCGGATCTCAATCGGCATCGCTTGCACTCCCGCAGTCATACTTCGACTCGAAACTCCCGGTCCGACCCGGCGGTCGGTCCAAAAGACCGGTGGCCGGTCGAGAAGATCCCATGCGACGATCAAGCACCCCTTGTCCGCTTCTTCTATGGTCCTGAACCCCTTCGATCTTCCGCGCAGGAGTGGGCGAAGTCAAGAAAAACCTGACTTCTGCGTCGCGTCGCAAACTGTTGACAGGACAGCGGCCCCGGTGATTGGATAGGCGAAGCAGAGGTCACACGTTTGACTCACAGCAGCATAGCCGCAACCAAAGAAGACTGTAGGCTGTAGACCTTAGGTGAAGAAGCAGAAAGAAGGGCCCTCACCCCTGCCCCTCTCCCAAAGGGAGAGGGAGAAACCTCAAGAGAATCTCCTTCATACCCCTCTCCCGCTGGGAGAGGGGCAGGGGTGAGGGTCCCCTCGGTCAGTCTGAAATCGTCGCGGCTTTCGATGATTTCGGGAGATAGTAGCACGAAGAGAGAAACGGGCAGGGAGAGAGACATGGCTAGACAAACCGAGAGAGCATCGGAACGAAGCGATCCGCGCAGCCGGGTTCCGTCGGTCGCCGTTTTGCTCGACGATCCGGCGATCCAACAACTGATCGGCGTCTGGTCGCGCCCCCTCGTCCTCGATGCGATTCGCGAAACCCTCGATGCGATCCGGAGCGAGCTCGCGTCCAAAACCGTCGCGCTCAAGGCGGGCGCGCCCAGCGCGGGCGAGATCGTCGCGCGAGTCGAGGCCGCCCTCCTCGAAACCGAAAAGGACCGTCTGCGGCCCGTCGTCAACGCGACCGGGATCGTTCTCCACACGGGCCTCGGACGCGCCGTCCTGCCCCGGCGCGCCGTGGACGCGCTGGCGGGTCTCAGCGGGTGCTGCAATCTCCAGATCGACATCGAGACGGGTCTGCGCGGCAAACGCAACTATATGAGCGAGCGGCTGATCTGCCGCCTGACCGGGGCCGAGGCGGCAATGGTCGTGACGAACAACGCCGCCGCGACGTTTCTGATCCTCTCGGCCTTGTGCAAGGGTCGCGAGGTCGTGATCTCGCGCGGGCAACTGATCGAAATCGGCGGCTCGTTCCGTCTGCCCGACTGCATTCATCAGAGCGGCGCGACCATGGTCGAGGTCGGCACCACCAACAAGACCCACTTGCGCGACTACGAAGCGGCGCTGACCGAAAACACCGCCATGATCCTGCGCTGCAACCCGAGCAACTATCGCATCGTCGGTTTCTCGAAAAGCGTCGGCACCGAAAAACTCGCCTCGCTCAAAGCGCGTCAACCGTTCGTTCTGGTCGACGATCTCGGGTGCGGCGCGCTGGTCAATCTCGAAGACTACGGCCTGCCCAAGGAACCGACCGTTCAGGACTCGCTCGCGGCGGGAGCGGACCTCGTTTGCTTCAGCGGCGACAAGCTGATCGGCGGCCCCCAGGCGGGAATCGTCGTCGGGCGCAAGGACCTGATCGCCTATCTCAAGAAACATCCCCTGAGCCGAATGCTGCGCGTCGGGAAGCTTACGGATCTCGCGCTCGAACAAACGCTGCGCCTCTTTCTCGATCCCGAAACGCTCGCGCGCGAAAACCCGACGATCCGGATGCTGTCCGCGCCCGCCGACGCGCTCAAGAAGAAGGCGCTGCGCCTGCAGAAGTCTTTGGCGAAACGTGCGCCCAACCTGCGCGTCGAGGTAGTCGCGGGCGAAAGCGCCTCGGGCGGCGGCGCGCTGCCCGCCGCGCCGATCCCGACCTGGCTCGTGTGCGTCGCGTCGCCCGACCGGTCGGCGGAGGAACTCTGTCGTCTTCTTCGCCGTCACGAACCGCCCGTCGTCGCCCGCATCGCCGACGACCGGGTCGCGCTCGACATGCGCACGCTTCTCGACGGCGAGGAACGCCTCGTCGGAGCCGCCCTGGCGGCGATTGTCTCCTAGGCGCCCTGAATGGATTCTCCCGCGGCAGAAACCTCAAACGGCGATCGACACTCTCCGCCCGACTCGCCCGGACGGCTGCACGACATCGTCCGCTGGGCGTCGGCGCTGACGGCGGTGCTTCTGGTCGTTCTGTTCTATTACTGGTACGAGTGGCGCACGTTCGCGCGATTCAGCAAGATCGCGGGCGAGATGGTCCCCCACTTGGCCGTCGAAGAGAAGATACAGGAATGCCTCGCGACGAACGAACCCGTCTGCGCCATCACGTCGCTGCCCGACGAGAAGAAGGGCGAACGCCTCGTTGTCCTATTGACTCCCGAGGCGGGCGACCCGGCGACTGTTCACACGAAGCTCAAGGAGTCGGGCCTTCCGAACCTCTGGATGCCCGCGCTCGCGAACATGACGACGATCGACAAGATTCCGATCTTAGGAAGCGGCAAGGTGGACCTCAAGGCCCTCCGCGCCATCGCCGAAGAACGCCTCGGTGCGATCATGCAATGACCTTGGAGAGAGACTCCGAATCCGTGCAATCCGTGTCGAAGGATTCTGGAAGATTCCAGTCTATGGTGCGTCCGATGACCCCGTCTGTTGTTCCGCCTTTAGGCGGGCCGTTTCTTCGCGCGCTCCACCCGCGCGACCAGAACCGACGCCTTGACCCCGACGGCATTGGCGATCCGAAAGAGAACGTCGATCGTCGGAGACCTCTTGCCCCGTTCCAGGAGACTCACGTAAGTGCGATGCACCTCCGCCCGGAAGGAAAGCTCCTCCTGGGTCAACCCCGCCGCCACCCGCGCTCTACGTATCTCGTCGCCAATCATCGCGCGCCTCCGATCAAGGCGAGCGAGAATGACGCGGGACCCCGGAATATGTCCACAGACGATAGTCTGCATCCACCGCCGGAATTCGCTTGACACGATTTGCACCTCTTGAGATCATCCCCTGACTTCAGCAGTAAGCGGCGATGCGGGCGGGGTGTCACGACACAGGGGCGGGGTGTCGATCTACGGGAACCATCAAAGGTCTCTCGACCTGGAAACGGCGGGTTGGATGTTCAGCGCACAGACTTCAGCCTGCGCACACACTGTGATGGAGTTCCTTGACGGATGCAGATCGGGAAAGAGGTGAACACATCATGATACCAATTTCCAGATCATCGAGACTGAGACTTCTGATCCTCGGAAACGCCTTGGGCGTCATTCTTCTGTTTGGATGGTGCAATAACACAAGTGCCGCATTCGAGTACGAAAATGTCCTTCAAGCCATACAGGAATTCTACCCTGTCCAAACGATGGATGATGAGTACCATTCCAGCCAGGACGCGAAGAAGCATTTGTTTGGCATAAGTGCATCAGTTCCCGTTCTGCATTTCCTGGTTGGTGCTGGCGTTGAGATCTTCATCGATCTCGATGACTATTTCCGGCTTACCCCAGAAGGACAGGATGATTGGGTCACGTTTTATCTCATAGGGAAGGCTGGTGCGGGGCCTTCGGTATTGCCAGTGTATCCAATAGTTATGTGGTATCCAAAGCCCGGCGGTCTAGAGCCCGATGACCCTGACTTCTATGCATCGGTGACAGCGTCTACTCTTACAGCGGGTTACAGCATAGAGACTTTCAAGTGGTATCCTCTCAACGGTTCGGCAAGAATCCAGGAAATCAACGTGAAAGGAATCGACTTCAACATCTCTGCGCAACTTGATAGCACCAAGATTCCCCTCGTGAAGTGCGAGATAAGAAGGCAGATGCTTGATGCGTGGCTCGCACAAGTCACGCTGCAAGTGCCAGGCACTGCGCTGCTTAACGGGCAGATCTTGGCCTACGAAATGGCAAACAATGCTTTCACTATGGACAAGATCATCGGTGCCGCGCTCAACCCAGTCCAGTACCCGGCAACGCCCAGCGATGGGGCGCCGTCGGCATCCTCGTCACCCGATGCGACGATTCATCGTCTTTCTTTCTCTTACGAGTTGTCGGCTCTACCCGGCCGACCGGTAAATGTCGTTTCATCCTTGCGTAACAACGGTTCGACTCAGGCAACATGCAGCGTTGGCTATTACTTGGATTCGATATCGCCGATCAGTATGATCCATGAGGAACTGGGGGTCATAGTTCCAGCGGAAGGACAGTCGGCGGATATTGCATTTTACTGGAACACCGATCAGGTGGGAATCGGCTGGCACAAAATCATCGTGGATATTCGCAATGTGATCCCGGAGGATGCGAACCTCAACAACAATGTTTCACCATGGCCATACCTGCAGTGCGCAAATCCACTCGCTCGAATCATCTCAATAGTGCCGTCGCCAGGCATTCAAGCACAGGATACGATAACGTTTGCTGGGTTTGGCCAGGATGTAGATGACTACGGCACGCTTCCTCAAATAAGAACATACCGATGGTTCGCGAGTCCGGGGAAGACGAACGGAACGACCGTGATCTATGACGGCCCGAACTCCGCATTCACTATTCCGGCGTCGGATCTGAAAGTGGGGACGCACAAGATCAGCCTCTACGTTCAGGACAACGACGGGCCGAACGATACGCCGGGGGAGTGGTCGGACGTCGCGACGGCGACGCTCACGGTGCTGCCCCCGCAGACGGGTCAGCCAGACTATCGGGTGAATCAACTGAGCATGATCGGCGGGACGAGCGGGCTTCACGGTGGCGATCCCTTGTCTGTAACGATCAATACCTCGAACGTCGGTTCCGTCCCGGGCGGCTCGGACTCGCAAACGCGGGTATATCTGAGAACCCGCCAGGGTGACGACCCGCGCCCGTTGGGCACGGCGGTGAGCGCCGTGAGCGTCGGGAACCTGTCGGGCGGCGCGGCGCAAGTCTCGACTTTCGGCGCTGTGTACCCCTCTGTCGCGCCGGGAGTCTATTACCTCGCCGCCTGCGCCGACGCCAACAACCAGATCGGGGAGGCGAATGAGACGAACAACTGGACATATTATCCTGCGGCGTTGACATTTGGAGGCGGAACCCCTCCCGGAGGATTCGGAAACCTGACGTTGAATAGCCCCGCCGAGAACTCGCATTCTCCCATCAAGACCGGTGATCCCATCTTTGTGGATTTGTCATGGGATTTCTCGAGCGCTTCCGATTTCCCCGATGTTGAAGGCGTCGCGTTTCATTTCCGGTTTCAACAGGGTGGATACTCATGGTCTACGACGTGGCGCCCCTACGAGACGCGGACGGGGAGAAACACGTTTCGCATCGCTTCCCCCGCCGCGGCTGCAGACGGGGACTATGGTCTGAATGTGGAGGTTGAGAATCTCGGCGATAGCACTATGGTCCTGGCGAAAACATGGTCAAACACGGTGAACCTTTCGCCTTCACACAGCGGAGCAACGTTGCCCCAGCCCTCGGCGCCTACGGCCAGCCTTGTCTGGGCGGGCAGGAACAACGTGCATTTGGAATGGGACTACGGCGCGTACGGTCAATCGGAGTTCTGGTTCGAGCGAAGTCAGAATGGCGGTCCCTTCGGCCGGGTGCACTGGCTGGATTGTCATGGGCAAGCCGTCAAGGTGAATGACGAAACAGTGGACCCGGAGACAACCTATGCGTACCGCTTTCAGGCGAGGATAAACGACTCGATTGTATCGGAGTTCAGCGACTCGGTCAGTATTGCGGTCCCCCCGCAGTTCCCCATTCCGCCGGGCGCCCTTGTTTACCCGGACAACTTCCCGGGAATGAGCATTTATGAAGCCATGGCAAGTGCCAAGAGTCAGGGAAGAAGCGAAATGTATCTTCGGGCGGGCGATTGGTCGCCTTCGGGTCCGTTCGGTTTTCCCGGCGACTTCGCGCTGATCGGCGGTGGTAGCGGAACCACGACGATCCGCTCCGGGATCATCATGGGATTGAACGGGGGAGGGCACATGAGACTCGCGGGAGTGCGCTTGCTCAATCCCGGCGCACATCAGATTGGTCTCGAACTCCTTCAGGTCGGTAGTGGAGTCACTCTAGAGGATGTAACTCTCGACGGGTTTCCTACGGGAGTCAAGGTAGACAGAACGCCCTTGGAAGCGGACGGGTTCGAGTGCAAGGCGGCCAGCAGCAGGAGTCTATGGATCACAAACAATGGCTATGCTTCGGTTCACGTCAAGAACGGCTATATTCACAACAATCCTGGAAACGGTATCGAGGTCAGCTGGACGAATGCCGATCTCCTGATCGAGGACACGCTCATCTCCCAGAATAGCGGACGAGGCGCAGAGATTGTCGCGAGCCAGGGGACCTATGAATTCAATAGGTGCGTGTTTTCGCACAATGGGACATACGGGCTGCACGGCAATTGCCCGGGGATAGTCGTCCGAAATTGCGTGGCCTATGCCAACACTGGTGCGGGCATCTATCTGGAGGGGGGGAATACCTGTCGAAACTGCATTGCGTTCTCAAATGGGGCCGAAGGCATTACGGGTGGTCCCTGGTACTCGCTGGCCTTCGGGAACACGGGAGGCGACATCTATCCCAACGAATACCAATACCAAGTCGGGAATAACATTATTGCCGACCCGAGATTCGTTTCGCCAGCGTCAGGAGACCTGCATTTGCTTTCAGATTCGCCCGCTATCGATTCCGGCGATCCAAGCGACGCGTACGATCTGGAGCCGGAGCCTAACGGCAATCGAATCAATATGGGAAACTATGGCAACACGCCGAGCGCGACAACGTCTCTCGGCGCGGCTCCTGCGCCACCCACGCTGGTCCAGGTCGAGTCCTTGCCCGGATGTTCGATCCGCGTCCGGTGGTGGGATGCCTCCGACAATGAGGACGGATTCCGTGTCGAGAGGGAAAAAGATGGCGAGACCGGATTCCAGGCGATTCGCGAGGTGCTCTCGGATAGTCCAGTCTCCAGTGGAACACTGGAAATGACAGACGAAGAGATCCTGCCGGAAACGCTTTACTGGTATCGCGTCTCGTCCTTCAACTCCCATGGCCTCGGGCTGAGCAATACAGTGTCCACTATGACGCTCGAAGCGCCCCTTGGCAATCAACCACCGAGTCCGCCCGTGAACATCTATCCGTTCTTCGCTCAGGACGGCGTGCCGGGGACAACGATCCTGGTGGCGTCGGCTTTCAGCGATCCGGACCCCGGAGACACCCTCACGAAGAGCCGGTTCCAGATCGCGTCGAACGGCGGCAACTTTGCCACACCGGTTTGGGACAGCGGAAGCGCGACGGCGGGAAAGACCTACTGCTCCGTCTCGGTTTCGGCGGGTCTGCAGGCGAGTCAATACTACCGTTGGCGCTGTCGCTATCGCGACAACAAGGGCGCGTGGGGATCATGGAGCAACGAAACCGTTTTCCGCGTCGAGGAAGCACCTCCTGAGCCTCCCATTCGCGTGAAAAACATCAGCCGTGCCGGCTATACGACAGACACGCTCGAAGTTGGGAATCTACTCTACGTCGACCGCACCTACGTATTCCAGAGTCCGATTCCGCCGGAGTACGAAGGGCAGACCTACATCCGCACGGCTAACGCGGACAAGAACGCTACGGACGGCGACTTCCTGAGTTTTGACATCGACCGGGCGGCTACGGTCGTTGTCACGCGCGATGCACGGTTCACAACACGCCCCTCATGGATGAACGGGTGGAACGCGGTTTCCGGCACGCTCTCCACAAACGATTCGAGTCCGAGCCGGAATCTCTATGCGAGAGACTACCCGGCTGGCCGCGTTACCCTGGGATCGAACCGGGATGTTGGGATGCAGTCGGGTTTGAGCATGTACAACGTTATCGTGGTTCCGGACGTTCGGACCGCGGCCAAGGATTGGATTCTGTACGAGTAGGAATCGTTGTCAAAGCAGGCGTGGCACGGGCGTCTCGCCCGTGACTTCTCGGCGGGATAACCGTGCCACATCGGGAAGAACATGGGCGGGACGCCCATGCCACAATAGACTTCAGCCGTACGCCTTAGCCCTTGTAGTCCGCGACGCCTTGGGCGACGAGGTCGCCGACCTCGGAGGTCGAGTAGCCCATGCGGCCCGCCGCCATCGATTTCATCTTCGTGCCGGTCACGTCCATGACGACCTTTTCGATCGCTTCGGCGGCCTGGGTCTCGCCTAGCGCCACGTCGAGCATCATCTGGGCCGAGCAGATCGCGGCCAGCGGGTTGATGACGTTCTGGCCGGTGTACTTGGGCGCCGAACCGCCGATGGGCTCGAACATCGAGACCCCCTCGGGGTTGATGTTGCCGCCCGCGGCGATCCCCATGCCGCCCTGGATCATCGCGCCCAGGTCGGTAATGATGTCGCCGAACATGTTCCCGGTGACGATCACGTCGTACCACTGCGGGTTCTTGACGAACCACATGCAGCAGGCGTCGACGTGGTTGTAGTCGCGTTTGACGTTCTTGTAGTCGGCCTCGCCGATTTCGTGGAAGGCGCGTTCCCACAGGTCGTAGAGGAAGGTGAGAACGTTGGTCTTGCCGACCAGGGTGAGCTGGCCGATCTTGCCCGCCTTCTTGTCGTCGTCGCTCAGGCCTTTCCACGCCTTCTTGGCGTTGCGTTTCTTCGCGTATTCGAAGGCGTAACGGATGGCGCGTTCGACTCCCATGCGGGTGTACATGGCGGTCTGGACGGCGACTTCGTCCTGGGTGCCGTAGTGCGAGACGCCGCCCATGCCGCAGTAGGCGTCTTCGGTGTTTTCGCGAACGACGACGAAGTCGATGTCCTCGGGCGTCTTGTCCTTGAGCGGGGTCTCGACGCCGGGGAAAAGCTTGACCGGGCGGAGGTTGATGTATTGATCGAGGGCGAAGCGGGCCTTGAGCAGGATGCCCTTTTCGAGAATGCCGGGTTTGACGTCGGGATGGCCGATGGCGCCCAGGAGGATCGCGTCGAACTTGCGCAGCTCGGGGATGGCGGAATCGGGCAGCGTCTCGCCCGTCTTCTTGTAGCGTTCGCCGCCGAAATCGTAATCGGTGAGATCGACCTTGAAGCCGAACTTCTGGGCCGCGGCTTGGAGGACCTTGACGGCCTCGACGGTGACCTCGGGGCCGGTGCCGTCGCCGGGCATAACTGCGATGCGGTGAGTCTTCATCTCGATGCGTCTCCTGTCTGTGTCGTAGTCTATGGGTTGAGGTTTGTCTTCATTGCTCGTCGTCCACCGCGATGGCGGGGACGCGCAAGATCTCGGGCGTCGCGGGCACTGCCGCAGGCGCCGCGCTCGGGGTCTCGGGCAGTTCCTCGACCGCCGCCGCGGGCGTGCGAACCGGCCTGGAGGGCTCGGCCTCGGCGGGCTCGGTGGCGGGAGCGAGAGCGTGCTGGGCGCGGGGCAGGCCGATCTCCTGGACGTACTTGACCGCCTCGCCGCGCAGGAAGTAGAGATCGTAACGTCCCCGTTTCCAGGCCCCGACGATGGGAACCCGCTCGTCGGCGACGATGCCGCGCACCTGGACGGGCAGGAGTCGGATGTCCTGAACCGCGTCGGCGCCGATGCGCCGGGCGCGTTTCTTGAGGTTCTCGATCATTTTCGCCTTCGAGGGGTTGTCCTTCTCGCCATAGCGCTCGGAATCGACGATCGCGATCGACTCGTAGGGGCGGGTCAGTTTGCCCACAAAACAGTCGATCTCGGCGTCGGCCGCCTTGGGCAGATAGCGGAAATCGGTGAGCCGGTGGACGCGCGGGGTGGCGCACCCGGCGGCAAGAAGGAGACAAAGGAGGGCGGCAACGCCCAGCGAGAAGCGTCGGGAAAGGAGTCCGAGTGGCGTCATATCGAGCCTGTCCGTTCCGAGCGGGCGCCTGTCCGCGCCGGTTCGCTCTTCCCCGCTACGCAAGGGCTTCAGCGATCTGAAGTCCATCTTCTGGGTCGTGCGGTCGTTCCCCCTCGTACGGGAGGAATCGGAATCGTCAGTGTCGGGAAAACGAGAGAAAGTGTCAACGAAAACCCTTTGCCTGATTTTCGTTGGCAGTCCTCGGGCGATGAGTTACGATCTTCGCGCCGCCTTGCGCCTTGGGGCGCCGCCTCGCGCCCCAAGTTCGCGGCGAGGGCGGCGCCGCGGGAGGATTTCAAGGTCGTTTGACCGGAGAAGGAACGCGATTCAGAGGCAGGCTGAAGCCTGTACTCTGAACAAGTTCTGAGTACAGGCTTCAGCCTGCCTCGATATCGGGACGCGACTTTGGAATTCATCTCGGTGGCATCGGCGGGCTCGCGAGCCGGTGCACGTTGGCCGAGCCGGACGGTCTATCCAGCCCAAGTGGAGATTCTCGAAGGACGCAATCGCCATGTCGGAGCATCGAGACGAACTGGTCCGGACCCGCGTGAACAAGGCGCTGGCGTTGCGCGAACAGGGGGGCAACCCGTTCGTGAACCGTTGGGCGCCGACGCACCGGGCCGACGCGATCCGCCGGGCGCGGGACGACTATGTGGACAAGGACGTCCGGGTCCGCGTGGCGGGCCGCGTGATGGTCGTGCGTTCGTTCGGCAAGGCGAGCTTCTTCCACCTGATGGACGACTCGGGCAAGATTCAGGTCTACGTCAAGAAGGGGATGGTCCGCGACGAGGACCTCGAGGTCTTCGCCTCGACCATCGACGCGGGCGACATCGTCGGGGTCGAGGGACGGGTGTTCGTCACCCGCACGGGCGAACTCACGGTCGGCGCCGAGACCCTCGCGCTCCTGACCAAGGCGTACCGCCCTCTACCCGAGAAATGGCACGGGCTCAAGGACGTCGAGATCCGGTATCGTCAGCGCTACCTCGACCTGATCGTGAACGACGACGTGCGCGAGACGTTCCGGCGCCGGAGCCGGATCGTGTCGTACCTGCGGCGCGAGCTCGACCGGCGCGGCTATCTGGAAGTCGAAACCCCGATGATGCAGCCCGTCTACGGCGGCGCGGCGGCCAAGCCCTTCGTCACGCACCACAACGCGCTCGACCTGGATCTCTACCTGCGGATCGCGCCCGAGCTGTACCTGAAGCGTCTGACGGTGGGCGGGTTCGAGAAGGTCTACGAGATCAACCGCAACTTCCGCAACGAGGGGATCTCGGTCCGCCACAATCCCGAGTTCACGATGCTCGAACTCTACACGGCGTACTGGGATTATACCGACACGATGGACCTTCTCGAGGACCTGATTCGCGGCGCGGCGCTCGAAGTGCTGGGTACGGCCAAGTTCACGTATCAAGAACGGGAGATCGACCTCGAGAGCCCCTTCGCGCGATGCAAGATGCTCGATCTGGTGCGCGAGGCCCTGAACCTTCCCGAGGACACTCCGCTGTGTTGGGGACCCGACGGCGAGGAGGGGGCTCGGGCCGCGCTCGCGGCGGCGCCCGAGGGCGTGCGCTCGGAAATCGAGGCCAAAGCCGATTCGACCGACGAGGTCCAGGTCCTGCTGTTCGAGCACCTGGCCGAGCCCAAACTCTGGCAGCCGACGATGGTGTGCGATTTTCCAAAAAGCTTGTGCCCCCTGGCCAAAGCGGGCGAGAATCCCGCGACGGCCGAGCGGTTCGAACTCTTCGTCGGCGGGCTCGAGACGGCCAACGCCTATTCCGAGCTCAACGATCCCGACGAACAGATCGCCAACTTCCGGGCGCAGGTCGAACGGCGCGCCCAGGGCGACGAAGAGGCGACCATGATGGACGAGGATTACGTCCGCGCGCTCGAACACGGTATGCCTCCGGCGAGTGGCCTGGGGATCGGGATCGACCGCTTGGCGATGCTTCTCACCGATTCGCCCTCGATCCGCGACGTGATTCTCTTCCCCCTCATGCGGCCAACGCAAAGCAGTCAACAGTGAACAGTCATCAGTGAGATTATCGTGTCCACTTCGTCCATCCTTTCCACCTCATCCAGAACGAAAGACTCTTCCAACATGACCCGACGCGCGGCCCTCCTCGTGTGGATTCTCTCCCTCGCGGTCCTCGCGGCGGCCGCGCCGGACGCGAAGAAGCCGACGACCGGGGAGCTGATTCTCGCGGGGGCGCGCAAAGAGGTCGAGAACAAGACCTTCTACAAGGGACACGGATACTACGAGATTCCCTACCCCGGCGGCGACATCTCGCCCGAGATCGGCGTCTGCACCGACCTGGTCGTGCGCGCCTTCCGCAACGCGGGATACGACATTCAGAAGCTGTTGCACGAGGACCGGGCAAAGAACCCGCGCGACTATCCCACCCAGCTGTGGGAGGTCAAGCGGGCGGACTCGAACATCGATCATCGCCGTTGCCAGAACCTGACCGTGTTCTTCAGGAAGTTCGCGCGCAAGCTGCCCGACGATTTCCGGGGCGAGAATCTCAAGCAATGGCGGGGAGGCGACGTGGTCTTCTTCAAATGGGAATACGAGAAGTACCCCTGGCACGTCGCCATCGTCTCCGACAAACGAACGTCCGACGGGTTCCCGATGATCGTGCATCTGTTTCCCGAGTACGCGCAGGAAGGAAGCATCGAGCGGTATCTACCGATCCACAGCCACTATCGGTGGGAAAAGCCGCCGAAGAAGGCCATCCAGAGGGCGCCTCTGACCGAAGAGCAGAAGAAGGCGCAGAAACAAGTCGTCGGGAAAGCGTCCATCCCCCGGCCGGAGTGACCGGAGCGCAATGGGTCTCGAGTTCTTCATCGCCCTTCGCCATCTGATGTCGCGCGAACGCCGCGCGCTCATCTCGATCATCACGGTGATTTCGATCGTCGGGGTCGTGGTCGGGGTCACGGCGCTGATCATGGTCATCGCGGTGATGGACGGCGCGCAAAAGGACTATCTCAAGCGCCTGATCGACTTCAACGCCCATCTCCAGGTCCTCCAGGTGGAGATGGGACCGTACGGTCCGCGCGCGGGCGAGATGCAGGATTACCGAAAGGTGCTCGAGGTCGTCGAGGAGGACCCGGAGGTCGTGGCGACGTCGGCCCTCGTCCAGCGGTTCGCCATGCTCAAGACCGAGGGCCGAGAAGGTGGAAGAACGGAATCGTTTCGGCCCGCCCAAGTCCTCGGTATCGATCCCGAGCGCGAACGCAAGGTCTCTCGAATGGCGCAGGACCCCGAGGACGTTCAAGGCAAGAGCCTGCCGGGACGCGGAGAGATCGTATTGGGCGCGGAGCTGGCCGCCAAGATGGGACTCTGGCTTGGCGACTCGGTGCGCGTCTTCTCGGGATCGTACGCGACGACCGGTCTCGGAATCTCGTTCAAGAGTTCTCAGTTGCGCGTGGCGGGAGTCTTCAAGTCGGGCGTCTACGACGTGGACGAGATGTTCTCGTACGTGTCGATCCAGGAGGCCCAGGGGCTGAACTCCCTCGACGACGTCGTGGACATGATTCACGCCAAGGTGCGCGATCCTTACGAGATCGACGCGATTCGTCAACGTATCGAGGCGCGCCTCGGACCGGCCTACTACGTGCGCACCTGGGCCGAGTTGAATCCGCCCCTGTTCTATGCGCTCAAACTCGAGAAGCTCGGGATGTTCGTCATCACCATGCTGGTCGTCATGGTGGCGGCGCTCAACATCGTCGCGACCCTGATCCTCGTCACGATGGAAAAGACCCGCGAGATCGGCATCCTGCGGGCGATGGGGATGTCGCGCCGCACGATCCGCCGCGTCTTCATGCTCGAGGGACTCCTGATCGGGGTGGTCGGAACGGGTCTCGGAGTGATCCTGGGCTTGGTCGGCTGCTATATCCTCAAGTACCACTGCCCGTTCGAAATCCCCGAGGCGGTGTACGGGCTCAAGGGGCTCCCCGTCCTGGTTCGACCCGTGACGGTCCTCGTCATCTGCGCCACGTCGATCTGCGTCTGCCTCCTGGCGGCGGTGATCCCGGCGTTCCAGGCCTCGCGTCTCGATATCGTGGAGGCGTTGCGTTATGAGTAAGGCCGGCTCAAAAGATCGGGGCAACGGCGCGGCGATTCGCGTCTCGGGCGTGACGAAGGACTACCACGACGGAGAGCGGGTGCTGCACGTGTTGCGCGGGGCCGACCTGACGGTCCAACGCGGCGAGATCGTCGCCATCGTCGGCCAGAGCGGCTCGGGCAAAAGCACGCTCCTCCATCTCCTCGGCGCGCTCGACCGCCCGACCAAGGGGCGGATCGAGATCGAGGGCGAGGACCTGGCGGCGCTGGGCGGTCCGGCGCTCGACCGGCTGCGCCTCGAGAAGATCGGCTTCGTCTTCCAGTTTCACCACCTGATGCCCGGTCTGAAAGCGTGGGAAAACGTCGCGATGCCCGCCCTGGTGGCGCGCCGCTCCGACACCGGGTCGAAGGCCGCCGCGATCGACCTTCTCGAAAGCGTCGGGATGGGGGAGCGCCTCAACCACCGTCCGGCGAAGCTCTCGGGCGGCGAACAACAGCGCGTCGCCTTGGCCCGCGCCCTGATGAACGACCCCCACCTCATTCTGGCCGACGAACCCACGGGAAACCTGGACGAAGAGATGAGCCGCCAGGTGATCGATCTGCTCTGGAACGTGACGCGCGAACATGGCCGCTCGCTGGTCATCGTCACTCACGAAACCTTCATTGCCGAGAAGGCCGATCGGGTCCTGCGCCTTCACGAGGGACGTCTTCGCCCGGCGTGAGCCTCTGGGACCCGTAGATCCGTATCGATCCGTTGGGCGTGCGAAGGATAGAAGACGGATCTATCCGAGGAGGGCGGGAAGCTGGTCGATCCGGTCGAGAATCGCGGCCGCGCCGAGCTCGAGCAGGCGCTCGGGCGGGTGAACGCCGTAGCGGACGCCCAGGGCGGCGACCCCGGCGTTCTCGGCAACGCGCATGTCGGCCTCGCCGTCGCCGACGACCAGGGTTTGGAGCGGCGAAACGCCCGCCTGCTCCATGATGCGCCGAAGCATCGCCGGATCGGGTTTCGTCGGGTGCGAGTCGCTCTCGCCGTACACCGCCATGAAATACTTGGCGAGTCCGAGGTTCGCGACGATGCGAACCGTGAGATCGTGGAACTTGTTGCTCAGGACGCCCAGGGCGATCCCGCGTTGTTGGAGAAGGGCGAGGGTCTCCCGGACCCCTTCATAGCACCGCGAGAAATCGGTCGCGTGGTCGGCATAGTACCGGCGCCACGAATCGTAGGCGCGGTCGACCGCCTCCTCGGGAATCTCGCGGTCTCCCCCCATCAGGCGGCGCATCAAGACCCGCGCGCCGAACCCGACCTTCGACTTGACCAACGCGACCGGGAGGGTCGGCAGTCCGGCCTCGCGCAGGGCGTAGTTCGCCGCCGCCGCGATGTCGTCGAACGTATCGACCAACGTCCCGTCGAGATCGAAAACGATGAGATGAATGGGAGAAAAGAGAGTGGACGGGGCGGAAGAAGCGCTCTCGACAGGCGAGCGGTTTTCTTCTGCGTCCGCTCCGTCTACCCGGTATAGCCCGCCCAGCCCGTTCGTTTCGTTCATTATGCCCGGTCCTTCGTTCACCGCGCGCTTTCCTCCCGGTCGAACCGGATCACGGTCTCGATGTGAAACGTTTGCGGGAAGAGGTCGACCGGCTGCATGAGCGCGGGACGATATCCCGAACCGACGATCTCGACCAAGTCCCTGGCCAGAGTCGAGGGGTTGCACGACACGTAGATCATACGCGGCGCGCGAAGAGCCAGCAGCCCCTTGAGCGAGCGCTTGTCCATTCCCCCGCGCGGCGGGTCCATGATGACGCAACCGAAATCGCCGCCCGGCATCGACGCCGCCAGGGGTAGCGCCTCGCGCATGTTCCCGGCCAGAAACGTGCAATTCGCAATGCCGTTGCGCTCGGCGTTGGCCCGAGCGTCCCAGATGGCGTCGCGCAGCAGTTCGATGCCCACCAGATCTCGGACCTTGTCGGCGCAGAACAGACCGATCGTTCCCGTGCCGCAGTAGGCGTCGAGAAGACGCGGCGCGGACCCGTCGCCCGGCACCATGTCGCGAACAACGCCGTAGAGCCGTTCCGCCGCGGGCGTATTGACCTGAAAGAACGACAGCGGCGAGACGCGAAACGTGAGATGGCCGATCTTCTCGTCCAGCTGAGGCTCGCCCCACCGCCACACCTCGCGATCCTGTTTGGCGACGTCGGCCAGGCCCGCGTTGACTCCCCAGACGAACCCCTTGAGACGAGGACAGGCTTCGCGCAACGCCTCGACGAGCTCCGGCGGATCGGGCAATTCCCCCTCGCGCGTGAGAAGGAGGGCGATATACTCGTCGCTCGCCACGCTGTGGCGCAGAATCAGGTGCCGCAGGAAACCCGTGTGCTTGAGAGGGTCGTGCGCCGTCAGTTTCTTGGACCGGACCCACCGCGTCATCGCCCCGAGGATCGCGTCCATCGGCTCGGGTTGGAGAAGACACTTCGGCACTTCGAGAATCTTCGAGAACTGCCCGGGACGGTGAAAACCGAGAATGGCGTTCCCTTCAGCATCGGTCCCGAAGGTGTAGTCCATCTTGTTGCGGTAGCGCCACTCGCGGGGGGACGCGACGATCGACTCGATCCGTTCGGGTCGCGCGGCGCCGAGATGCTGCAAGGTGGCTTCGGCCTGGCGCTGCTTATGAACGAGTTGCTGTTCGTAGGGGAGATTCTGCCAGGTGCACCCCCCGCATTCCCCAAACAGCGGACACGGGGGGACGATGCGATGGGGCGAAGGCGAGAGAATCTCCTCGATTCGCGCCTCGGCGTGGTTCTTGCGCCGGCGAGTCACGCGAACCCGAAGCCGGTCGCCCGGCACACCCTGGTCGACGAACACGACAAAGCCGCCGATCCGCCCAATCCCTTGTCCGCCGTAGGCCAAGTCCTCGACGGTGAGCTCGAGCGCCGTTTCGCGCTGAATCTTGTCGGCGCTTCTCGTTGCGTCAGCCGCCATCCGACGTCTCCCGTTCCGCGGCGAGCGCCTTGAGCCCTTCGCACCAATCGGACGCGTCGCTTCGAGTCCAGAGCGCCGGGAAATCGCGACACTGATCGGGCTTGACCTCTTCGATCGCGCACGTCGCCGGACCGTTCTTCGTCCGGCGGAGGAAGATACACGGAATATCGTTCCCCTCGGCGTCGATCAGCCAGCGGTCGAGCCCCTTGCGGTAGTGGGTATATTCGTCGAGAAAGCGTCCGTACGGGACGCCGAGAAAGTCGGCGATTCGGCGGCATTCCGCCGCCGAAACGCTCACAAACCCCTCTCCCGTGCAGCACGAGCCGCACCGCAGACAGACGAATTGCGCGTCGCTTGAAGAGGATTCGTCGCATTCGCACTCCGGTCTCATCGCTACGCCGTGTTCCTTCCTTGCCCGCCCTTCGGCGGAAGATACGTGATCCTTGCAGCATCGCACACGGCGCGAAGAAATCAATCTGTTTTCTCCCCGGGACCGTCCGACGCGATCCGAAGACGAGAGAATCCGCCCCCGCACGAGAACCGGGCGGCGGCCTGGACACGAGGCCTCCTATTCCACTCGGACGGCGCCGACACGGGCGCCAAAAACAGTTGTGTTCTATCGCGAGTAATCGTATAATTCGGGGGATCGCTAATAGTCGTAAATACCTTCTCACGTTTCCCGAGGTTCAGAAGGGATCGGACGAGACTCTCGTCATCGTCGGAGTTCGCGCTCTCGAGGCGAGAGTCGGTCGTTGGCGGCGGGCTCTCGGCGGGTCCGCTTGGCGATTCGGTCGTTCAGCGCCTGACGCGTCGTTGAGAGAGGGGGGAGCGCGCGTCTTGCCCAGAGAGAAGGCCCCAGGCCGTCGCACGTCTTCTTCGGCAACGTAGGGGCCATCGTCGGCAGACCGGTTTTTCGGGCGACTCACAGAAATCGAAGACACGATCCGTCGTCTTCGCCAGAGACTTGCGGCGACGACGAGAGCTCGGACGGAAAGTCGTCGTCTGGGGAGGCAGGGATAGTGCAAGTATGACGGACGACACCCCCCGCACGCACTCGCAGGAAAACCGGATCCGGATCTCGGGAATCGACATCGAATGGCGTCCCAACAAGGGTGTCTGCGCGTTCGAGAAGATGCCGGTTGCCATGATGTGGGTGGATACGACTCTGGGCGGCCTGATGTCGGCCATCCAGGCCATGGTTGGAACTGAGCGCTTCGTTCTCGCTCTTCAAAGCCGGGGACGCGAGAGCGTCGAGGCGGATTGGGGCGTTATTTCGAAGTTCCCGGATTTCCGAGACGGGTTCAAAGCGATCGCCAACATTGCCGCCGTCGCCGGCTGGGGCGCATGGGAACTCGTCTCGCTCGACGTGGACGGCAAGGAATGCCGTTTTCGCGTAGCGGACAGTTGGGAAGGGCGCTACCAGAAGGCCCTTGGCGTCTGTTGGGGAAGCGGCATGGTGGCCGGCAAGATGGCGGGATACGCCTCGAAGCTCTTCGAGACCAACTGCTGGGCCGACCAGACGTCCTTCATCGCTCGCGGCGACACCTTCGACGAATTCACCGTCGGGCCTTCCCCGCGGACAATCGAAGACGAGATCGAGAGGATGCTCGCTTCGGATCAGGCAACCCGAGCCGATATGGCCGTCGCGCTTCGCAATCTGGAGCGGGAAATCGCCGAGCGCGCACAAGCGGAGGAGGCTCTACGGGAGAGCGAGGAGAAGTTTCGCGCTCTCGTCGAAACCAGCAGCGATTGGATTTGGGAGATCGACCTGCGCGGAAAACATATCTATACGAACGCTCGGATCCGGGACATTCTGGCGATCGAACCGGAAGAACTCCTCCAAGCGAGTGCGGGGAGTTTCGTTCATCCCGAGGACATTCCGCGTTTCGAGACGGTGTATGCCGAAAGCATCGCCGCAAAGAAGGGTTGGCAAAGGACCGTTCTTCGATGGCGGCACGCGGACGGTTCCTACCGCTGGCTGGAATCGAACGCGGTCGCCGTGACGGCCTGCGACGGCAACTTGACGGGATTTCGAGGCGTCGACCGCGACATCACCGAGCGCAAGCAGGCGGGGGAAGCGCTGCGTCGCGAGAGCGCGTTCAGCCAGGCCATCGTCGACCGCGCGGCCGAGGGGCTTTGCGTCTGTCACGGCGTCGAGGAGTTCCCCTGTGTGAGGTTCACGGTGTGGAACGCCCGCATGGTCGAGATCACCGGCTATACGATGGAGGAGATCAACCGGATGGGTTGGTACCAAACGGTTTACCCCGATCCGGAGGTGCGGTCCCGGGCTGAGGCGCGCATGGCCCGAATGAGGGAGGGAGACGACCTGATCGGCGAGGAATGGGTCATCGCGCGCAAGAACGGAGAAGAGCGCACCCTGATGATCTCGACCTCCGTCGTGGAGGCCACCGACGGCACCGCGCATGTCCTGGCCTTGATGCACGACATTACGGAACGCAAACGCGCCGAGGAGGCGGAGCGGCGCGCCCAACGCGAATGGGAGGACATCTTCCAGGCAATCGGCCATCCCACGATCATCCTGGATTCGGATCAGCGCATCGTGGCCGCGAACCGAGCGATGTTGCAGGCTTCGGGCAAGAGAATCGAAGAACTGCAGGGAGAACTCTGTTTTCCAGTGTGCCACGGTCGCGAGACCACTTCGCCGCCGGAATCGTGTCCGTTCCGCAGGACGTGTTCGTCCTCGCAGGTGGAAACCGAGGAGATGGAAGTGGAAGCGTTCGGCGGAACGTATCTGGTTTCCTGCACGCCCGTGCTCGACGCCGAGGGCCGTGTGGAGAAGACGATTCACATCGCCACCGACATCACGGACCGAAAGAAGGCCGAAGCCGAGCGACTCGAGTTGGAGAGACACCTTCTCGACGCCCAGAAGCTCGAGAGCCTCGGAATCCTGGCGGGCGGAATCGCCCACGACTTCAACAATCTCCTCATGGCGGTTCTCGGGAACCTCGATCTGGCCCAGGGCGACACGCCGCGGACCTCCCTGGTCCGCGTCAGTATCGAGCAAGCCATGTTGGCCGCCCGCCGGGCCACGGACCTCACGCGCCAACTGCTGGCCTATTCCGGCAAGGGACGGTTCGTTGTCACGCGTATGGATCTGAGCCAACTCGTCCAGGAGAACGCGGACCTGTTCCGGGCCGCGATCGCGCGGACGGTCAGCATGAACCTCTGCCTCCAACCTCGGCGGTGCGTGATCGAGGCCGATCCGGGCCAGCTCCAACAGGTAATCATGAACCTCATCACGAACGCTTCCGAAGCGATCGGCGAAGCCGCGGGAACGATCGCGCTTGCCACCGGCGTGCAGGAGTGCGACGAGGCGTATCTGGCCCAGAGCCGACTCAGCGACAAGCCCGCGCCGG
Source organism: Candidatus Sumerlaeota bacterium (assembly GCA_016931035.1). Classification (GTDB taxonomy): domain Bacteria; phylum Sumerlaeota; class Sumerlaeia; order UBA8349; family UBA8349; genus JAFGFN01. The sequence goes on from JAFGFN010000037.1 coordinate 53,111, forward strand.
GGTCATTCGTCTTCCTCGAGGTGTCGGACACGGGAGACGGGATGAACGAGGAGACAATCGAGCAGATCTTCGATCCGTTCTTCACCACCAAGTTCACCGGACGCGGACTGGGAATGCCGGCGGTGTCGGGGATCGTCCGAGGACACAAGGGCGCGATCCTGATCGAGAGCGCGATAGGCAAAGGAACGACGATACGCGTTCTCTTTCCCGACTGCGGCGGAGAGAGCGTCGAAGTCGACAAGGTCTCGGACGCGGCCGTGGTCGCCACGCGGCCTCCCGCCCACAGCGGCAAGATCCTGGTGGCGGACGACGAGGAGGCGATCCTCCATTTGTGCGAAGCGTTCCTGCGGCAACTCGGCTATCAAGCCTTGAGCGCGGCGGACGGCCAAGAGGCATTGGCGCTGTTCGAGCGACACTCGGACGAAATCGAGGGCGTCCTGCTCGATCTCACCATGCCGCGGATGGACGGCCTGACCGCGTTCCGCGAGATGAGGCGCCTACGCCCCGACATCAAGGTGATCCTGTGCAGCGGCTATAGCGAGAAAGAGGCGACTCGGCGGTTCACGTCCGAAGGTCTGACCGGTTTTCTCCAGAAACCCTATCTGATGCGGGAGCTGAGGGAGATGATCGAGCGCGTTCTGCCCGATCCCCGACAATCCCCGCCCGTGTGAGACCCCCCGACCGCGAGACCCGATCCCCCAGCGCTCCCGACGAACGAGTCCGCGGATCCGATCAGAGTATGAACTTGCTCAAGTCTTCGTTGCGGACGATGTCGGCCAACCGTTCGTTCACGTACTTCGAGTCGACGACGACCGTTTGTCCGCGCATCCGGTTCGCGTTGAAGGAGACGTCCTCGAAAACCTTCTCGATCACGGTGTGGAGTCGGCGCGCGCCGATGTTTTCGGTCTGCTGGTTCACCTGGTAGGCGCACGATGCCAGTTGGTCGATTCCGTCCTCGGCGAAAACCACCCGGACCTCTTCGGTTTCCATGAGCGCCTGGTACTGCTTGGTCAGGGCATTGTCGGGCTCGACGAGGATGCGGCGAAAGTCCTCGGCCGTCAAAGACTCGAGCTCGACGCGCAAGGGGAAGCGTCCCTGGAGCTCGGGAATCAGGTCCGACGGTTTCGAGATGTGGAACGCGCCCGAAGCGACAAACAAGACATGCTCGGTCGAGACCACGCCGTACTTGGTCGCGACGGTCGACCCCTCGATCAGGGGCAGGATGTCGCGCTGCACCCCCTCGCGCGAGACGTCGGGTCCGTAGCCGCCCGACCCGCGCCCGGCGATCTTGTCGATTTCGTCGATGAAGACGATGCCGGATTGCTGAACGCGGTCCAGGGCTTCGGCGACCACCTTGTCCATGTCCAGAAGCCGGTCCACTTCCTCGTCCACGAGGATCTGGCGCGCGTGGCGAATCGGCAGTCGCTTTTCCTGCGGCTTCTGGGGCGCCATGCGTTCGATCATCTGTTGCAGCTGACCCATCATCTCGGCCTCGTTGCCCAGACCGAATCCGATGACGTTGCCCTGCAATCCGCCTCGCGAACGCACGTGGACGTCCACTTCCCGATCTTCGAACGCGCCGCTCACGAGACCTTTGCGCAGCTTCTCTCGCGTCCGCTCCCATCGTTCTTCGCTCATGCCGCCGCGGGCGTCGTCGGAATCGGACGATTCGCTCTGCGCCGGCGCGCTCTCCGCGCCCGGAAACCCGAAGGGCGAGGGCGAAACGGCCGCCGCCGGAGACACGGGACGAGGAAGGAGAAGATCGAGCAATCGTTCGTTCGCCGTCTCGGTGGCGCGCTCGAGAATCTCGGCGGTCCGTTCCTCGCGCACCATCTTGACGCCGATATCGACCAGGTCGCGCACCATGCTTTCGACGTCGCGTCCGACGTAGCCGACCTCGGTGTACTTCGAGGCCTCGACCTTGAGGAACGGGGCTCCGGCCAGACGCGCCAAGCGGCGCGAGATCTCCGTCTTGCCGACCCCGGTCGGTCCGATCATCAGGATATTCTTGGGCGTCACTTCGTCGCGCAGGTCCTCGGCGATGAGTTTGCGCCGCGCGCGATTGCGCAACGCGATCGCCACCATTTTCTTCGCGCGATGTTGGCCGATAATGAACTTGTCGAGCTCCGCCACGATCTCGTGCGGCGTCAGGCCTTCGATCACCGGTTGTTGGGCTTCCATTTCGTTCTCCTGAGTGTTCACGCGTCCGGGCGCGATCTCCCGTCCGCGTTCCTCGCGGAGGGATTGCGAAGTGGACGGGATGGGCGAAGTGGACTCAATGGACGAGACTGCGCGTCCCCCGTTCGACCCGAAATCCCGTCGAATTCTCCTAAGAACTAGTCTCACGCTTTCGCGCCAGCTTCGCAACCCCCAAGTCCCGTTTGCCGGCGCGCCCACCCTAGAGTCCGCGTTCCGATTGCAGTAGGTCAGATCCGCGTCACGTCGCGCGCTTCCTGGGCGAAGTCGATCGCGATCCGGTCGCCGTCGGGCTGGAACTGTTCGTAAGCGACGCCCGCCATGTCGAGCATCCGCCGCGCGGCGCGGCTCGAATCGGTGTCGTGGTACTTGTCCGAGAGATAGACGATTTTCGAGATTCCCGCCTGAATCACCAGCTTCGTGCATTCGTTGCACGGAAAGAGCGTCGCGTAGATCGTGCATCCGCGCACGTCCCTGACGTTGGTGTTGAGAATCGCGTTGAGCTCGGCGTGACACACATAGGGGTACTTCGTATCGAGCGAACTCTCGGCTTCGCGCGCCCAGGGCAACTCGTCGTCGCTGCATCCGACCGGGAACCCGTTGTAGCCGATCCCGACGATCTTGCGGTCGGGCGAGACGATGCAAGCGCCGACCTGGGAATTCGGGTCCTTGCTTCGATGGGCCGACAAAATCGCAATACCCATGAAATAGTCCGACCAGGAAATATAGTCCTTGCGCTTCTCGGTCATGATCGTAGTTCGCCGTTCTTCTATGAGTGATGGGCCGTGGGGGCTTTGCCCCCACACCCCCACCAGGGAGGAACACTCCCTGGATCCTGGACTTTCGCGGGTTGCTTCGGCGGGCGCATCGCGCCCGCCGAAGCAACCCGCGAGGCAGCCTTCACGCCCCATTCGCCGCCGCGCATTGGGGCGCGGCGGCGAATGGGGCGTAAACATTTATAATGCAGCCGGCCATTGCCGGCCGAGGGGGGCTGGGGGGCGGGGAGCCCCCCAGGGTGTTCCTCTCCCTTTCTTTCTTACGCCTTCAGCATCGCCTGCACAATCTCGGGCGCTTTCGCAATCGCCTCGTCGAGTTTCTCCGGGTTCTTGCCGCCCGCTTGGGCCAGGTCGGGACGTCCCCCGCCTCCGCCGCCGACGATCGGCGCGATTTGTTTGATCACGTCGCCGGCCTTGATGCGGCTGGTCGCGTTCTTCGTCACGGCGCAGAGGAGCGAGACTTTCTTGCCGTCGGTCGACCCGAGGACGCAGACGCATCCGTCGGCGAGTTTGTCGCGAATCTGGTCGGCCAGGGCGCGCAGCTGGTCCGGGTCGGCATCGTCGATCTTGGCCGCGACGATCTTGAGTCCGTCCGCGTCGACCGCGCCTTTCGCCAAGTCGTCGACGGAGCTGGCGGGACGCGCGGTCTTGAGGCGCTTGATCTCGCGGCCCAGCTTCTTCGCCTCGTCCTGCATCGCGCCGATGCGTTCGGCGAGTTGCTCCTCCTTGATGGCGAGCGCGCGACAGACCTCGGCCGCCGTGTCGCGCGTCGAAGCCCATCTTTCGTAAGCGCCCATCCCCGTCGCGCCCTCGATCCGACGGATGCCCGCCGCGACCGACGACTCGCTCAGAATGCGAAACGAACCGATGACGCCCACGCGATCCAGGTGCGTCCCGCCGCAGAACTCCATGCTGACGGGCGATGCGAGATCGCCGACGGTGACGACGCGCACCACGTGGCCGTACTTCTCGCCGAAGGGGGCGATCGCGCCGCGTTGCCGCGCCGCTTCGATCGGCATTTCTTCTTTCGAGACCGGACAGTCGCCGAGAATGTGGGCGTTGACGATCCGTTCGACCTCGCGCAGCTCGGCGGCGCTCACCGCCTGGGTGTGCGAGAAGTCGAACCGCATCGATTCGGGCCCCACCCACGAACCCGACTGCGTGATGTGTTTGCCGACAACCCGTTTGAGCGCGGCTTGGAGAAGGTGCGTCACCGTATGGTTTCGCATCGTCGCCATGCGGCGCTCGCGATCGACACGCGCCGTGAGCGCGTCGCCCACGCGAATCGATCCCGACGCGACCTTTCCCTTGTGCAGGACGATGCCGCTCGGTGTCTTCTGAGTGTCGGCGACCTCGAACTTCGCGTCCGCCGACTCCAGGACTCCGCGGTCCCCTACTTGTCCGCCCGATTCGGCGTAGAAGGGAGTGATTTCGAGGACGACGGTCGCCTCGTCGCCCGCCGTCGCCTGGTCGATGCGCCGTCCGGCGCATACGATGGCGACAACGCGGCTTTCGCATTCCATCTCGTCGTAGCCGACGAACTCGGTTTCGCCCTGGCTCTCATAGACGTCGTCGAGCAGTTCGGCCTCTTCCCCGAGCGCCGCGCCTTTCCAGGACTTGCGCGCTTCTTCCTGGTGCTGCTTCATCGCGCGTTCGTACCCCTCGCGATCGAGCGCGAGACCCGCGTCCTCGGCGATCTCGGCCGTCATGTCGAGCGGGAAACCGTAAGTCGCGTGAAGCAAGAAGGCATCGTCGCCGCTCAGAATCGATCGATCGTCGTTCTTGGCCTGGGCGATCTTTTCGTCCAGAATTCGCGTCCCTTGCGCGACTGTTCTCAGAAACCGTTCTTCTTCGAGTTTGATCACGTGCGCGACGTGCTCGGGCTGCGATCTGACTTCGGGATACACGTCCCCCATCGCATCGACGACCGGCCCGACCAACCTGTAGAGGAACGGTTCTTCCTTTTCCATAAGATAGGCGAATCGAAGCGCCCGGCGCAGGATGCGGCGCAGAACGTAGCCGCGCCCCTCGTTCGACGGGACGATCCCTTCGCTCAGGGCGAACGTCAGCGCTCGCGCATGATCCGTGATGGCATTGATCCAAAACCGGTAGTCCTGCTTTTCCGGGTCGCCGGCGCCGGCGCGCGTATCGTACGGCTTCCCGACGATCTCCGCCGTCGCCCGCGTGATCGGCAACAACAAGTCGGTCTCGTAGGGCGACCGCACCTTCCCTTCCGATTCGATGAACTGCATCGCCGTGGTCATGCGTTCGAGGCCCGCGCCGGTGTCGATGCCGCGGTACTTGAGCGGGGGACGCGACCCGTCGAGTTGTTGGTCGAACTGGGGGAAGACCATGTTCCAGATCTCGAAGAATAGGTCGCCTTCTTCGACGATCCGGCGCGCGATCGTCGCGGGGGCCTGGCTCGTCGCTTCCTTCAGCTGTTCTTCGGTTCCCGTGAAGAAGATGATCTCCGAACACGGGCCGCACGCGCCCGTGTCGCCCGCCGGACCCCAGAAGTTCTCCTTGGCGTCGAGCGGGACGATCCGGTCGCGCGGCAGGCCGATTTCCTTTTCGAGGATTTCGGCGGCCTCGGGATCGTCCTCGAAGACGGTGCCCCAGAGACGTTCCTTCGGGAGTTTCATCTTGTTCCAGACGAAATCCCACCCCCATTCGAGCGCCTCGACCTTGAAGTAGTCGCCGAACGAGAAGTTGCCCAGCATCTCGAAGAACGTGTGGTGGCGCAGCGTTTTCCCGACGTTTTCGAGATCCGACCCCTTGCCTCCGGCGCGCATACACTTCTGGCACGACGTCGCGCGGCGATACGGCAGCGGTTCGACCGTCCCGCCCCAGAGGGGCTTGAACTGGACCATTCCGGCGCTGGTGAAGAGCATCGTCGGATCGTCGGGCGGCACGATGGGCGAGGAGGCGACGAGCGTGTGGTCGCGCTCGACGAAATAGTCCAGAAACATCTGTCGAAGTTCTCGGCTGGTGGTCATGTCCGCTCGGGGTCCTTCCCGCAGGCGATCGCTACATATCCGAAGAACCGATATTTAGGTCGGAACGCGACGATTTTCAAGGAATATAAGGGACTGGTCGGGAGAAGGGGTGCAACCCGGCATTTCAGACGAAGGCCCTCGTTTCGGAAGAGAAACGTCTCCGCCGGCTTTATGCCGGTGGAACGACGATTATGCTCCAGAGCCGTGATTGTTGACCGCTTTGCTCCCCTTCCCGGCGGTTGACGGCCCCAGGCCGTCAACCGCTGGGAAGGGGGAGGAGATGAACGGGATGCCGCAACTGGAGCAAAACCATCGCCCCACCGACGTGAAGTCGGCGGTGGCGAAGAAGGAGCGGTAGCGAAGAGCGACATCGAACGGGTTCTTCCTGAAA
>JAFGFN010000038.1 GCA_016931035.1 Candidatus Sumerlaeota bacterium
CGGAACCGCAAACGCAAGCGCCCTGGGAAAAATGCGGTGACCGCCACGTCGGTCTTGACATTGCCTTCTCATGGAAGACGCAAAGAAGAAACGCGCTATCGACGTCTTCCCTCTTTCTTTGCGTCTTGGCGTCTTGGCGTTTCTGCCTTCTTTGGCGCTTTGGCGTTTTGTCAGTCGGCGATCGCTAGTCCGTATCAGGAGAGATCCGCGTTGCGGACGGCCTGGACGAAGGCGCGCATGAGAACGTGGTCCTTGCGTCCCGGCGCGACCTCGATCGCGCTCGAGACGTCGACGCCCCAAGGCCGAAGCGACAAGACCACTCCGCCGACGGATTGCGGGGTGAGTCCGCCGGCGACCACGATGCGATGGCGGGGAGTGTAGGGCTTCAGAATCTCGTAGTCGTACGGCCGCCCCGTACCCCCTTTCTCTTGCGGCGCGTGGGTGTCGCACAGATACGCCTCGGCGCGGTAGCGACCCAGCCGATCGAGAGTCTCGATCGAAAGCCCGCGAAACCGAATCGGCTCGAATCGCTCGACGACCTCGGGAGATTCGTCGCCCGAGAATTGGATTCCGTCCAGGCCGACCTCGGTCCGAACGGCTTGAATGCGGTCGGGCTCCTCGTCGACAAACACGCCGATGGCGGCGGGAGCCGAAGACCCGTGGCGGGCGCGTACGGCCTGGACGATGTCGCGGGCGACAGCCGGCTCGATATAGCGCGGGCTCGGGGGATAGAAGATGAATCCTAGGAATTCCACGCCCAATCGGGCCGCTTCGAACCCGTCGCCCAAATTGGCGATCCCGCAGATCTTGACTCGTGTGCGTTGTGCGGCGGTCGACGGCATCGCAACAGGCTCTCTCGACGGACGGTCGCTGTCCAGCGTTACTCCAGACGGTAGCGGACTTTGCGAGCGAAGGCTTCGAGGGCGTCGAGCATCGCCGTCCCTTCGGCCTTCTCACGGCGTCCGTCGGCTTGCGAGACGACAACGAACTGCTTACGCGCGGCGTTGACCATGTCCAGAAACAGGGCCGTATCGAACACGAGTCGGTCCGGGGGCGTCAGGCGCGTCATGTCGCGCGCCAACTCGAAGTAGAACTCTCCCAGCATCAAACGGTGCGCCTGGACGCGGCAGCTCGACTCGTGGCGCTCGATCATTCCAGCCGCCTGTTCGAGCGCTCGGGACGCTCCGCGATCAAGCACATAGCGGTTCCTGAAGAGCGCCAGGGCGTATTCCGTCTCGATCCGCTCGCGCTCGCGACGGGCGAGCATCGCGTCGAGGGAATCTTCGTCGCCGAATCCCTTTTCCAGGTCCTCCAACCGGGCGATCCGACTTTCGAGATCGGTCAGATACCCCGAGAGGCTCGCGCCGTCGTGCCGCGGCTCGCAAGCCGACTGGAGACGACGCAGGGCGGCGATCCGGTGCGAGGCCCGTTCCGCCAGTTTCGAGTCCGATTGCGTGGGAACTCGCGAGAACGATTCGATCGCCTTGGAGAAATCGCCCAATCTCTCGTACGCCTCGCCGCGCACGAAATCGACGATGTCGTTGTCCCTGCCGGGATTGGAGGTTTCGTAGTACGAGAGCCGCTCGAGTGTCGCACGGAATACGTTCTGCCCGCTGGCGTCCTGCGGCGTCTCGCACCGGTAGAGATCGGTCTGCGCGAAACGATAGAAATCCGAGACCAGCGTCACGAGCGTCTCGTGGGGCGGGATCTCGCGCACGGAGGGAGTGCGGGCGCATCCCGAAATCGCCCAAACGGCGGCGAACACGGAGAATCCCAGAACCTTTGAACGCATGCGAGACCCGTTCTCTTCCATCAAGCGGCCGAGCCGCCCGCGGGGGCGCCGGCGGGATTGTCACTAATCGATGCGGCTCTTGGCGAGATCGAGATAGCTGCGGGCGCTCGAATTCGACGGATCCAGTTTCAGGACTCTCTCGAAGGCATCGACGGCCTGGTCCCACTTGAGACGGTTGAAATAGCATTGCCCCAGCCGCATCAGGTCGGGGACCGATTCTCCGTCGCGTGCGATCTTTTCCTCAAGCACCTGTGTCGCCTTGGCCCACTGTTCGGTGCGGATCAAGATCTCGAGTCGCTCGCTCGATCCCTTGTAGGGAGTCGGGCTAGGGGTCGGCCTTCTGAGTTTTCCGGGCGCGCTCGCGGTTGCCACGGCCTCGGCCTCGGATTTCACTTCGCCCGATGAGTAGTCGGAAACGAAAGGCGAGTGGAACACCCGGGGACCGGAAGCCGCCAGCGCGGCCCACTCTTCGCTTCTCTTCTTCTCGTCCGCGTCCTGTCGGAGTTTCGTCAGTTCGGCGACGTCGGTTTGGCCCTTGTCGATCTCTTCGACATAGCGATTGAGGCGCTCGACTTCGCGAGATCGCTCATACTTCCGCGCCATCGCAAGCGCGTCCTCCAGGGACCGTTTTGCCGGTCCGGGCTGTCCGTTCTGCAGAAGGGTCAGTCCGCGTTCTTCGAGCAGCCCGACGGCCAGGTCCGGGACGGGCGCCCCCCCGCCGCGTTCGAGGAGTTTCGCGCCGTGGTCGAGTCGTCTCAACGCCATCATGGCATCGCCCGACGAACGCCAGTATTTGCCCGTGATCCAGTCGAAGCGGGCTTTGGGGATCGGCTGGATCTCCTCGGCGATCGCCTCGTCGGCGAGATCGAGAAGGATGCGGGCAACCGCGGCGTGGCCCTGTTGTTGGACATAGTAGGCCAGATAGGCCAATAGCTCCGCCTCGCCGATTCTGCCGGAAGACGCCCGCCGGGGCTTGTCGTCCGCGTCCGTTCCGTGACGTTTGGCGACCAGGAGCGAGAGGATCTGATTCATCGCGCTCCGGTATTCGTGGCGGTCCGCCGCCTCGGCGTGGCCCGTGAGCAGACTCGAGGCCGACGCCGACGCCTTCTGAGGGTAGGAAATCGGCGAGGCCGTCGGGTCGCGAAACACGTTGGCCGCCTCTTGCTCGCGAAGGCTCGCCGCGGCCAGATTGCCCACCGCTCGCTGGAACTTTGCGCGAAACAGGAGCGCCTCGGCCTGCGAAAGAAAGTCGCCGAATTGAGAATAGGCTTGTTGGGCCGCCCTGGCGGACTCGTCGGCGGTGCTGTAGCGGCCGGCGAAGAAGTCGGCGTAGGCCTTTACAAGAAGTACGTCGCCGACGCGCCGCAGGTTCACCAGCTGGGCGTCGCGATAGGCGGTGTCCAGTTCCGCGCTCACGGTCGCCGATTCCCGGACGGTCAAGAAACCGTAGACCGAGGCGATCCGCCCGACACAGCGCGCTTCCGGGTCGTCCGAAGCAGTGACTCCGGAACGAATCGAAGTGAGAACCTGAGTCTCATTGGGCGCCAAGACGGTCAGTCCGAATCGCATCGCCTCTTCGGGGGGGATGCCGATCGCGGCGTCGCATTTCTTCTTGAGAGCGAAGATCGCCGACTGGGCTTCGACGCGAAGGCGCACGTCGGTTAGGGGGAAATTCTCGGATTCGCTGAGCGGCTTGGAGTAAAAAGGCAGGGCATACTCTTCGAGGCCGCACTGCGCCAGCAAGTCGCCGAATTGGACGAGATCGAGAAAATCCTTTGCGCGCTTCTCCACCGACTCCTCTTGGCGCAGGGCGGGCGGCGCCTGTTGGGCGCGACATCGCTGCCGCGTGGGAGAGGCGCTCAACGCCAGCGCGCCCAAGAGAACCGCCGCAAGGTGGGCTTTCCGGATCGAGATTGGCGGTCTCATGTCTTCCTACTTGGCCTGGAGGGCGGTCTCGCACTGACTAATCCAGGAGTTGAGCTTGAGGTTCACGCCGCCTTTTCTCCTGTAAGCCTCGTAGTGTTCGATCGCCCGCTCGTATTCCTTCAAAAAGGTGTGGCAGACTTGGGCCATGGAGAGTTCAAACTCCGCGCTCTTCGGATCGAGTTCGATGGCCTTGGCGTAGTTCTCTCGCGCCTTCTCGTAGTTGAGCTGCTTTTCCGCCACCTGCCCGAGGCGGTTGAAGGCGATCGCGCAGTTGGGCTGTATCTTGAGGGCGTTTCGGAAGTCTTCTTCCGCTCGATTTCTGTTGTCGCCGTCGAGAAGGAGGCCGCCCCGCTCGACGTAGGCCTCGGCCAACAGGCCCTTGTCGTCGACGCTCAAGGTCGCCGTGGTCTCTTCGCCTCTCAGATCGCCGATGACCTGGTTGAGCCACTTCTCGGCTTCCGCGTACATCTTGCCGTCGCGCAAGACGCGGCCCAGTTCCAGAACCGCCTCGCGCGACTTGTTGTTCTTGAAGTAGACCAGCTCCAGATCTCTCTTGGCATTGAGAAGCAGCTCGTCCCTGCGGGTCGGCGACACTCCCGTCGTCATGGCTTGGAGACGATAGGCGCGGGCCCGCAGAATCAGCGCGGGGAGCTGTTCCGGCTCCATTTCGACCGCTTTGGTCAGCTGTTCGAGCGCCGCGTCGTATTCCGAGCACCTCAGCGAGACATCCGCCAGCATGCAACGCACGGCGTAGCTGTCCTGAATAGAGATCTCTCTCTCCAGGTCTCTACGCGCCAACTCGTACTCGTGAAGCCTGATGTTGGCCTTGGCCCGGTTCAGATAGAGCTCGGGGACGTTCTGTCCGACCTCGATCGCCCGGGTCAACATCTTCACCGCCTCGGTCGTCCTGTCGTCGTCCAGGTAGAGACGCCCTTTGAAAAACCACCCTCGCGTCACGCTGGGGTCCAGCGCCAGAGCCGTATCGAGTTGTTCGTGCAGCGTTGCGCGGTCGAACTCCAGGGCCCTGTTTGTCGCGGGATCCGTGTAGGCGTCGACGATGTACTTGATGATTCTGTCGCTCTCCACCTTCGTGAAAACCTTCATGTCGCCTTTGAGTAGATCCAGGAAGACCCGTGCGGCCTCTTGCGTCTTGCCCCAGTTGAACAGCAGAACGCCGTATTCATACTGGTAGCGACGCAGACTTCCCTCGTCGAAACGAGCCTCCGGAGGCTCGAAGGATTTGTATCTGTCGCGTTCCCGGGGGTCCAGCGCTACGTAGCGCGCTCCCTCTTCGAGCCCCATCCGGAAGGCGGCGAGGGTGACGTCGACGTTGCTCGTGTAGGCGCTGAGAAGATGAGCCCGTTCGAGTTGCACCACCGGCAGCGTCGGATCGACCTTGACCGCCTCCTCCAAGCATCGGATCGCCAGCTGGTTCTCGACCCTGTCGCGGTGAGCCAGACTATCGAGGAGGTAGGTGTAAGCGATGGCGCGACGGGCTCTGCGGTCCCCGGCGCTGTCGGGTTCGGATTCCGCGACGATCTGCTCGAGAATCTCCCGCGCTCCCGCCCGATTCTTTCTCTGGACCAGAACCATCGCCTCGTCGAAGAGGGCCTGTCTGGCCTGGAGATCTCTGTCGGAAATCATGCTCTCTAGATTCCGGATCTTCTCGGCCAACTGCTGGGAATCGGGATGTTCGTCGTAAGCCTGTCTATAAAGGTCTAAGGCGGTCCTGTAATCCTTCTGCATCGCTGCCAGGTCGCCGTCCACCTCGGCCTGGATGCGGGTCTCGCGGATCACGTTCTTGACGCGCGACTTGAGGAGGGTAATCTCCCCCTGAATCGTGCGGACCTTGATGAAGTCGTCCGTCTCTTCGAGAATCTTGCCTGAAATCCGGCGATTGTCGGTCAATTCCACCTCGTCGCCGAAGACCGCGGCGCTCCAGCAGAAAGCAAGGGCCGTCGCCATCGCGGCCACCCACGCGCGAGACGCCGTTCGCCGAGCTGCGTCTGAAGATGTCCTTCGAGCGGCGCGGGCGTTTTGCCCGGTACGAGAATCACTCATGATCTGTTCTCAATCCCCCATGAAGCAGGTCGTTTGCAGGACGCTCCATCATGCGGATAACAAGAACCTGGTGTCAACCAAAATACACGCCTTGAGAAATCCGTAGCGCTCTCCGGCCCCCATTCGCTATCTTACCCTCGAAGCGCCCAATCCTCCCATCCGAGGTTCGTATCGCCCGCCATGGAGCCCGCCGCACTGCAACTCAACCGCTTGTTGCGTTCGCCCGCGACCGCGCTCTTCGCCGCGTCGCTGGCCCTGGCCGTTCTGCCGACCGTCGTCTTCGGACCCGCGTTGATCGACGACGCATACATCACTTTTCGCTACGCCGAGAACATCGCGTCGGGAAGAGGATTCGTGTTCAACGTATCCGACGGTCCCATCTTGGGCACGAGCACCCCCCTCTTCACCCTCCTCCTGGCGGCGGGGCGAACGGCCGGCGCTCCGCTTCCGACGCTGGCCATGGCTCTGAGCGTTCTTGGGGCGGCGCTCACGTTCTTCTCGGGCATTCTTCTCTTTCGCCAAGCGGGCGGGACGCGCCAGCCCGTCTGGGCCGGATTGACGTGGGCGGCCGTTCTCACCACCTCCCCCCATTGGATTTTCACGATGATCTCCGGCATGGAGACGATCCTCTTCGTCGGCTTGGGGACGAGCGCCCTGGCCGCCGCGGCCGCCCGACGAAGACACACGGCGGCCCTGCTGGCGGGCCTGACGGTCCTGACCCGCTACGACGGTTGGGCGTTGGCCCTCATTGTCCTAGCCTGGATCGTCTGGGATTCGAAACGCCAAGCCTGGCTGTCTCTAGTTCTGTTCGCCGCGACTCAAATCCCGTGGGTCGTCTACGCTCTGGCGACCTTCGGTTCCTATGTCCCGCATTCGGTCGAGGCCAAGCGAGTCATCCAGCCTCGCCTCTTCTCGGAAAACCTCCTGACCCAGCTCCGCTTCCTCGCGGGACGTCTCGAGGGAATGCCCACGGCCCGCTTCAACCTCTACCTCCTGGTCTTCTTCCTAGTCGGAATCGCGTTGCTCGCCTTCAAACGGAGTCGCATTCTCGCGCTGCCGCTATGGGGTTTGGCTTCGCTTCTGGGATTCAGCGCGAGCCGCATTCTGATCCAAAGCTGGTATCTTGCGCCCGAGCTGGTCGCCTTCAGTTGGGTGGCCGTCTGGGGAGTATGGGCGCTTTGTGGATTGCGGAATCCGGATTGCGGAATGCGAATTGAAGAGGTTCGGTCGGAACGGGGAACGGCGGACCCTCCGATTGAGCATCCCGAATCCGGAATCCCGAATCCGAAATCCCCAATCCGCAGTTCCCAATCCGCATTCCGAAATCCGCAATCCGCAATCCACTGGTTTCTTCCCGTCCTCGTCGCCGTCGTTTTGATCGCCGTCCATCTTCGTGCCGTCCTCCCCCACTACCGTCGCTGGCCCCTGGACCTGATTCACAGAGAACGCGTCTATCTCGAAGCCGCGGGATGGATACGCGCTCACGCTCTGCCGGGCGCGAGCGTCCTGGTCGGCGAGGTCGGCGCGGTCGCTTGGGCGTTGCCCGAATGCCGCGTCATCGATTCGAGCGGGATCAACTCCGACCGAGTCCTCCGGGCGCGTCGCGCCGACCGCGTGCGAATCGAGCGCTCGGGCGCACGGCTCCGAATCCCCGACAGCGGCACACCCGAGTGGGTGCGCGAAGTGATCCGCGCCGAGCGCCCGGACTATCTCGTCACGGTCGACACGTTCCTGCACCTCGACACGCTTCGCGCAGAAGATTGGTTCAAGGAGACTTACGCGCAGAAAGTCATCTACCGGGCCCAGGTCGGCGCGACGGAAACGGCCCGGATTTCGATCTACGCCCGCGAGAGGCGCCCTATCTCCCCAGCGCTCTGAATGATGCCGCGCAGATCCGCCGCCTCGTGCGGCGGGCGGTCCGGCGGGAACCCTCTTCGACCGGGAATCGCACAACTCATCCCTCGAACAGGGTCCCCTTCTTGACCTTCGAGATGACGTCCATCACCGCGAGGCCTTGCTCGAGCGTGACGGGGAATTTCTTGCGCTCGCGCAGCGCGCTGTAGAGATGGTCCCAGATGCCTTCGGTCGAGCTCGGGGTCTTGGGGCCGACGGGGATCGTCTCCTGAATCCACTCGAGCTTCTCGGCGTTGGCGAACGCCCCTTCCATCGGAGGCGAGGCGACCTCGGCCCGCACCCGGCCGAGTTTCCGCGCCGGGTTGAGGTACTTTAGCTGGATTTCCTTCCCCTTGCAGGTGAGCGCGCCGCGCGTGCCGAAGACGATATACTCCGGCTCGGAAATCGCCGCGCCGCCGCTGATCTCCAGGTCGACCTTCCGACCGTTTTTGTCGGTCAGGATGATGTGAACGTGATCCTCGGCGTCGCCCACCGCCGCGACCTTTTTCAGGTCGCTCCATATCTCGGCCACGGGGCCGTCGAGGAATCGCAACGCGTGGTCGATGATGTGAGGGCCCCAGTTCAGAAGCTGGCCGCCACCGCACCGGATGAGGGTCTGCCAATCGTTGCGGCGCTGAAAACCGTGGCGGCGAAGCTTGATTTCATAGATGTTACCTAGGATCTTCGACGCGACGATCTCCTGGATATGGACGAATGCCGGCTCGAACCGGCGGTTGTGGCGGAGGAACAACTTCCCCTTTGTGCGCGCGACGGTCGTCCTGAGTTTCTTCGCCTCGGCGTAGCTCAGAGCGATCGGTTTCTCGAGAAAAGCGATCTTGCGCGCCTTGAGCGTCCGGATCGCGTGCTCGACGTGCTCGGGCGAACGGCTGGCGATGCTGACCAGATCGACGTTCGCATCCCCCAACAACTCGTCGATCGTCCGGTACGTCGCGCACCCGTATCGCTCTTTCATACGTGCGAGCCGTCCCGTGTCGGGATCGCACCCGGCGACGATCTGGAACTTCTCAGTGCGGGAATCGAGTTCCTTACAGTGCATTCCCCACCCGGCACGGCCCAAGCCCAGTATTCCCACCCGAATCGGTCTAGCGTCTCCCATCGAGATTCTCCTTGGTTTCAAGATTTGCGCCTCGCGCGAACGATGCGCAATCAGCGAAGTCTAACGGCCCCGGGCGACGAATTCAAGGACCGAAGCGCGGGCAGCCCGCCCCTCCGACCTTGCCGGGCGAGAGTATCCTCACTCTATGGGGATTGGAATACTTACATACCGAGTCGGATTCGGCCCGGCGCTCTCGGATCCGGGCCGCCGCGGATTGGCCGTTTTCTCGAATCCCCGGGGCCCTTGCGGGTAAACCGAATCGCCCCGGGTCCGCCGCGCGCCCGTGCGCGGCGCGCGGATCGAACCGATCGGTCCTCGGGGCAACTCGAGTCTCGTTTTCTCTTTACAGTATCGTTGTTGTCTGCCATGCTCGTGGGAAGAGTTTCGGATCGTCTTCTCCTCAGAGGGGGTCATCCGCTTTCGGGCGGATCGCGCACAGGCGAGGAGGCGATGTCCTGTCGCCCGCGTGGCGAAGGCCGGTCCGCGCAAACCGTCGAGATCATTCCCAGTCTTTCGGCACTGACCGAGGAGGAACGACATGGCAAAGTACACCGAGTCAGCCACGGCTCTTGGGGCGCGCATCATGAAGTATCGGAAAACGCACAAACTGACCCAAGCGGATCTGGCCGAACGTTACAAAGTCTCCGGTCCGGCCATCTTCAAGTTCGAGAAAGGCTTCGTCACGCCGTCTCTGCGACTGTGGCAACAGATCGCGGCCGACATCGGCATCGCCGAGAAAGAAGCCGTCCTGCTCTGGGTGCGCGAAAAACTCCCGAACCGGCTCCACGGCTTCGTGACCGACGCGCCCGTGCTCAACGTTCCGGGCCTGAGCAAAGATCTCGAGAAAGTCGCCAAGGGGTCCGACGCGCAAAAGAAGCTGCGCGACACCATCCTGCGCAATCCCGAAATCTCGCCCTCGCTCAAGAAATTCGTCAACCACAGCGAAATGTGGCGCATCATGAAGCCGACTCACAAGGAACTCATCTTCCTCGTCGAACTCGACAAGGCGTTCCCCTTGCTCACCGTCGAGCAGTTCCGTGACGCGCTCCTGGTGGGCCGCGAGATCGCCTCCGTGAAGTGAATCTCCGTGCGCGCGCCGTGCGCACGCGAACCGAAGTCTCTTCCTCGCGCCGAACCCTCCAGCCTGGTTCGGCGCGGCTCTTTTCATTGGATCCATTGGACCCATAGGACCTATTCTGGATTGCTGAACACCCGCGGGAACGTTCCCCGCCTGTGCCCCGAGAGACTGCAATGACCGATCGCTTCGAACTCGTCTCGGATTTCCAGCCCAGCGGCGATCAGCCCGACGCCATCCGCCGGATCGTCGAGGGTTTCCGCCGCGGGCGCGACCGCCAGGTCCTGATGGGGGTGACCGGCTCGGGCAAGACCTTTACCATGGCCCAGGTCGTGGCCGAGCTCAATCGTCCGACCCTCGTCCTTTCGCACAACAAGACCTTGGCCGCCCAACTCTATCGCGAGTTCAAGGATCTCTTCCCGCATAACGCCGTCGAGTTTTTCGTCAGCTACTACGACTACTACCAACCCGAGGCCTACATCCCGCGCACCGACCTCTACATCGAGAAGGACTGCTCGATCAACGAGGAGCTCGATCGCGTGCGCCTTTCCGCCACCCGATCGCTCCTCGAGCGGCGCGACGCGATCGTCGTGTGCAGCGTGTCGTGCATCTACGGCATCGGTTCGCCCGAAGAGTTCGCCGGAATGTCGGTCGGCGTCGAACGCGGCCAGGAGATCGAACGCGACGACCTCCTGCGCCGCCTGGTCGAGATTCAATACGAACGCAACGACACGAGTTTCCACCGCGGCGCGTTCCGGGTGCGAGGCGACGTGGTCGACGTTTATCGAGGCTACGAGGACGACAGCGCGGTGCGGATCGAGTTCTTCGGCGACGAAATCGAATCGCTCTGCGAAATCGATCCGTTGCGCGGCGCCCGGCTGCGCGAACTGAGCAAGGCGACCGTCTTCCCCGCCAAGCACTACGTGGTCGAGCGGCCGCGCCTCGACAAGGCGATCGTGTCGATCCGCGCCGAGCTGGCCGACCGTCTCGACGAACTGCGCAACGCCGACCGCCTCGTCGAAGCGCAACGCCTCGAGCAGCGCACGCTCTACGACCTCGAAATGCTCAAGGAAGTCGGCGTCTGCCAGGGAATCGAGAACTACTCGCGCCACATCGACGGACGCCAACCCGGCGAGCCGCCCTATACCCTCCTCGACTATTTCCCCGAAGACTACCTCTTCTTCATCGACGAAAGCCACGTCACCCTCCCCCAGGTCCGCGCCATGTACAACGGCGACCGGGCGCGCAAACTCAACCTCGTCGAACACGGCTTCCGCCTCCCCTCGGCGCTCGACAACCGTCCGCTCAAGTACGAAGAGTTCAACGAACGTCTCGGCCAGGTGCTCTACGTCTCCGCCACCCCGGGCGACCGCGAAATCGAACAGTCGCACGGCATCGTCGTCGAGCAGGTCGTCCGACCCACCGGCCTCGCCGAACCCGAGGTCGAGGTCCGACCCGCGACGAACCAGGTCGACGACCTCCTCGAAGAGGTCCGCAAGCGCGTCGAACGCGACGAGAGGGTCCTGGCCACCACGCTCACCAAGCGCCTGGCCGAAGACCTGACCGAGTACTACACGGAACTCGGCGTCGCCGTCCGCTATCTCCACTCCGATATCGACACGATCGAACGCACCGAGATCCTGCGCGACCTGCGGCTCGGGAAGTTTCATCTATTGGTCGGGGTCAACCTGTTGCGCGAAGGACTCGACCTGCCCGAGGTCTCGCTCGTCGCCGTCCTCGACGCCGACAAGGAAGGCTTCCTGCGCGACCGCATCTCGCTCATCCAGACCTGCGGCCGCGCCGCGCGCCACGTGGACGGACGCGTGATCCTCTACGCCGACACGGTGACCCAAAGCATGGAAAGGGCGATCGAGGAGATGCGCCGACGGCGCGAGACCCAGCTCGTCTATAACCGCGAAAACGGAATCACTCCGACGGGAATACGCAAGAACATCGTCAACATCCTCGACACGGTTTACGAAAAAGACTATGCCGAGGTCGCGCCGCGCGTCGCCGAGCCTAGGGGGCCGCGTTAC
>JAFGFN010000039.1 GCA_016931035.1 Candidatus Sumerlaeota bacterium
ATCGCTAAGTCAAGATACCACAAGACTCCCCGTGTGTATACTAAATAGTTATCATAATCTTAATCCACATGATGAAGGATCAAGGGATCGAGCGCGCGACTCCGGGGGGGAGGGAGAGTCTCGCGTGCCCGTATCTTCCAGACGCTCTCTCGTCCATTATGGACGCAGAAACGAGCAATAGGTTGCACGGAAAAGCGCAAAAAAAGGCGATGGCCCTTCCGGGATTCTCAGGGAACCGGCGGATCGGCCGGCCAACGAGGGTTGCTGTCGCTGACAGGACACCTCGGCCGATTCGGGCTCTTGGTTTGTTGTCCCAACTTCAGTTGGCCAACCTCAGCGAAGACCCAACAGGCCCGCGCCGGACGAGAGGCGTTCACCGTTCCACGGAACGCTTCCGGATCGTTTACCCAGGGTTTCCGCCAGAATCAGGGGGGATTCCGTCAGTGTTTTCTCCCTTGGAAGGGAGCTATTCCTCGCTCCAAGCCGACCGATAAGAAAATGGGGGTGGTCCCGAAGAAGGTTGGGACCGGCCCTCTTAGGCGATGCCGCGCCCCCCCGCCTTGGCGTGTCCCGAGGCGGGAGAGACGGCTGTCCTCATTCGAACATTGCAGAAACGTCGGAACTGGGTTAGCGTACCGGATTGTGCTGTCGCCGGGTGGCCGAAAAAGGCCGTGAGGACCCGTCCGCGCAGCTCGATTTGCCCTGAAAAGGGAAACGGCCCAGGCAACACGCTCGATCAGGCGCACAATGGTCAAGTTCAGGGATTACTACAAGATCCTCGGGTTGTCTTCTCGCGACGTTGCCGCGGACGAGATCCGCTCTTCCTACCGCAAGCTCGCCCGGCGTTACCATCCCGACCTCAACAAGGACAATCCTTCGGCCGAAGCGCGATTCCGCGAGGTCCAGGAGGCCTACGACGTCCTCAGCGACCCGGTCAAACGCAAACAGTACGATTCGCTCGACTCGCGCTACCAAGCCGGAATGGATTTCCAGGTGCCCTCCGGATGGGCCGGGACTACCGACGGCCGACCCCAAGCGGGCGGCCTGGGCGGCGGATTCAGCGAATTCTTCGACATCCTCTTCGGCGGCGCACCCCGCGTCCGCCCCGGCGCGGCCCGGCCCCGCGCGGCCAGGTCCGCCGACAAGGCCAACTCCAACGGCCAAGACATCGAGACCGCCCTGCCCGTGACGATCGAGGAAGTCTTCACCGGCACCTCCAAAAAGGTCCGCTTCACCGTCAACTCGACCTGCCTGGCCTGCCAGGGCAGCGGCATGATCGCCGGCAGCCCGTGCGCCGCCTGCGAGGGCCGCGGCGCCACTCCCCAAACCAAGACCCTCGAGATCCGAATCCCCCAAGGCGTTAAGGACGGCACGCGCCTGCGCCTCACCGGCCAAGGCGAGGTGCCTCCGCCCGGCTCGTCGGGTCGCCCGGGCGACATGCTCGTGCGAATCGAGATTCAGTCTCACCCCATCTTCGAATTGAAGGGATCGAACCTCTACGTCGATCTCCCCGTCGCCCCCTGGGAGGCCGTTCTCGGAGGCGAAGTCGACGTCCCCACCCTCGACGGCCTGGTCAAAATGAAACTCCCCCCCGGCACCCAGTCGGGCGTCAAGATGCGCCTCAGGCAACGCGGCATGAAGGGTGAAGGCGCGCGCGGCGACGAAATCGTCACCATCAAAGTCGTCGTCCCCACCGAAATCACCGACCGCGAGCGCCACCTCTTCCGCCAGCTCCGCGACATCTCCCGTTTCCGCCCCCGCGTCAAGCCCCGCTCGACTGAGTAGGGCGGGCGCTCACGCGACGGTTTCAGTCCGCTCTCGTCCCATCCGTGTCAATCCGTGTGAATCTGTGGCCGAGAAGAGTCGTTGCCGCGGATTGGATGGACGCGGATGACGGACGATGGGCGCGGCGTCGGCAGATCGAGGTCCAGAAGGGCGGCGCAGGCGTTGTTGGCGCCGTAGCCCTGGCGTGCACGCTTTTTCATTCCGCGCCGGGCGAGCGTTCGGCGCAGGTTTCGCAAATCCCGAAAACCGAAATGCGGTGCGTGCGTTCGCGGAAGCGGCGTTCGCGGCATCGCTTGTCGATGGCGCGCGCCAGCTCGAGCGCGTCGAACTCGATGAACGATCCGCACGCCTCGCAAATCATGTGTTCATGACGGCTGTGGCCGTAGGTGTGTTCGTAGTGATAGTGCGCGCCGCCGTCGCGCACGGCGCGCACAAAGCCGGTTTCGACCATGAGGGCGAGTGTGCGGTAGACGGTGCCCCGGCTGACGCGGCGCCCCGGGCCGCGTGCGAGTTCCTGCGCCAGTTCGTCGGCGCGGAAGTGGTCGTGCCGGTTCATCACGGAGCGAAAGACGCGTTCGCGCGACCGCGTGACGCGTTCGCCGCGGGTCTTGAGGCGGTCAACGAATTCGTCCCACGCGCGGTCCGTCTCGTCGCGCGGTGGGGAAGAGGATGAGACTGTATTCGGTCGGCGAGAGGTTGGGTATTTCATGATTGTTTTCTCCGGCGGTCTAAAGGGGAATCGCCTTTGTTTGGCGTCTCTTACCGGGATCTCGCCGAGGCCAGCCGGGCCGTCACGTTTCCTGCGAAAAGCGGCAGGAAACGCGCCAACCCTTGGTTTTCTTCTCCCGCTCACCCCGGCCTAAAGACCGGGGCAAACGGAGAGCCTGCTCAAGCAGGCTGACTTGCAGTGCGCCTCCGCGTCAAGCCCACGCAAACGAATCCTACACGGCGCTATCGCCGGTCACGAGAAAAGGAGAGCGGCACGGGCGTCCCGCCCGTGAAGACATGAGCAGGATACTCATGCCACATCTCAAACGCGCCAGCCTCTATCCCCCCCAACCGAAGAGAGTGCCCGTCTGATAGACGAGGGTCGAGAGGACGAAGGCGACGAAGGTCGAGAACACGGTCGAGAACAGCGGCCATTTCCACGAGCCGGTTTCGCGTCGGATCGCGGCGATCGTCGCCAGGCAGGGCGAATAGAACATGACGAAGATCATCAGGGCAAGCGCTTTCAGAGGCGTCCATGCGGGCGAACGCCGCAATGTCGCGGCCAGGAGCCCGAAATCGCCGCTTGCGTCCTCGCTCTCGTCTCCCATGGCATACACGGTCCCTAGAGCGCCGACGACGAGTTCCTTGGCGGCGAACCCGCCGATCAGCGCCACGTTGGTACGCCAGTCGAATCCCGACAGTCGCGACAGCGGCTCGGCCGCCACGCCGGCGCGACCCGCGAAACTGTGGGCCAACGCTTCGGCGCGACGGGCATGTTCGGTTCCCGCCTGGGCGATCTCCTGGGCGGGAGGCCTCGGGAAATACATCAGGAGCCACATCACGGCGTTGATCGCCAGAATGATCGTCCCCGCTTTGCGGATGTACATCCAGGTCCGCTCCCACGTGTGGCGCAGCGCACCGATCGGGGAGGGCACATGGTACGGCGGCAGCTCCATGACGAACGGCGTCTGTTCGCCTCGGAACAAGATCTTCCTCAGAATCGCCGCGACGCCGAGAGATACCGCCCAGGACACCGCCCAGAGGGCCAACATGACGGTCGTGCGCCGATCGGCAAAAAACGCGGCGATCAACATGGCGTAAACCGGCATTTTCGCGCCGCAGTTCATGAAGGGAACCACGAGCATCGTCACGATTCGGTCCTTCTCGTCGCGCAGCGTGCGCGTGGCCAGGACGCCGGGGACGGCGCACCCGCCCGCGCCGAGACCTCCCGAGACGATCAACGGCAAGATCGATTTGCCCTGCATCCCGAACATTCTGAAGACCCGGTCCACGATGAACGCGACTCGGGCGACATAGCCCGTGTCCTCCAAGACCGAAATGAAGAGGAACATGGCGCAGATGAGCGGAACGAAACTCAGGACGCCCCCGACCCCGCCGATCAGAGCGTCGCGCACAAGCGAGTGCAGAAGGGGCGAGACGTTCTCGAGACCCGCCACCGAGTCGGCCAGCCGGGCGAACGCCCATTCCATGATGCCGGTCGGGCTGAGCGCTCCGCCGAACCAGGGCACCCACGCCCACTCGTCCGAGACCTTGAAGACGAAGAAGAACAGCGCCGCCACGACCCCGACCAGGATCAGGGGACCCAGCAGACGGTGGCAGACGACGGCGTCGATCCGGTCGGTCGTGTGTTGCCGCGCCTCGCCGCTGAGCGCCAGGCAGTGCCGGACGGCCCCGGCGGCGAAACCGTAACGCCCTTCGGCGATGACGGTCGGCGCGTCCTCGTGATGATGTCGTTCGATGATCCCGGCCGAGCGCCGCGCCGCGTCGAGCACGGCGGCGGACGATTCGCCCAGAGCGTCGCGGACCTTCGTCTCGGCCTGAGAATCTCCTTCGAGAAGTTTAATCGCCATCCAACGGGTTTGTCCCTCGAAGGCGCGCGACACGACGCCCTCGCTCTCGAGCAAAGTCGAAAGCGAACGGAGCTCTTCTTCGACGTAGGGTCCGTAGTCCACATTGTGCGAGGGCGAGACCCGGTCCGAGGCGAGCGTGTCGGCGCAAGCCTGGAGGAGATCGCGCGTCCCGCGGTTCCGGCTCCCCACCGTGCGGACAACAGCAACGCCCAGGAGTTCGGAGAGTCGCTTGGCGTCGACCTCCATGCCTCGGCTTTCGGCCACGTCGGCCATGTTCAAGGCGATGACGAGGGGGAGGCCCGTCTCGAGAAGCTGCGCGGTCAGATACAGGTGGCGCTCGAGGTTCGAGGCGTCGACGACGTCGATCACCACGTCGGGTTTCTCGTCGAGCAGGAAGCGCCGGGCGACCAGCTCCTCCTGCGAGTAGGCCGTGAGCGAATACGTCCCCGGAAGATCGACCACGTCGAAGACGCGATCGCCCAGCCGCGCCCGTCCGCGCCGCTGCTCGACGGTGACTCCCGGGTAGTTGCCGACCCGTTGCAGCATCCCGGTGAGATTGTTGAAGACGGACGATTTGCCCGAGTTGGGGTTCCCGGCGATCGCGATGCACGCCATACCGGCTACATCCTCTCGACGTCGATGAAGCGGGCTTCGCTCATGCGCAGAGCGAGATAGGATCCCTTCACGGCGACCTCGACCGGATCGCCGAGCGGAGCGTGGCGTTCGACGCGCAGAACGGCGCCGCGGGTGATTCCCATGTCCATGAGACGCTGTCGGATGCCGCCGCGTCGGCCCCGAACGCGTACGATCCGGGCCACGTCGCCCGTGACCAGATCGAAGAGGGTCTCGAAGGGCCCCCGGCAACGCGGTTCCCCCGGGGGCGAAGAAGGACGATGTGGCCCAGGGGCAAGCGGCGAATCCTCGTGCGAGGAACGGGGATGCGACTCGGTGTCGGGAGAGGGACGGCGGCCTCCTCTGAAGCGGTTTCGAAAGCGGGACATCATGGGTGTGGGTCGACCTCGTCGGCGGCGCTAGTTGAGACATTGTCTCAATAGACTCATCGTCATATTTAGACCTTGTCTCAACAAAAATCAAGCCTTTTCGCGTGGAAAGCCGAATGCGGGTTGCGTCCCAGGATCTTGAAACCGGGCGTCTTCTCCGGCAAAGGAGGCCGATTTCTCCCTCTCATTAGCACCGGGTTTCAGCCCGGTGTGCGGGCGTCGGAGCAAAACCCGGAAACCGTTTCAACGGTTTCGAGAGAGATGAAGAACCGTTGAAACGGTTCCTTTTCTTCGCTGTCGGCGATTCACCGCGTTGAAACCCGGTGCTAGCGAGAGCCCTTCGACGCAAGATTCGCGCTAGGGGACACAGGTCGGGAGCCCAACCGTTTTCAAAAACGCGGGACGCACCCCTTGCCTGCGAGTGCAACCCGGCATTTCAGACGAAGGTCCTCGTTTCGGAAGAGAAACGTCTCCGCCAGCTTTATGCCACTACCGTTCGGCGGCTTGCGAGCCTGAAAGGCTCACCTACTATGCCCAAGGCTTCGCCTTGGGACGGCCAGGGCAACGCC
>JAFGFN010000040.1 GCA_016931035.1 Candidatus Sumerlaeota bacterium
ATGTTCGCAATCCGGCGGATTGCGCCACGTAGCGCAGCCCGCCGGGTTGCGTCTCACTCATTCCGGTGCTGAATCAAGATGCGCCCGGACCCGAGAGGCCGTCATACGCGGCGCGGAAGTCAAGAGAGCCATCGCGATGAATCTGCGCCACTAGGGACGACCAGGACTTGTTCCCAGAATCCGAGTTGACCCGATAACCGAGCCGAGAGAGACTCGCGGTGTACGGGAAGGCCGAGAACTCGATCCGCTGTTCGTCCCAGCGAGGCTTCTCTCTGTTTTCTTTCAACAAGGCGTGCAACATCTCCAGCCCGCCGCGCGTTATGGAGGGTAAGAGGCGAGATTAGTGGCCCTCGTACTCCGACAAGGCGAAGGAAACCGATGGACGAGCGGCAAAACGACTACGAGCGGTGGGTGCAGCCCATCAAACGCCGCATGATGCAGGCCGTTTGGCGCATCGTACGCGATCCGGACGACGCGGAAGACGCCTTCCGGCAGGCGATGGAAACCATCTGGCGCCGATGGCATCGCGTGCGGAAGCATCCCAATCCTCCGGCGCTCATGATGACTATCTGCATCAACGCGGCTTACGACCAGCGACGATCTCAAGAACCTGCCCGCCAAGGCCGACGAGACGACGATCGAGCGGCTCGACGGTCGGCGCGTTTGCCTCCACCTCGTCAGGGACGAGACGACCGAGAAGCGCCTCTGGGTGGACGAGGCCACCGGAGACCCGATCCGATACACGATCGAGTCGCCCAGCGACGCCAACGCTCCGGGGCGTCGGTTCCGTGACCGGCGCCCCATCCTCGTTGTTGCCCGCCTTCACCCGCTGAAGCATTGGAACGCCCGGCTGTCGAGAAACGCCGCGAGGGAAGGGATTCCGGGAACTCTTCTTTTTGGGCGTGAAAGCCTCGCGCCGCCGGATCATACTGCGTTCGAGGGCCCGGCGAAAAAAAACCTGGCGCCGGGCGCCAATAATCCTCCCCCTATCTCCGTTTTACCTTTCAGAGGAGCTCCATGACGGCGAGCGACGACTGGATCATCGACCAGTACCTCCAAGGAAACGTCGGCGCCTTCGAAGCGCTGTACGATCGCTACGCCTCCCGTCTGCTAGGCTTCCTGATCGCCCTGGGGGCGGACCGCGAGTCCGCCGAGGACGCGGCCCAGAAGGCCTGGATACGCGTCATCGAGAACCTGGATCGGTACGAGCCGCGCGGAGCGTTCCGATCCTGGCTTTTCACCCTGGCGCATCGCTTGTGGGTGGACGAGCGAAGGTCCGGGTGGGAACGCCGCCGAGAGGAATTGGAAACGGCCGAGGGGAATGGGCAGTCGCTCGAGGAAAGCGTCGTCTCGCCCCTGCCCGATCCGAGAGAACGCACGTCGCAAAAGGAGGAAGCGCAGCTTCTGGCGTGGGCGGTGACTCAACTGCCTCAAGCGATGCGCGAGATCGTCCTCTGGCGAGTGGATGCCGATCTGACGTTTCGCGAGATCGCCGACCGCATGGGGTGTCCTCTGGGGACCGTGCTTTGGAGAATGCGGCAGGCGGAGCGCCGACTGCAGACTCTTCTGGGGAGTCCGGGAATGGAGTCCGGCGAGGCACAAAAAAGTCCCCATCTGTCCCAAATCAGGGAGGATAGCGAGAATGGTTGAGAAAGAGGAATACAAGGGCGATTGCGTCGAGTCCAACCGCCACGACTGGGAGGATGACCCGATCTGGGACCGGCTGGCGCGGCGCTCGCTGCCCGAGCCCCCAGACAAATCGAAACGAGAAATACTGGCGTTCGCACGCGAGGTCGAACTCAGGCGCCGCGCGGCGGCGGCCGCCGGGCGTGCAAAGAAACCGGCGCCGTGGTGGATGGCGTTGTTGGAGCCGTGCGCCGCCGCGTTCGTCCTGGTGGCGGCGGTGAGCCTCCTGTCCATCTGGGGTTTGCGGAATGCCCTCACGGAAAAAGGTCGAGGAAACGGCGTATGGCGCCAAGCGACCGAGTCCGGACGCGTAGAAGCGTCGGACGCGCAGGTCCTTCACAATGTGGACTTGGGTTTTGTCCGAGCGCACTACGGCGTCTCGCGAGTCCTTCTCTACGACAACGGCGGAGGCGCTCGGCTGGACCGGGACCTTAGGCGGACGCTCAACAGCACGTACATCTTGCACAAGGAGACTCTTGCGCAAGTCTATTCGGCGACCGGGATGTAGACGGCGCTCCGCGGGAGCAGGACGGGACGATACGCGGGACGAGGAGTATCGCCCGATTTTCCCAAGGAACAAGGGAGGAGTAAAATGACCTCAACAACTTGCAGGTCCGTTGCGATCCTTTTCGTTTGCGTCGCCCTGGCTCTGTCGGCAAGCGCGTCGCGGGCGCAGCCCACGGTCGGCGGATTCGAGAGGAGAGGGCATCCGATGCCTCCGCCTGGGGAAGGGTACGACCCTCTCGTTCCCACGATGCCTTTTTCTCCACCGGGCCCTCGCTTCTTCCCCATGGGATTCGGAACGACGGAGACTCTGCCCCTCCCCCTCCAACTCGAGATGGACGATCTGGTGCGTTTCACCGCCGACGAGTTTCCCGATCTTCACCTTCGTCTCGTGCGCGGGTTCGGCAGCGTGCCGCCCGAGGAGCGATACGGGATTCTCTTCTTTCTCAGACGAATGAAGGATCTCCAGGGCTCCAACACGGAGATATACGAACTCGAGAAGTCGATCTATCGCATGGAGACCGAGACGGAGTCCCTCGGCGAAGCCATCCGCAACGATCCGGACGGCGACAACGCGGCCGAACAGCGCGACTCGCTGAAGAAGAAACTCGGCGAGCTCTTCGATCTGCGCGGCGAGCGGCGCGAGACGGAGGCGAAACGGATCGAGGCGGATCTCAAACGCATCCGAGACCTGTTGGAACAGCGCCGCGCGAACCGCGACGCGATTATCGAGAAGCGTTTCATGGAACTGACCAGCGAGAACGACGGTCTCGAATGGTGATCTCGAGCGCCGCTCCCGGACCCGACCCCTTCCCGGGAGAACGCTCGCGGGTCCGCCCTCGCCGGTCGGCGGGAGAGACGATGAGCGCTCATGTCTGAGAGTCTCTTCGATCCGGCGCGACTGCCTCGCGGCGCGATCGACGGGGCGACGAAAGGAGGTGGTGTTCTATCCGAATCCATCCGGGACCGTCCGACAAGACGACGGACCGTCTGCCGTAAGTGCCGCCATGGATGCGCCCGATTCCGCGGCAACGCAGGAATCGAATGACTCGGCATCAACAAGAAAGCGAGGTCACGAATCATGAGTTCAATCGAAGGTATCGGGATTGCCGCTCTTCTTCAGATGGCGCAAAGAATGAGCGGGGCCGCCTCCGTCGACGGCACGGAACAAACGTCGGCGACGAGTGAGTCGCGCCCGACCGGTCAAACGCAAGGGCCTCCGCCGCCCCCGCCGGACTCCGACATTTCCGAGCTCTCGGATCTTCTCAGCAAACTGGAGAATCTCAAGACGAGCGACCCGGAGAAGTACGAGGAGATCCTCACCGACGTGGCGAATCGGATCCGCGAACTCGCCGGTCGGCTGAGCGAGGAAGACGTGAGCGGAACCGAAGACGCGGACGCGATCGTCAAGATGCTCAACGAGATCGCCGACCGATTCGAGAAGGCCGCGTCCACGGGCGACGTGAGCAGCCTGCTCCCTTCGCCTCCTTCGGGGCCGCCTCCCGCGGCGGCGAACGGCGAGGGGAACGTCGAGGGCTACGCGCAGTACGCCAGTCAGCAAGAGCCGACGACGATCGGTTCTGACGTGTTCTCGCAACTGATGGAGATATTCAACGACTTCAGCGCCCGCCTCGGCTAGCACACCCCATGAGGAATCGGCGCGGGCGGCTCGCCCCCTTCGGTTGGCGCCGCCCGTGCCGATTTCTCCTGCCGCGTTCGGAGGATCATCGCGTCCGTGCACGCAGAGAATGTCTTCTTGTTGCGAGAGAATCGTTCGCGAGACGCCGAGACGGCCCGGAAACGGCAGTCGCGAGGTAAGGAGCGCCGGAGGATCCCGAAAACCCCTTGACCGTGGCCCAAGGGGAAGAAATAATCCATTCCGAGCGCGCTTCCGCCTCCGTTTGCCGTCGGGTTTGTTGCGGTTGTCTCCTCCCCCCCGAAAGGACAACATCATGTTTCCCCCGCGTTTCCTCTTCCTTTGTCTCGTGTTCCTTCTTCCTCTCATCGCTTTCCAGGCCGCCGCCGCCCCTGTCTCGGACGGTCCGGAACCGGTGCGCGCGCTGCCCGGCTCCACGGGTCTTCTCCCGGGCGCCGTCGCCCCGACGGATTCCCCGGGTTCGCGCAACCAACCGGGGAATCAGACCGCGGAAGCAACTCTCTTCACCGAGAACTTCGAGAGCGGCGAGTTTCCGCCCGACGGTTGGGACACGGTGAATTTCGACGTCGACGGCTATACCCTCGCCACCAACTGGGAACTCGACCGTTGGCTCAACTCCGGCAGCGACGACGCGGCCTACTGCACGGGCGCGACGACCATCTACGCGCCGACCTGGGACGTTCTCTACATGACGGATAGCGTGGATTGCACCAACACGGACGACGTGACGGTCGTGTTCGACTACGCGGTCGATCTCTACGGTCTGATCGGCGGCGACGCGGTCTACGTCTTCTGTTGGTCGTCGAGGACGGAAGCGTGGGTCCTGGTCGATGCGATCACCAACGTTTCGCAGACGACCGTCACCGACCATACGGTCGAGCTGCCCGCCTCCGCCAAGGCGGACGACGCCGAGATCTGGCTCGAATTCGTTCTCGACAGCTACTACGACTGGGCCAATATCACGATCGACGATGTGGAGATCCGCGGCACCCGCAACCCCGACCTCCTTCCGTACCAACCCAGCACCTGGGACGCCCCCGTCGTCGCGTCCACCTCGACCGGCACCCACACCCAGAACACGGTCCTGGTCGGACAGACGGTCTATATCGACGTGGCGGTCCAGAACGACTCGGAAGAATCGGTCGACGTCTCGACCGACATACTCTACGACCTGCTCGACGACACGACCCTCATCGCGGGAGGCGTCACGCACGGCATCGACGCGAACAGCTTCATCTCGTGGGAGGATATCCCGTACGTGTTCCGCACGACGGGCGCCCACACGGTCAAGATCGTGGCCGACTCGGGCGGCGACGTCACGGAATTCGACGAAGACAACAACACCTACGAGCTGGTCGTGAACGTGCAGGCCAATCCCGACCTGCCCGATCTGACCGTCGAGTCCACGTGGTGGGGACCTCCTAATCCCACCACGCTCGATTCGGTCTCCCTGGGGTTCAACGCCCGCAACTGGGGCAATCTGCCCGCGGCATCGTGTCAATACTCCGTTCTCGTCGACGGAGTTCAACGCGCGACGGGCACGCTCCCCTCCATCTCGGGCGGCGGAGGTCTTCACTCTCAACAGAACGTCTCCCTGGGAATGCTCGAGGCGGGACCGCGCGAGATACAAATCGTCGTCGATCCTCTCGACGAGGTGATCGAGACCCAGGAAGGCAACAACACCCTAGTGCAAACGATCCAGGTCGCCTCGCCTCCCGACCTTCGCGTCGAGTCGGCGTGGTACGGCCCTCCGTCCCCGGATCAGACCAGCGAGGTCCGGATCGGCTTCAACACCCGCAACGACGGGCCGGGAGACGCGGGCGAGGCCCTGTTCGTGATCCGCGAAGGCGCGAACGTGTTGGCCATCGGAGGGCTGCCTCCGATTCCGGCGCCCGGCATCGAAACGGCCCAGAACGTTTCCGTCGGGCGGCTGGCGCCGGGCGCGCACACGCTGAGCGTCGAGGTCGATCCCTGGAACAACATCGTAGAAGCAAACGAGTCGAACAACACATTCAACCTCCCGATCACGGTCGAGCATCGCTTGTCCGCGGGAAGCGAGTGGATGCTGTACTAAGAGTTGAAGGTTGAAAGTTGAAGGTTGAAGGTTGAAGGTTTGCAGATAATCGGCTGCGCACAGCTGATCCCGAACGGAAGGACGGGCGATGGAACAGATTCTCCCTGGGATCGCCCTGGTCTCGGTCGCTTTGGCCGTCGCCGCGTTCGTCGCGTGGCTCAGGGCCAAGGCCGAGCTGACGCGCGAAAAGGAGAACCTGGCCGCCGAGCGGGCCCGAACGTCGCGAATTCCCGAACTCGAACGCGAGATATCCGACGCCCAACGCAAGATCGACGATCTGATCGGCGAAGGAACCACTCTCAAGACCCGCCTGGCCGAAATCGACGCGCGGATGCAAGAAGAACGCAAGGCGGCCGAGGAGAAGCTCGCCCTCCTCGACGAAGCCCGGGCCAAACTCGCCGACGCCTTCAACGCCCTGGCCGGACAAGCCCTCAAGAGTTCGAACGAATCGTTTCTGAATCTCGCCAAGGCCACCCTCGAGAAGTACCAGGAAGGCGCGCGAGGCGATCTCGACAAGCGTCAACGCGCGATCGACGAACTGGTCAAGCCGCTCAAGCAATCGCTCGACCGCGTGGACACCAAGATTCAGGAAATCGAGAAGGACCGCACCAAGTCCTACGCCGAGCTCAACGAGCGGGTGCTCTCGCTCGGCAAGGACCAGGCGCAGTTGGTCAAAGAGACGACCAACCTGGTCACGGCGCTCCGCTCGCCCAAGGCGCGCGGCCGCTGGGGCGAGATTCAGCTGCGCCGCGTTGTCGAGATGGCGGGGATGCTCGAACGTTGCGACTTCGAGGAACAAGTCGCGACGGCCGACGGCCGCCTTCGTCCCGACATGGTGGTCCGCCTCCCGAGCGGACGGCAAATCGTGGTGGACGCCAAGACGCCTCTCGAAGCCTACCTGGAGGCAATCGAAGCCAAGGACGAAGAAGCCCGCGCGGAACGGCTCAGGCAGCACGCCGCGCAGGTGCAAAGTCATCTCAAGAAGCTCGGCGCCAAGTCGTACTGGGACCAGTTCAAGGCCGCGCCCGAATTCGTCGTGATGTTTCTTCCGGGCGAAACGTTCTTCAGCGCCGCCCTGGAGCACCGGCCCGGCCTGATCGAAGAGGGAGTCAACGAGAAGGTCATCATCGCCACGCCGACCACTCTCATCGCGCTTCTCAAGGCCGTGGCCTACGGCTGGCGCCAGGAACAACTCGCCGAAAACGCCCAGGCGATCTCGGACTTGGGAAAGGAACTCTACGACCGGGTCGGCGTCTTCGCCAAGCACTTCGTCGGCATCCAGAGCGGCCTCAACTCGGCTATCGAATCGTACAACAAGGCCGCCGCGTCGATGGAAGGACGCCTTCTCGTCACGGCGCGCAAGTTCAAGGAGCTCGGCGCGTCGACCGGTCCCGACCTCCTTTCGCCTCCCCAGATCGAGACCGTCCCGCGCAATCTTCAGGCCCAGGACCTCTCGTCGACTTCATCCGAAGAACAAAAAGAACCCGCCGCGGATTGACACGGATCGAACACGGATTGCGGCCGAGATTTCTCTCGGATTCGCGAGAATTCGTGCGATTCGTGGGCGGTTCTTCGGCTCGATCTTCTTCGTCCGTGTTCAATCGGTGTCTATCCGCGGCTGAACGTTCTCCCCTTTTCTTCGATAAGCCTTACCGCTGTTCGCAGTATCTTTCGAAGCGTTCCTTGTCGAGGGCCTTCATGTAGGCCTCGTGACCGGAGACGATTCCCTTCTGGAAGTAGTCTTCGATCACGTTGTCCATAAGTTGCATCCCCATGCTCTTGCCGCCGAGCATGACCGAGTGCAGCTTGTTCAGCCCGCCGCTCCCTTCGCGGACGATGTTGGCCACGGCCGGGGTGCGCAACAGGATTTCGTGCGCCGCGATGCGGCCGCCGTCCTTGCGCCGCAGGAGGAGCTGCGAGCACACCGCCTTGAGCGACTCGCTCAACATGGTGCGGATCTGGGGCTGCTGCTCGGGGGGGAAGACGTCGACGATGCGGTCGATCGTCTTGGCCGCGCTGTTGGTGTGGAGGGTGCCGAAAACGAGGTTTCCCGCCTCGGCCGCCGAGATGGCGAGAGCGATCGTCTCGAGGTCGCGCATCTCGCCCACCAGGATCACGTCGTAGTCCGAGTGCGCCGCGTCGAGCAGCGCGCGACCGAAACTCGGCGTGTCGATGCCGACCTCGCGCTGGACGACGATCGACTTCTTATTGGTGTGGACGAATTCGATCGGCTCCTCGATCGTGAGGATGTGGCGCGCCTGGTTCGTGTTGATATAGTCGATGATGGCGGCCAGCGTCGTGGATTTGCCGCTGCCGGTCGGACCCGTGACGAGAATCAGGCCGTTGCGCATCTGGCCGAAGGTCTCGAGGACCTGCGGCAGCTGGAGATCGGCGATCGAAAGAATATCCTTGGGGATGATGCGGAACACCGCGCCGAACCCCCCGGCGTGACGATAGTAGTTGGCCCGGAACCGCGCCTCGTCTCCCAGCGAATAGGCGAAATCCAGGTCGCCCGTGTCGCGAAAGTGGGTCCAGCGATCGTCGGACGCGATTTCGCTCAGAAGCAGGCGCGTCCGTTCGGCGTCGAACGTTTCTTCGCGGATCGTCTGGATCGAGCCGTTGAGCCGCATCTTGGGCGGCTGACCCTGCTCGAGATGGAGGTCCGACGCTCCGCTCTGAAGAATGATCTTGAAGAGTTCGTCTATCTTGGCCATGGCGTCCCTCGATTTCGGATCTCGGATTGCGGATTTCAGAGTTCAGAGTTCAGAGTTCAGATTTCAGATTTCAGATTTCAGATCACTCTTGTCCAAAACAGAAAGGCGCGATCTTCGCCTCGATATTGAAAACAAAGGACAAAAATGTCGTGAGCAAATGGGGTCACCGCGTTCCAGCGGCCCCGGCAGGGGCCGAATGTGAATA